>NZ_JAQYWW010000561.1:0-405 GCF_036322525.1 Streptomyces sp. BE20 | reverse complement strand
TCCTCCCCGCGCCAGCGGCGGTCACACTTTCCTAGTACAGCAGTGGATCGGCGAGGGCAAGTCCTCCCCGCGCCCGCGGGGGTCAGCCGTTGTTCCGGGACTCCGGAGGCGACCACCGGCAGTCCTCCCCGCGCCCGCGGGGGTCAGCCGGTCAGCCCGGAGTAGATCTGCGCCGCGTCGGGGTCCTCCCCGCGCCCGCGGGGGTCAGCCGCTCGGCGGCGTCGGCCGCGGGGACGTCGCGCAGTCCTCCCCGCGCCCGCGGGGGTCAGCCGGTCACCTTGGCCGAAAGATCGGACGAGCGTCTGTCATCGCACCGCACTCCACGGAAGTCACGAACTCGGGGGGCTCAGGAGCAATAACAAGGGGTCCTCCCCGCGCCCGCGGGGGTCAGCCGGGCGGCGGGGG
>NZ_JAQYWW010000560.1:0-234 GCF_036322525.1 Streptomyces sp. BE20 | reverse complement strand
CCGGTGCTCGTCACGCCGTGGTTGGGGCAGGGAGAGTCCTCCCCGCGCCCGCGGGGGTCAGCCGAATGTCGACGCCAGCAACCGCATACTTGGGCGGTCCTCCCCGCGCACGCGGGGGTCAGCCGGCGGGGTGCGAGGGGGTGCAGGACCTGCGCGCGTCATCCCCGAGCACGCGGGGGTCCGCCTGAGTCATTCGGAAGGCACGGGTGCCTTCGGCGGGATGGCAAGCGCCCG
>NZ_JAQYWW010000559.1:0-380 GCF_036322525.1 Streptomyces sp. BE20 | reverse complement strand
TATTTTGTTTTTTTTTTTATTTTTTTTTTTTCTTTCATTGCCTCTTCAGGGGTTTTTTATGATTATTAACCACACTCACGCCGGGGGGGGGGTCGGGTGTTGTTTTTTTTTTTTTTTTTTTGTTTTTTTTTTTTTTTTTGGTTTTGTTTTGTTTTGGGGGTGTGGTGTGGGGTGTGTGTTGGGGTGTGGTGTTGGGTCAGACCGCTCGTAGTTTTTTTTGGTTTTGTGTGTTGGTTTTTTTTTTTTTTTTTTTGTTTTTTTTTTTTTGTGGGGTGGGGGTTTTTGGGTGTGTTTGTTTTTTTTTTTTTTTTTTGTTTTTTTTTTTTTGGTTTTTGGGTGTTTTTGTTTTTTTTTTTTTGTTTGGCGGTGCCGGGCCCCCC
>NZ_JAQYWW010000558.1:0-485 GCF_036322525.1 Streptomyces sp. BE20 | reverse complement strand
GCCGTTGTCGGCCTGTTGGGCGGAGAGGGTGCAGAGGGCGTCGGCGAGCTTGATGAGGAAGGCGTCGGGGGAGGGCCCGGAGTCGGCGAGCTCGATGTAGTGGCCGACCGCCTCCGTGGCGGAGGTCAGGGCGGCTGCCCGGTCGCCGACCTCGGACTGGCGGTTCGCGAGGTTGTTGAGGGATCCGGCGAGGCCGGGGAGGTGGGCGCGGGGGTCGGTGTCGGCGAGCGTGCGGTAGTGGGTGACGGCGTCGGTGGCGGTGGCGTGGGCCGGCGACGGGTCGCGGTCGACGGCCTGGGGGGGGTTGAGGGGGCCGAGGGCGAGGGCGCGCTCGAGGCGGCGGCCGTCGGGGGTGGGGCCGGTGTCGGCGAGCTTGAGGTAGTGGGCGACGGCTTCGGTGGCGGAGGTCAGGGCGGCTGCCCGGTCGCCGACGTCGGACTGGTGGTTGGCGAGGTTGTTGAGGGATCGGGCGAGGCCGGGGAGGT
>NZ_JAQYWW010000557.1:0-252 GCF_036322525.1 Streptomyces sp. BE20 | reverse complement strand
TTAATGGTTTTATGTAGTTTTCTATTTCGTTCTGGGTCCGTGAGTGCGGGTCGACGCATTGGGACGGCTGACCCCCGCGCTTGCGGGGAGGACTAGCTCTACGACCAGGGGTTCGTTCCGCGCTCGCCGGTGGATGCGGGGTCCCCCCTCCCGGAAGTATGGTTTCGTGTTGTGTGACGGTGTGTTGTGTTGTGGTGTGTGGTGTACCGAGCTCAGGGTTGGGGCCCGCGCCGGTTGCGCGCCGAGTTCGCA
>NZ_JAQYWW010000556.1:0-377 GCF_036322525.1 Streptomyces sp. BE20 | reverse complement strand
GTACAACCCCCGGCCCATCGACGCACGCTGCGCACCCTGCCCCGTGAACAGGAACGCCACCCGACCAGAACCCGCAACACCCGTCAGACCACCCGCACCGGAAGCTACCGCGCCCAGGACACCGATCAACTCACCGGTCCCACCGGCGAGGACCACCGCCCGGTGAGACAACGCAGCACGCCGGATCGCGGCGGCGCCGAGCGCCACCGCCGGGTCCCCGCCTTCTCCGGCGGAGGGCAACATGCGCGCGGCCTGAGCCCGCAGAGCCTCGGAGGTGTGACCGGAGAGCACCACCGGCACGATCGGCAACCGCGTCGGCACCGGCGCGGACACGGGCTCGGTCGCCGGGGGCTCCTCCAGAATCACGTGCGCGTTCG
>NZ_JAQYWW010000555.1:0-325 GCF_036322525.1 Streptomyces sp. BE20 | reverse complement strand
CCCCCCCCCCCCCCCCCCCCCCCCCCCCCCCCCCCCCCCCCCCCCCCCCCCCCCCCCCCCCCCCCCCCCCCCCCCCCCCCCCCCCCCCCACCCCCCCCCCGACTTTAATGATACGGCGTCCACCGAGATCTACACTGCATTGCACACTCTTTCCGAACTACGCTCTGCCGATCTTGGCAGACGGGTGCCGGCGGGCCGAGCCTGCGGCGCTCGCATGACCACACATCTGAAGAGCAGACAACTTGACAAATCTCTGTGCTCTGATTCACGTTTAAGCGGGTGGCGGTGGTTGTGGGGGGGGGGGGGGGGGGGGGGGGGGGGGTGG
>NZ_JAQYWW010000554.1:0-215 GCF_036322525.1 Streptomyces sp. BE20 | reverse complement strand
GTACAACGACTACTCGATGGTGCTGGGGGCCTCGGACGACAGTGCCGAGGGCTTCATGGGCACCGGCGGGAGCATCGCGTCGGGCCGGGTGTCGTACACCTTCGGTCTGGAGGGTCCGGCGGTCACGGTCGACACGGCGTGCTCGTCCTCGTTGGTCGCTCTGCACCTGGCGGTGCAGGCGCTGCGCAGCGGGGAGTGTGACGCGGCGCTGGCGG
>NZ_JAQYWW010000553.1:0-18539 GCF_036322525.1 Streptomyces sp. BE20 | reverse complement strand
TCACCGAGGTGGCCGCGCTCGTCGACCGGAGAGTGGTCTGACGCGGAAGCGGCGGAGCCGCGGGTTTCCGGCACGGGCGTCTGCCCATCCAGGTCGACCGGGGGATCGTCGAGGTGTTCCGGCGCGGCAACGTCATCGGGCCGCACCGCTACCCGCCGGCCCGGGTGACGGTGTACGCCGAGGAGCCCCGAGGCGCGCTGCGCGGCGATCAGCCATGCCCGGGGTATCACCAACAGCGTTGCGCTCGCGTGGTGGGTGGGACGTCGAGACCTGCCGAACAGCACGGCGAGACCGCCTGGTAGATCAGGGAAGGTGGGGTCCGCCTGCCTCGGAGAGTTCGGCGAGGACGCTGATCGGCCTGTCATCGGAGTCCACGCCGTCCTCGTCGGTGTCGAGGAACGAACCGGTCGCCTCCTCGTCGCCGAGGTGCGGGTACTTCTCGATGAGGAAGCGGCGCCGGTAGGCCATGTCAGCGGTGTCGACGATCCGCTCCAGCATGGACCAGTTGAGGGTGCTGCCCACGAGAATCCCGACTCCGGGAACGACCTTGCCGAGGCCCTTCTTGGTGAGGCGTATGCCGAATGCTCTGGCGAACTGCACAGAGACCTTCGTGACCACAGACTCGCTCAGGACATCCCACGCCTTGCCTCGCACGAGTGCCTGGGTGAGCCGGGATATGTCGCCCATTGCGGCGACTTTGGCGGAGGACGACGCCGCCGTGCCGGCGTTGACCACGGACATCACGAACAGCTTCTCGGCGGGCGATTCGGGGTCGTAGCCGTAGAACAGCGACACATGGCCGACCACCCGGGACGCCAGTCCGAGGACGATCGCGGCGTCGCCGGCGAGGGCGCCCACGATCATGCCTCCCGAAGGAGCTGCCGCGGCCCCTGCGGAGGCGGCGACGACCAGCTCCCCGCCCGAGATCACCAACCCCGCGGTCGCTCCCGACAGCGCCGCGGCGGCCGGGTAGTACCAACTGGCCGCGCGCCCCCGCACCGCGTCGATCTGCTCCAGGTCGAGCCGGCGAAGGTCGGCCAGCGACGACACGTCGTGACCGCGCTTCTGATGGCGCTTCACCACCCGAGCGGGGGTCAGTCCCGCTCGCGACAGCCGCCCCACCGTCTGCCGGGTGGACTGGACGACCACGCCGCTCCAGTCGGGCATCGCGTCGGCGGCACTGCGCGCGGCGGTACCCGCCTTCCGGGCTCCCCCGGCGACGATCTCCTGCCCACGCGTCACTGCGGAGAGGGCCCGTGGGTGGCTCTCCAACCGCTTGGCCGCGCGCCTGCCGAGCTTCGCTGCACCGACGGCCAGCTGCTCGCCGGCCTCGCCCATTCTCCGGGACAGCGGGCGGCCTGTGAAACGCTGGATGTCGCGCCATGCTTCAAACTCGTAGTCCGAGGGTTCAGTCACACCGGGATCGTAGGCTCTGGCGCAGGAACCGCGCGGGGGGTTGGGAAGTTGTCCCGGGAATCCGTGGCAGCCGCGGATACCGCGCACGCCGCCCGGCTCGATCTGAGTGAACCGACGGTGCCGGGGCATCCTGGCGCTTGCTGGGATTCCGACGGGAGAGCCCTCATTCGTTCGGGCCGATGTGCTCCGGGACAGCAGGCGGGGACACGGCCAGGGCCGCCCGGCTCAGTTGGACGTTCGCGTAGCGCAGGCGCAGGGCCGTCGTGCCCTCGAATGTGGTTCGCTCGAACCTCACCGGTGTGGTCGTTGAAGGTCATTGCCGATTGGATGTCGGCGTAGCTGGTGAAGGTTGTCTCGCCCGTCGGCACGGGGTACGGGCTCCAAGCCGCTGTCTGTTCCCGCGTGCCGTCCGCGTACTTCGCCCGCGGACGCCGCTGAACCCGCAGGGTGGCCGGCGGCAGGGCAACTCGGCAGGCGCAGGGTGCGGTCGGCCGGATCTCCGCATCCCGCCTGGGCTTGCTCAGGCGAAGGCACCGGCAGACTGTGCGGCACGTCGCCGCTGACCTCCCCGCCGGGGACCTTCCCCGTGGGGGAGCCCTGCAGCTCCAGTGGGGCGCTGTCGGCCACGAGCAGCGTCATCGCGGCAGGCAAGCCCGCTTTCGTGGGCTCAGACCCGGTCCCAGTCCGGCTGTGGGTAGCCGATTTCGGCGATGTCCTCGGCCACGTCTGTGAGGTCGACCTCCGGGTTCAGCGATGACGCGAGCGTCTGGTTCAGGGGTCGCGAGGCATACACGTCGCGCACCGCTTCCAGGTCCACGGGAACCTCGTAGTAGTCCTCGGCGAAGCGCTGGAACGCCTGCGGTGAGCGGTCGAGCAGGAGCTCGAACAGGCGTGTTGCCCCGCCGCTGTGGCGGCGCTGGCCATGACCCTGACCCTCCTCACCGCGGCAGCCGCACCGGCACTCGGCGCCACTGCGCGAACCGCCACCGCCACCGCGGCTGCGGACCCGCTTGCCGCGTTGCGCCGCGGCCAGCGGCCGCTCTGGCACCCCTGCGCGAGCGGCCCGGACGACGCCGCGGGCGCCGATCTCGACGCCGCCGGCGCCCACTGCACCGAGGTCACCGTCCCCCTCGACTACCGCCGCCCCGACGGACGCACGCTCAGCATCGCCCTTGCCCGGCTGCCCGCCACCGACCCCGCCCACCGGCTGGGCACCCTCCTCTACAACCCCGGCGGCCCCGGCGTCCCTGCCCGCTCGCTCGCCCTCGCCCTGCGGCAGGCCGCCCCCGCTCTCGGCGCCCGCTACGACATCGTCGGCATGGACCCGCGTTTCGTCGGCGCCAGCACCCCCCTCGACTGCGGCTGGCCGACGGCCGGCCCCGGCGCGGCCGGCCCCGACCGGCTGGGCTTCGAGCGGGCCGCCGAGCTCGCCAAGGGCCTCGCGGCCCGATGCGCCCCGTTCCGCGCCGTGCTGCGCCGTGCTGCCGCACGCCTCCACCCGCAGCACCGCCCGGGACCTGGACCTGGTGCGCGCCGTCCTCGGCGAGCCGACGATCGCCTACCTCGGCTCGTCCTACGGGAGTTACCTCGGCGAGGTCTACCTCCACCTGTTCCCCGGCCGGGTGGGACGGGCGGTGTTCGACGCCGCCATGGACCCGGACCGCTTCGGTCCCGACCTGACCGCCACCCAGGGCCCCGCGATGGGGGCCGTACTCACCGCCTGGGCCGCCTGGGCGGCCGGCCACGACGACCGCCACCACCTGGGCGCGACCACCGCCGAGGTGCTGGCCTCGGTCGAGCGGGTGCGCCTGGCCGCCGAACGCGCCCCGCTGGCGGTCGGCGCCCACCGGGTCGACGCCCGGGCGCTGCCGCAGGTGCTGTGGACGGTGTCGGTCGGAGACGACGCCGCCTACGAGGGGTTCTCCGCCCTGACGCGCGTCCTGCTCGACGCCGCCGAGGGCCGGCCGGCCCTACCGCACACATGATCGCGGTCTGCGCGGCGGCGTAGCCTCCGGTGTCGGGGGACGCCAGGCCGGCAAGCACCGCCTCCAGCAGCGCGGTCAGTCCGCCCGCTCGCGCAGGCGGCCCTCCCTCGACCCGGTGCCTGCCCGAGCCCGCCGACACCGCCGGAGGTCCCGCGACCGGCGCGCAGCAGGCCGAGGAGCTCGGACTCGCGCCGCTCCTGGTGCCGGCGACGCCGACACCCACGGAGGAGCGGGCGCTGTACATCCTGTGTGAGGCCTTCGACTGCAGCTACGTCGGCATCGCCGACACGCTTGTGCCTCAGCGTCGTCAACGTCCGCAAGGGCAGCCTCCGAGCCGTACCGGGGGCCCGCGCCGAGGCCGCTTCCAACGACGCTTCCACCGTCCGCGCGGCCGTTTCCACCCGCGGACCAGCAGCCTCGACCACCACCGGCTCCTGGCAGCCATGAAGGCCGTCACCGCCGGCTTGTCCCTTCCGTGGAGCTCCGTCCAGGTCGAGGGTCGGGTGACACGAGTAGAGCTGATCGAGCGTCAGGACTGCAGCGGTGTGCCAGGCCTCGATCTCCTCCGCAAGCGGATACTTCTCGGGGCCTGACGCAGTCTGACCGGACGCCACCACGAACCGCCGGGGTCCGGCGGAGTCTACTCAGGGTGCTGATCGTGTGCCCGCGCGTGCGGTTGTCATCTGCACCGTCGATCGGATGCGGCGGGCCGGTAGGTTCTCCTGGGCGCGCCAGAAGTCTGCGTCCCGGGGATCTGCCAGCCATGTCGCCATACGCTCGGCACCGGCCGTGAAGGCCTCCGGCAGCGAGGTCCCGTCACCGACGACGATGCTCAGGACATCGACGTCGTGGGTGCCGTGGTCGGTCTCGCACCAGCAGCTCACGTTGACCGCCGCGGTCACCTCGTGCTGGCCTTCCTCCGTCCAGCCGACCTGAAGCTGGAACTCCAACCAGTCCATCCCGCTTGAGTGTTGAACAACGTCCAGAAGGAGGATCACATGGGTCCCGGACTGCGGACCAGCGAACGCGGCATGCTCCAGGTTCCATTCCCACTTCGTGGCGGCAGGCTCAGGCTGAGCGGCGTCAACGGCGTGAGCCGTGTGCTGCAGTGACTCAACGGCAGCAGCGGACAGCAGGGGGAACAGCGTTCTCAAGGGAACGTCGTCGAAGGCGCCTCGGCTCATGACCATGAGTCGATCATATTTCTCTCGATCGAACGGGAGTCTCGATCGAGAGAACACGGGTACTGCCCGGCAGGAGAGCAGGGCCTGGCGGTATACGGGGAAAATCCAGAGGAGCGGACGGCCGCGCGCTGCTACGGTCGGGCGCTATGAGCTGGCTCCCCGACAACTTCGTCCATCCTGTCCTGGTACCGCTGCCGGGAGGGGGTCATCACCTGCGGCCGATCCGGGAGGCGGACACTCCGCTCGACTATCCGGCTGTGATGGGTTCGCGCGAGCGGCTGTGGACCATCTTCGGCCCGGCCTGGGGCTGGCCCGCAGCCACCATGACCTACGAGGCCGACCAGGCCGACCTGTTGCGGCACGAGAAGGAGATCGCCGCACACCAGTCTTTCAACTACGCGCTGTTCGACACAGCGGAGACAGCTCTCCTCGGCTGTGTCTACATCGACCCACCGGAGAGGGCCGGCGCGGACGGCGAGATCTCCTGGTGGGTGGTGGACGACCTGGTGGACAGCAAGGTCGAGCAGGCCCTCGACACGCTCGTGCCGCAGTGGATCGCCGCCGACTGGCCGTTCGAACAGCCGCGGTTCCTCGGCCGAGAGATCTCCTGGTCGGACTGGCTCGCCCTGCCGGAGCACCCGACGCGTAAGTAGCTGTTGTCGTAGTGCTCTGGGGGTTTGGTGCTCGAACGGCCGTCTCGACAGGGTGGTCGTCGGGTGCTCGGCGCATGTGAGGAGGGGCTCCTGAGCACTCGCTGGTGTCGAATCGCCAAGCATCAGGAGAAAGGGCGGCCGGCGGGTCGACCTCGCCCCGGGCGACTCGAAGGCCTGCTCAGTCCGCGTTCACAACAGGGGATACCAAGAGGCGCTGGAAACCTCGTCGATCGCGGCTTGATCCTCTGTCACGTCCCTTGCGATGAAAGCCGGGTTCCTGGTCTGAGGATCCGGACCGTGAAGGTACCAGGCGCGGTGAAACCTGCTGATCTCGCCAAGATGGTTGGCGGATACACTTCCGATGTCCCTGTTCGGGACGTTGAGCCCCGGCTCCATGAAGATGTTCATGGAAACCTGCCCATTGGGAGTGAACCCAGTCCCCGTGAGGGTGAAGTCTGTGCTCTGCTGGGTCCGTTCCTTGGCGTGGGACAGGGTGAGGTCCAGCGGGTTCTTCGCTCGGACTTCGGGATGCACGTCGAACCCGCGCTGCGAGTCCCACACCACCTCGTACTCGCGCCCGGCATCGTCGAGAAAGACACCGCGTATCCTCGCCCCTTGGCCTGTCGGGGCGCCGGTCACCACCTGAATCTCCGGAGGGAGCTCAACACCTTGTTGCTCGAAGAACGAGCGGCCGATTTCACGTGATTTGCGTGCCAGGACTTCGTCGTCGCGCAGCTGATCGAGCAAGTTCAGAAGCTTCTTGTCTCGCCCGAGCGACAATATAACATTGTGGATTCTCAGCTCGTTATTGAGGTTTCGAATCTCTTCATTGATGCGGTCAGCGCGATGCTCATGCTGGCGGAGATCCCTCTCCAGCTTTCGACGCTGTTCCTCTGGAGATGACATTGCCCAGCGACCCTTCTCTGTCGACGACCTCTGTGACGCGCCCCGCCATTTGGTGCGATTCGAGTGGCACCTATCGTCCTGTTGCAGCGATTGCAGCAGGACGAGAGGCAGCGGCTTCGGCACTCGACCAGTTCCACGCTATGCCCGGTACGGGACGAGTGCCACTCGGTGATCCCTCTGTCGTGGAGCCCCAGTGACGGGGTATCGGAGATGAAGGCCCTGTTGGAAAGCTGGGTCGAGCGTTCACGTCCCGATGCATGTTAATTCACTGCGGAGCTTCGCCGCTGCCCAATTCGCGACAGGTTAAGATATGGACGACTGTCCGGCCATTATCTCTCGGAGGCGCCGGGCCTGTGCCCTTCTGCGATGTCGGGTCGGGCGTCCTCGGCAGTCTCTGCGCGGATTTATTCCGACTCCTTGCCGACTGTTCTAACGAGTTCTACCGGGAGATGGGCGAGGCAGGACCTCCTCGCCCGTCCCGCGACGCCCGCCAGCGTGTTCTCCGCCGCCATGGCCTTCCTCGTCGCAGGGGATCTGGCCGCCGAGCGCGTGCACGGCGGCCTCGGCCTGGTTCCGTTCCCGCGGCCGGCGCCGCCCGGGATCGCCCCACCTCACACAGACGCTGGGGCGGTTCGCCGGTTGCGGTGCCGGTTCGGCCTCAGCTTGTCGTTTAACGTCCGGACTCGAACCTGCGAGCCTGGTGATCATCGATCCGGCGCTCCTGGGGTGCTGGCACGGCCATTGCGTTCAACTGACACCAGATCGTTGCCACGATCTGGCCCTCACCAGCAAAAACGCACTCGGGCTCTGCATACGATCACCCCCGTGAATGAAACGCACGGCATAGTTCAGTGGATGATCAACCTGCTCTGGGAAGACACGGTCAAGCAACTCGGGGTCGTTGCTCTCACCGTCGTTGGCATCGGTTCCCTCGCTCGAATCGAGCGGTCACGACGGGCGGCGGGACGTTGATCGCCTGAGGTCCCGCCAGGCCTATCGTCCAGCTTCGAACACGTGGGCACAGTGATCACTCTTCCGAGTGTTCCTGGGACAGCGGCACGGCCTTCGCGTGAACCTGAACTCGACCAAGAGGGAAAGGACTTGACGCGAAGGCCGTGATGGTGAGTCTGGTGGAACAGGGCGGGCAGTGCGAGCCGTTCGCGGAACTGTCACGCTTCCGGGGGCCTTCTACGACTGCCTGACCGGACGGCGCGACGCGCTGTTCGAGCTGACCGACGCGGTGCTGTGCACCGATGGGCCGGTGAAGACCCTGGTGGACCTGGCGCTCTCTCCCGAGCACCGGCCCGGCCCCGGTCGCCCACCCGGCTCGAAGAACCGCCGCCCCGCGACCCGCTACGACGTGGGCCTGCTCCTGGCCACCGGCGAGCCCTACCGTCGACCGACCCACCACAAGATCGGCACCAAACCACGCCGAGCGGGATGACCAACCGCAACTCTTGTCGGAACCGCTCCGTATGCTGCCGCCCCATGAGCACGAACGGCGAGTACCTGCGCTTCACACCCGGAGAGCTGGCCCGAGCACTGGAGGACCCCGAGTGGGCCCTGGACTTCGCCTCTGACGTTCAGGACCAGGAGGACGAGGAGACGGCACCAGCTGAAGCGCGGCACTTCACCACGCACCAGACCTGGAATCTGCTGGGGTTCCTGCTGAAGCGGTTGGCCTTCCCGGTCGACATCGTCTTTGGCGAGGAACTCATCCCCGAGGCCGATGACTGGGGCTACGAACCGCCGCGGTACCTGACTGCCTACCGGGTACGGCTGGCCGCCGACAAGCTGAGCCGGATGACCTACGGCGAGCTGATCCACGGCGTTGACCACAAGGAACTCGCCGCAGCCGAGGTCTATTCCCAGATCTGGGACTCGCCGACCTCCCTGGAATGGGCCCGCGACCTGTTTATCCCTCTGACCGAGTTCTTCCAGGCCGCAGCCTCCGCCGATCACGCCATGGTGATCTGGCTCGACCGACTCCCAACGGCCAGGACGATACATCACAAGAGTTGAACCCGCAGTCAAGAAGGCCCGGACGTACTGCTGAGTTCCTATTTCTGAGCCCTCGGACTCTGCGGGGTCGGTAACCTGGTGCCAGGTGAGTCGAGAGCCAAGTTGCTGCTGGTCAACTTGAGAACGATCAAGGCTGAGTCGGTCCCCACCGACCGCGTTCGCCGACCCCCGGGTGAAGGTCTCCCCGAAGACCGCCCCGCGCGTCCCGCACACCCCATCAGTTTCCGTTCGCCGAACGCTTCCGCAAACTTCGCATTCCGGGCAATGGCTCGTCGACCTGCTGCCTTGGGGGTCAGAAACAGGCACTCACCTTGTCGCTTAACGAAAGCGCCGGGCGAGGTAGATCACGGTCTGTGTCGGCCAGCAGAGTCGGTATAGGAGCGGATTCATCACGACGTAGTAGTGGACGCTGACTACCCCGTTCGGCTTGTCGACGACCGGTGGCGCGTCATCTCGGTAGATGTACTGGAGGTACCGAGTGCGGATCGGGGCCCCGGCGACGAGCAGCAGGGGCGAGGCGATGATGATCCCCGCGTAGACCATCAACCTGGTCGCGGCCCGTTTGGCTGTCTCGTCGATTCGCACGTCGGCAGTCTGGCGGACCTGGGGTACCTCTGTCAGCTCGATCGCCGGGGCTTGGTGCCCTTCTGGTGGTGAGCGGGCCGGACGTAAGCCTCGCCGGTAGCCAGGACTCTGCCGACCTCATAGCGGGTCGCACGCTGCCGGTTCTTCGAGCCGGGCGGACGGCCGGGGCCGGGGCGGGCGGGTTTCGGCGCACGCGCCGGCGTGGGGGCCTTCGCGTGGAGGTTCCTGAACCCGCGTCGGATGCGGGCGGGGTGAGCTTGTTCGGTTCCGTCGGCTTCTCCCAGGGGTGGCGGAGGTCGGCGACGAGTGAGCGGGCGAGGCGGCGGAAGGCGATGTCCGAGCGGTCGCGCTCGATGCCGGACTCGGCTAGCAACGTCATCCTCAGGCCTGCGCCGACCAGGCTGTTCACCAGGTGCAGGCTGTCCATCCGGTGCGGAACCCGGGAGGACGAATCCGGCCATCTCGCACACCCGGTGGACCAGCGGCTCTGGCAGCGGACCGCCCCGGACCCGGCGGGCCGACCGTGCCGTCAGCAGAGCGCCGCCGGACGGCGGCGGAGTCGGGCCGGCGACGCCAGGCCGATCGCGGTCCAGGCGGTGAGCGCCGCGCCGCCCAGCTTCGTCAGCTGGAAGGCTTCCCCGCTCGCCGCGATCCGCCCGGCGGAGGCCATCGCGTTCGCGGCGAGCGGCAGGGCGCCGCCAGCCCAGCCGCCGCCGCGCCGGGGCTGAGAGCACCCTCACCGCTCCCCGTCCACCAGCGCGTGCGCGCGGACCGGGAAGGTGCCCATGCCCTCGACGGCCGGCGGCGCGGCGAAGAACCGGAAGCCGGACGGCGGCAGTTGCTCCAGGCCGCGCAGGTGCTCCACCACCGGGATGCCGGCCGCCAGCAGCGCGGTGTGCGCGGGGCGGGTGCCGTCGGTGGTGTCGTCGATGTTCACCGAGTCGATGCCGACCAGCGCCGGGCCCTGCTCGGCGAGCCAGGCGGCGGCGTCCGCCGTCACGAAGGGGTGCCCGCTGCCGTAGGCGTCCGTCCCCCAGCGCCGGTCCCAGCCGGTGTGGATCAGGACGGCCCGGCCGGTGACCTCGTGCGGGAGCAGCAGGCTGCGGTCGATCGCGCGCCCCGGCGCGCCGTCGAGCCGGACGACCAGGCCGGGCAGGTCGGTCAGCCGCTCCAGCGGCACAGCGGAGAGGTCTGGGCCCTCGCTGAAGCGGTGGAACGGGGTGTCCACGTAGGTGCCGGTGTTGGCCACCATCGAGATCCTGGCGATGTTGAACTCGGTACCGGGGGCGTACAGTTCGCGCGAGGCGTGCCGGGAGAGGTGGTCGCTGATCTCCGGGCCGGGCAGGCCGGGGTAGGTCACCATGCCCGGGCGGATCGGGTGGCTGAGGTCCACGATTCGGCGTTCGGTGGGGGTCCCGCCAGCGGCCGTGCCGCGTGAGCCCTTGTGCGGCTCGCGCAGGACCTCCCGGTTCGTGATCCGTACCCCCTCGACCATCAGCAGGCCGAGGTGGCGCACCAGCAGTTCACCGAGCTCGCCGTCCTCGATCTCCGGCCCGGGGACGTCCAGCCGGAACCCCTGGGTCTGCAGGCCGCCGCCGTTGGCGAAGCCCACCTCGGCGTCGAACCGCACCCGCCACTGCTCACTCGTATCGGTCATGCCTCGATGGTCAGTGAAGGGCAGCTTGCGGGCAAGCAAGAATTTCTGAAGTACCGCTACAGCTCTGAAGCATGATATTCGGCGTCTGCGCGCCCTGCGCGGCGGCGTCGTGGACGCCACCCGGCTGCTGCACCTCACCACCTCCGCTGTCTCCCAGTAACTCGCCCGACTGGAGGAGGAGATCGACCAGCTGGTCCCGGCGTTGGGCGAGACTGACGTGCAGGTACTCGCGGGCCGGGCCGTCCGGCGGGGCCGGACGGTCGGCCAGGTGTCCTCGTGGGCGGCGTCCAGCCGGGCCTGGAGGCCCGGGCGGCCGAGCCCGAGGTCGCGAGGGAGGAAGCGCGCGGGCAGACCGCGCCCTGCCGGTCAGTGCTGTGTGTCGCTGAACGCTGATGTCGTGTCTGTACTGAAGGGCAGTGTCGCAGCCTGGCGAGGTTCCGATGTCGTCTGTGACAGGGACCGCGATCCGGGCGGCGCTGGTTGTACCGGGCGGTCACTGAGCGGCGGCGCGGTTCTGCCTGAGGTGGAACTCGACGGAACGGCACAGGCTCAGCGCGTCCTGCGGGTCGTCGGCCCGGTGGCCGAACCGGCGGATGAGTACCACCGAGTCGAGTGTGATGCCTGCGCGGGCCAGCACGAACAGCAAGGTGAGCAGGGCGGCGCGGGCGTTGCCGTCGTCGAACGGGTGGAAGAAGCAGACATCCAGGTAGGCCCGGGCCGCTCCGGCAGCCGGCGAGAGCCGGCTGTCGGCGGCTTGCGCCAAACAGGCGTCGAGGCGGGTGCGGGTGTCCGGGCCGATCCCGTAGCGCTCCTCGCCGCCCTTGGCGAAGGCGGGGTGGGCACGTAGCAGTGGTGGCTCAGGTGTGCCCAGTACGTGCTGCTGCCAGCCGCGCAGCAACTCGAAGTCGAGCGCGGCACCACACGCCGCGTCGGCCCGCACCAGATCCAGTGCGGTGAGGAGGCCGGCGGCGCGGGCGGGGTCCACTGCGGCGTCGAAGGAGCGGAAGTCCTCCGCCGCGCCGTCGCGGGCGGGGGTCACCGGTTCACTGTGCGTGCTGTCCTCGCCGTCCGGCCACGGCACGCTCTCGCGCACCGCGAGCCAGCGCTCCAGGTGGTCCAGGAGCTGGCCCGGGTCCGGTGACCAGTGGGTGTCCTGGGGGCGCAGCGGGCCGACGAGCTGCTCGGCGACGTCCTCCGCCAGGACGGTGTCCGGCGCGGTCCAGCTCTTGAACCGGCCGCCGACCGCCTGTTGCACCAGCCGCTCAGCCAGCTCAGGGGCGACACCCCAGTAGCTGAGGAACCAGCCCAGGACCTGCTGGCAGTGCCCGTACCAGCCGCTCTCGGCGCCGGTCCGGTCGGCCACCTGCAGGATCAGGTTGCGGGCGGTGCGCTCCCACAGGATCCGGTCCGCCACCAGGGTCTCCGGGTCCAGGGGGTAGGCCTCGAACCACTCCGCGAGGCGCTCCAGCCAGTCACGCCACTCGCACAGCGCCGCCACGACGTGGTCGAGGGTCTGCTCCGGGGTGGTGATCGAGTGCGACCCGCAGCACCAGTTCCCGACCGGCCCGCCGTCGACGTCCCCCTCACCGAGCGACCAGCGCCACCCCGCCGCCCACCGGCCGTAGCGCTCTATCAGTACGTGCGTCATGGCATCGGACCAGGGTTTGGCCACCTCCCAGGCCCAGTTGACTTTGGTCAGATCGGCGTCGGGGTCCAGCCGGGAGGGTACCCGCCGCGCCGGGCCGAGGGAGTGGACCACCTGCGCCGCCGAAGCGGGGTCGAAGGGGTGGTCGGCGGGGTCGACCTCGTCCCAGGCCAGGCCTGCGGGGGAGAGCGCGTTGAACACCCGACCAGGGTGCACGGAAACCAGGGGTGTGAGCAACGCTGTTTCCGCCGGGTCGCGGCCGGCCGAACCACCACAAGGACTCCGGCTCCGCCGGGTCGCCCGGCCCCGGGGGATACCCGGGGGCCACCCGCCCGTTGCGCTGGTCCTCGCCGGCGGCGGCGCCACGAGGCTGAACAACCGGGCCGCCGCGATCTGATGGTCTGCAAGGGAAGGTCAGTTGCACGTCCTGCCCGATCGGCCGCTGGGCGAGCGGGCGGCGGATTCCGGCTCCAAGAGGCGTGATGGGCTGGGCGGCTCCACCCTGGCCGCGGCCGTCAGCCGATGTACGAGGCGGCGATGGCGCCCAGTCGACGGCGCGTCTCGGTGGCGGTGGCCGGCCGGGCGGCGGGGTCCTTGGCCATGAGCGCTGCCACGAGGCTGTCGAGCCCTGGCGGGATCCCCGGGCGCAGCCGGCCGGGCACCGGCGGGGGGTGGGTGAGGTGCTGGTTCATGACCGAGACGAGGGTGTCGCCGGCGAACGGCCGCTTGCCCGTGCACAGTTCGAACAGCACACACCCCAACGAGTACAGGTCGGCCCGGCCGTCGGCGTGCTCGCCGCGCCAGCGCTCGGGAGCCATGGTGAACGGGGTGCCGACGACAGCCCCGGTGACGGTCACCCCGGGCAGTCCCTCGCGCTGTGAGATTCCGAAGTCCAGCAGCTTCAGCACACCCGACGACGTGATCATGATGTTGTCCGTCTTGACGTCGCGGTGCACGATCCCGGCGGCGTGCGCGACCTGCAGGGCCACGCAAATGTACTGCGCCCACACCAAGGTGTACGCGAGGTCCGGCACGCCGTCGGCGACGATCTGGGCCAGCGTTCGGCCGGACAGTAGTTCCATGACCAGATAGCTGAACCGGTCCGCGGCATGGTCGACCTCGCCGAGATCGTGGATGACCACGATGTTGGGGTGCATGAAGACGCCGGTTGCGCCGGCCTCTCGCAGGAACCGCTTCGCACCCTCCGCATTGCCCTGGTGCGCTACCGTTTTGACCGCCACGGGCCTGCCGACCCGGGAGTCGTAGGCCTCCCACACGACACCGAATCCGCCCCGGCCGAGCTCGCGGACCAACCGGTACCGCCCGTCGAGCACATCCCCCGCTCGCACCCAACCCCCCGCCGGTCCACCCTGGCCCAGGGCCCCACAGCATACGGGCCGGCGGCGCCCCTCCGGGAGGGATTCGGGCGACCCGCGGCCGCCCACCTGTGTGAGATGGGCGGAGAGCTCGCATTGCCGGGCACGAGTGGACTACCGCACGGCAGAACGACGACTTCCGACCGGGCGAGGGGCGGTGGAGTTCCAGGACATGGTGCCGGTTCGGTTCAGGCCGGGGGAGTCGGGGTGCTGGTTGCCACCTGGCGCAGAAGTTCGGTGTTGGTGGTGGTCTGCTTGAGGCGGTTCAGGAGCAGTTCCGCGGCCGGCTGGAGGTCGAGGTTTCCCAGGACACGGCGCAGGGCCCGGGCGGCGGGGGTGCGGGTGTGTCCGAGGAGGAGTTCCTCGCGGCGGGTGCCGGAGGCCCGGACGTCGACGGCGGGGAAGAGGCGCTTGTCGGCGAGGCGGCGGTTGAGGCGCAGCTCCATGTTGCCGGTGCTCTTGAACTCCTCGAAGATCAGGTCGTCCATGCGGGAGCCGGTGTCGACGAGGGCGGTGGCCAGGATGGTCAGCGAGCCGCCGTTCTCGACGTTGCGGGCCGCGCCGAAGAGTTTCTTCGGGCGCTGGATGGCGGTGGCGTCCAGGCCGCCGCTGAGGGTTCGTCCGTGGGCGGGTGCGGCGGCGTTGTGGGCGCGGGTGAGGCGGGTGACGGAGTCGAGCAGGACCACCACGTCGTGGCCGAGTTCGACGAGTCGCTTGGCGCGCTCGACGGCGAGTTCGGCGACGGCGATGTGCTCGCGGGCGGGCCGGTCGAAGGTGGAGGCGATGACTTCGCCCTTGACCGAGCGCCTCATGTCGGTGACCTCCTCCGGACGCTCGTCGACCAGGACGACCATCAGGTGCGTCTCGGGGTGGTTGTGGGCGATCGCCGCCGCGATCCTCTGCACGACCATCGTCTTGCCGGCCTTGGGCGGTGCCACGATCAGACCGCGCTGGCCCTTTCCGATCGGGGCCACCAGGTCGAGGACCCGGCCGATCAGTTCGCGCGGGCCGGTCTCCAGGCCCAGGTGCTGCTGCGGGTACAGCGGCGTCAGGTCGTTGAACGCGGGCCGGGGCGGGAGGTTGTCGGCGGGGCGGCCGTTGACCGTGTCGATGCGCTCCAGGAGCGAGCGGCGGTCGCCGCCGTGCGGGCGTGCGGCGCCGGTCAGGACGTCGCCGGAGCGCAGGCCGAGAGCGCGCAGTTGGCGGGCGGGCACGTGCAGGTCGGTGGGGCCGGGGAGGTAGCCGGAGGTCCGCAGGACGGCGTTCCCGTCGTGGACGTCCAGCACTCCGGAGGCCGGGACGAGACCGCTCCCCGCTGTGGTGGCGGGCTGCGCCGGCCGGCCGGCGCGGTCGCGGGTTCGCTGAGGCGGCAGTGCGGGGCGGGCCCCCGGGCTTTCGGTGTCGGCGGGCCTGGGACCGGGACCGGCCGTGGCCGTGGTCGGCCGGCCGGCGAGGCGCTTGGCGGTGATTGCCTCGACGAGTTCGCCCTTGCGCAGGCGGGAGGCGCCCGGGAGGCTCAGGGCGGAGGCGAGTCGATGGAGGTCGGCCTTCAGCAGGCTGTCCAGCGGCGTGGTGATCGAGGGTTCGGTGGTGGTCGTCACGAGATTGGTACTCCTGTTGAGTCAGAGGGTGTCTGGCGGCACTGGGCGGGCCGGACGTGGCGTGGAGCGGCGGGGTTGGTGGCGCTGCCGGTTGGGTGCGGAGCTCGGGAACGAGTTCGGCCGGAGCGCCCGGATCCTGGCGGTTGTGTCTGCGGGTAGCGGTCCGGCGCTCCAGCGCCCCGGTGCGGGCGAGAGAGGTGAGCACGCGGGGTTCACCGTCCGGCAGGAGCGCGGATTTTTTCCGGGAAGCGGCCACCGCGGGGCGGCGCTCATGTACTGCCGATGTGCCTGGCCGGGAGGGCGGGGAGCGTCGGTCTGCCTGCTGTCCAGAGCGGCCGGCCGCGGACCGTGTCCGCTGTGCCATGGGGCCAGGTTCCCGCACCGTGAGGTGGGCGTCCAGTGGCTCCTCTGTGGATTGTAGCGTCTCGGGGCGCTGTGGGGCGAGGGGATATCGGCTTGGCCGCGCTCGGATCGATCCGAGCGGCGCCTCCGGACGGTGGCCCGGGTCTACGTGATCCTGGACAGTCTCTCGACCCACAACGACAGGAGGACCCGTCACTGGGCTACGAAACACCCGGTTCAGGCCCGCGCGCTGCACGCCCACCGACGCTGGCACGACGCCGACGCCCGCCACCCCGACGTTCCGGCCGCCCAACGCCGCGAACGTGCGCGTATCCGTAGCGAGAAGGGAACGCACCCGGGCGGACGGCCACCGCTGTCTGACCAGCCATTGCCGAGACTCCTTCGTTCATGGGAAGCGGATGGAAGGCGTACCGGCGCACGTTCGGAACTCCGAACACGCTCGTCCTCTACCGCACGCCGGACCGGTGACGGTTCGCCGTGCACCGAAGCACCGGGCGGCATCGCCGACGGCTTCCTTGATCACCCCACCCCCGCCTGAGAGCCTGAGCCGGCCCAGGCCGCCCCGCACCGCACCGCAGGGCCGAGGAGTCGGCCCACCGAGAACCGGAAGCCTCTCGGCGGCCCGCCGGTCGACCGGACTGGTGGTCCGGACCTGTCACCAAGGCCGGACCACTCCCCGATGGTGATCGCTGAGCCACCTCCGACAGGCCCACAGCAACGCGTGAACCCCTGTGGTCAGCGCAGCAGGCTGACCGGCCGATCTGGCAGGGCCTTCAAAGCCGGTGGCCGATACGATCTTGCGGCGGAAAGGGGGAGGACATGGAGGATGTCTTCGATATGAGCGGAACACCCCCGCACGGGTGGATGCACGTGATCTTCGGGGGCGGGCCCTACGGCGAGGACGTCGGCCGGTGTGTCCCCGGTCAGCCCGCATCCGAGCGAATCGCAGTCCCGCTGCCGAAGGGCGGCGAGTTTGCGTACCAGCTGGTGACGGTCGGTTCGTGCTCAGCGCCGGACGACCCCATCGCCGTCTGCAACGAAACCGGGCCGGCGCCTGAGCCGCCGCTGTCGGAGCTGGAGAAGTCCTGGCTCAACCGACGCGCCAGGCAGTAGCTGCCGGCCGGAGGACGGTCACGTACGAAGCCGGATGACCAAGGCCGCTGCGGCCACGGCCCGGGGCGGGGACGGCCTGTTTCCGCGAGGGGGCGGCCGGGACCGGGCCGCCCGGGAGGGTGGGCTGTCACCGCGGGACGGCCGGCGGCGGGTGTTTCGAGTGCCGGCCGGCGGTGGGGCGGTTTCTCGGTCCCGGGGGTACTCGATCGGTGAGGAGTCCTCCCGTGACCGCCACCCAGATCCTCGCCGGGGCCGACTGTCCTCATTGGGGCGGGAGTTGGCCGAGTGGCGGGGACGGTTCCCGGATGACCGAAACCGTCTGTCCGGGCGGGTCATCTGGCGCGTCTACGCGTTGACCGCGTCGCTCCGGCGCTTTTTGATGGTCGGTGGTTCTCCGAACGGGGAGTCGAAGCGGAAGCTGCGTGGGGGGATACATGCGAGGACGTACGAACCGGGTCACAACAGTCAGACGTGGACGGGTCGCCCTGAGCGCGGCGGCCGTGGTCTGTGCGATCGCGGCGGCCCTGCCCGGAGCGGCCTGGGCCGGGCCTACCGGGGGCGTGGGCGGTGCCGGCGTCCGCTCGGCCGGTATCGAGAGGGTCAGCGTCGCGGCCGACGGCACCCAGGCCAACGATGATTCCGCCCGGGTGTCGATCACACCGGCCGGCGACCGCGCCGTGTTCACCTCGTACGCGAACAACCTCACCCCCGGCAATACGGGGAGGAACGACCGGGTGTTCGTCCGCGATCTCGCGACGGGGCAGAACCGGCAGTTCGACGGGTACGCGTCGGCGCCGCCCATGCTCAGTGGCGACGGGCAGGTCCTCGCCTATCTGGCACCCAGGTTCGCCAACACGGCCCTCTACCAGGAGCATCTGAGCCGGGGATGGACGTCCGCCTACACCTGCTCGCTCTTCACCTGCGAGGCGTCCATGGGCGCGAACGAAAACCACCAGGCGTTCAGTGTCAGGTTCAGGCCGCCGGAGCCCAATCAGCGCGTCGAGGTCCGCAGGCCGGACACCGGGGCCCTGCAGACCGTCGACATCATCCACAACACCGCGGCGGTCCGGCCGTCCATCAGCGGCGACGGGACCCGTCTCGCCTACCAGGACGGCGGTGAGCACGACGTCTTCCTGTGGGACTGGGCCGACAACACCGCCGCCGGTCCGATCGAGGGTCCGGGCAGGGCGGCCGAGCTCGTCCAGCTCAGTGACGACGGCAACAAGGTCGTCTACCTCTCGGGTCCCGACACGTACGTCCACGACGTCGCGTCCGGCACCGCCCTGGTGGTACCCGGCGTGAAGGGCGTCGCCGTCGACCCCACGGGCCGCTACCTCCTGCACACCCCGTCAGGTACGACCGGGCCGGCGCCGCTCACGCTGCGCGATCTGGAGACGGGCACCGACGAGACCGTGACCGACCGCCCCGCCACGGCCGGGATCGACACGGTCAGCGCAGGCGGGCGCCACGTGGTCTTCCAGTCCACGGCCGAGGACCTCGTCCCCGGCGACACCAACGGCAAGGCGGACATCTTCCTGCGCACCCTGCGCTGACCCGGTCACAGGCCGATGCCGGCCCGGGATCCGCGCCGAAGGTGATCCCCCGGCGCCGGGACGACCGCCGCGTTCCGCTCCGAAGAACCCGCCCGAGTCCGTGCGGCACCACCTGTGTCGGCGGCTGAACGCCTCGGGCACGGGGGGTTTTCGGGTCCCGGTCGTGCCGGTGGACGCGGTCGCCGTGGGTGTGCGCGGGCGGGGTTCGGGCCCGGGGTGTGGGGGGACGGCGGGTCGGGACGTGCGGGGTGTCGCGGGCTTCTCGATTGCCGCGCGCACGGTCCGGCCCGCGCGGCGGGCCGGCTATCGGCCGGGGCCGTCGCCGGCCTGCCGGGCGGTTTCCGGGAGCGCGAAGTGCGGATTCTCGATGATCCCGATGACTGATCCGCTCGGATCGGTCACCGATGCGGCGCGGATGGATCCGCCGACGTCGCGCACCCCTTCCTTGACGGTTGCTCCCGCGGTGACGAGTTGCTGCAG
>NZ_JAQYWW010000552.1:0-44809 GCF_036322525.1 Streptomyces sp. BE20 | reverse complement strand
GCACCCCTCCGTCCTCGACCTCGCCTACGGCACCGCCGGCTCCTCCCGCGTCGCGCTGATCACCGACGCCATGGGCGCAGCCGGCATGGGCGACGGCCTCTACCCCCTCGGCCCCCTCCAGGTCGAGGTCAAGGACGGCGTCGCCATGCTCCTCGACGGCAGCTCCATCGCCGGCTCCACCCTCACCCTGGACGCGGCGTTCAAGCGCTCCGTCGCCGTCAACGGACTGACCCTCAACCAGGCCGTCGAGTCGCTCTCCACCGTCCCCGCCCGCCTGCTCGGCCTCGCCGACTCGGTCGGCACGCTGGAACCCGGCAAGAACGCCGACCTCGTGGTGCTCGACTCCGCCACCCACGACCTGGTCGCCGTCATGCGCCGCGGCGAGTGGATCACCGGGGCCGACCGCTTCGGCGCGGTCGAGCCGCCGTTCGGTTCTGTCACGGGATCCGTCCGGTCCGACGGCTAACGTCCGAACCGTCCTCGGACGCAACGTTGTTCCCTGTTGATTTGAGTTCACGTTCTGGTGGGTAACTGGCAGGATGTGCGACATGAACTACCATGCCTCGGAAGACCGCTACGCCTCGATGACCTATCGCCGCACCGGACACAGCGGTGTGCAGCTGCCCGCGGTCTCGCTGGGGCTGTGGCACAACTTCGGTGACACCCAGCCGCTGGACGTGCAGCGCGCGGTACTGCGCCGGGCCTTCGACCGGGGGGTCACCCACTTCGACCTGGCGAACAACTACGGCCCGCCGTACGGGAGCGCCGAGCGCAACTTCGGCCACCTGTTCGCGCAGGACTTCCGCCCGTACCGGGACGAGCTCTTCATCGCCTCCAAGGCGGGCTACGACATGTGGCCCGGCCCGTACGGGGACGGCGGCAGCCGCAAGTACCTGCTGGCCAGCCTCGACCAGTCGCTGGGGCGGATGGGCCTGGACTACGTGGACGTCTTCTACTCGCACCGCCACGACCCCGAGACCCCGTTGGAGGAGACGATGGGGGCGCTGGACCACGCGGTGCGCTCCGGCCGCGCGCTGTACGCCGGCATCTCCAACTACCCGGCGGCCGAGCACCGGGAGGCGGCGGCGATCCTGCGCGACCTGGGCACGCCGCTGCTGCTGAACCAGGCCCGGTACTCCGTCCTCGACCGCGCCCCGGAGGACGGCCTCCTGGCGGCGGTCGGCCACACCAGGACCGGTCTGATCGCCTACTCACCCCTGGCTCAGGGGCTCCTGACGGACCGCTACCTCACGGGCAATGTGCCGACCGGCTCTCGGATGTCGGTCGGACACTTCCTCAAGGAGCAGGCGCTGACCGGCGCCAAGCTGGAGCAGTTGCGCGCGTTGAACAAGGTCGCGGAGCGGCGCGGCCAGACGCTGGCGCAGCTGGCACTGTCGTGGGTGCTGCGCGACCCCCGGGTGGTCTCGGTGATCATCGGGGCGAGCAGCGTGGCCCAGCTGGACCAGAACATCGACGCGCTGGACGGCGGGCCGCTGTCGGAGGAGGAGCTCGCCGAGATCGACCTGCTGAGCCGCTGACACGACGAAGGAGGGCGACGACCCGCACCACGTGGTGCGGGTCGTCGCCCTCCTTCGTCGCCCCGGGCGGCGGCAGCGGCCGGCCGGCCGGCGGGGGATCTCCGCCCCGCAGTGCTCACCCACCATTTCACGACACCTGATTGTTGACTTCTGTTTCTTTGTGTTCGAATATGAACCCGAGGCTTGCTCAGTACGGGTAGCCGAGACAGGCCCGGCAGGGAAGGAAGCCATGATCAAGACCTCGGACAAGCTCGCGGACGGCCGCGAACTCCTCTACTTCGACCAGGACGACGCCACTCCCCGAGCCCGCTCGGTCGACCAGCGTCCCTTGGAGCCGGCGGCGAGCCTGTCCGAGATCCGCAGGGACCCGCTCACCGGGGACTGGGTGACCATCGCCGCGCACCGGCAGGCCCGCACCTACCATCCGCCCGCGGACGAGTGCCCGCTCTGCCCCTCCCGTGACGGCCGGCTCAGCGAGATTCCCGCCCCGGACTACCAGGTCGTCGTGTTCGAGAACCGCTTCCCCGCCCTGGCCATCGGTGCCGACCCCGAGCGCCTCGGCCACCCGGTGGCCAAGGCGGAGCCGGGCGCCGGGCGCTGCGAGGTGGTGTGCTTCACCGCCGACCACGGATCGTCGTTCGCCGACCTGACCGAGACCCGGGCCCGCCTCGTCCTCGACGCGTGGACGGACCGGACCGCGGAGCTGTCCCAGCTGCCCGACGTCAAGCACGTGTACATCTTCGAGAACCGCGGCGCCGAGATCGGTGTCACCCTCGCCCACCCGCACGGACAGGTCTACGCCTTCCCGTTCGTCCCGCCGCGCACCGCCCGCATGATCGAGCAGGCCGACTGGCACCGCGTCACCACCGGCCGCAACCTCTTCGAGGACGTGCTGGCGGCCGAACACGCCGATCCGGTACGCGTGGTGCTGGCCGGTGAGCACTGGACCGCGTTCGTTCCGTTCGCCGCCCGCTGGCCCTACGAGGTGCACCTCTATCCGAACCGGCGGGTCGCCGACCTGACGCAGCTGAACGAGGCGGAGCGCGCCGAGTTCCCCGGCCTCTACCTGGAACTGCTGCGCCGTTTCGACCGCCTGTTCGTCGAGGAGGGGAGCGGCGGACAGGCCGCGCCGACCCCGTACATAGCGGCCTGGCACCAGGCACCGACCGTCGGTGCCCCCGAACTGGCCCTGCATCTGGAGTTGTTCACGATCCGACGGACGGCCGGCAAGCTCAAGTTCCTCGCCGGTGTGGAGTCGGGGATGGACGCGTTCGTCAACGACGTGTCGCCGGAGGCGGCCGCACAGCGTCTGCGGGAGGTCTCGTCATGAGCAGCTACCCGGTCACGGGCGGCGCCGCCCATGTCGGCAGGACCCCGCGCCACCCCGACCTCGACGACACCGTCACCGACGCCCGGACCTTCGTCCCGAGGCAGAGCACCGAGAGGCAGCACGCACGATGAGCCCGGTACACACCGCCGCCGGCGCGACGGCCCCCGCCCGGACCGGGGTCTGGGCCGCCCCCGGCCGAGTCAACCTGATCGGCGAGCACACGGACTACAACGACGGGTTCGTCCTGCCGATCGCGCTGACCCAGGCGGCCCGCGCCACCGTCCGCCCCCGCGCCGACCGGGTTCTTCGCCTCTACAGCGAGCAGGGGGACGGCCGGACCGTCGAACTGGACATCGACGCCCTCTCCCCCGGCAGCGTGGACGGCTGGGCCCGCTACCCGGCCGCCGTCGTCTGGGCGCTCCGCGAAGCCGGATGCCCGATCGGCGGTGCCGACGTGCACATCGACAGCGACGTGCCGACCGGCGCCGGCCTCTCCTCCTCGGCAGCGATCGAATGCGTCATGGCGGCCGCCTACAACGGCCTGCACAATCTCGGGCTGACCAGGAAGGAACTGGCCCGGATCGCCCAACGCGCGGAGAACGCGTTCGTCGGCGTGCCCTGCGGAATCATGGACCAGATGGCCTCGGTGTGCGCCCGGCAGGGCCAGGCGCTGTTCCTCGACACGCGGGACCTGTCCGCCCGTCACGTCCCGTTCGACCTGGAGGGCGCCGGCCTGCGGCTCCTGGTCATCGACACCCGCGTCAAGCACGACCTCGCCGACGGCGAGTACGCGAAGCTGCGGGCCGGCTGCGAGCGGGCCTCAGCCCTCCTCGGCCTCCCCGCCCTGCGCGACCTCACCCCGGACAGGCTGCCGGCGGCGCTGGACCGCCTGCCGGCCGAACTACGCCCGCTCGTACGCCACGTGGTGAGCGAGAACGCGCGCGTCGAGCAGGCCGCCGCTCTCCTCCACGGCGGCTACCTCCACGCCCTCGGCCCGATCCTGACCAGCGGACACGCCTCGCTGCGCGACGACTTCGGCGTCTCCTGCCCGGAGACCGACCTCGCCGTCGAGGCCGCCGTCGACGCCGGCGCGCTGGGCGCCCGGATGACCGGCGGCGGCTTCGGCGGCTCGGTGATAGCGCTCGTCGCGGCCGACACCGCGCCCACCGTGACCACCGCGGTCGAGACCGCCTTCCGACAGGCCGCCTACGCCGCTCCCCGCACCTTCACGGCCGTCCCTTCCTCCGGCGCCCGTCGCATCGTCTGAGCCGTCCGAAGGATCGTCCCTGACGGCGGGGGCCGGCCGGTCCGGTCCCCGCGCGCCGCGCAGGCGGCCCCGGCTCTCGGCAGCACGTCGACCGGCGCGTCCGCGTCCGGGCGGGCGCTCAGACGTGGGGCGTGAGGGGCCCTCCGGCCGTCCGGGACCCGCCCAGCGGAGCGAGAGTGCCGGCGGCAGCCGCCAGGACCTCGGCGAGCAGAGCCGCGGTGCGACTCGCCTCGTACAGCTGGTCCCGGGCATCGCGGGCGGCCCGGATGACGTCGAACGCCGCGTCGCCCACCGGTTCGGTGGCGGGCGCGATCCGGCCCGAGGCCTGCTCGCTGCTGAGGAAGGCCTCGACCTGGTCCAGCAGCTCCGGCAGGCGCGCGGCGATTCCGGCGAGCGCAGCGACGGTCTCGGCCGCCTCGGCGGTGTGCAGCAGGCCCGGACGGCCACCCTGGGGAGCCGTACCGGCGGCACGCAGAAGATCGGCGGCCTCGGTGGCGAGGCGTACGACGGAAAGGTTCGGAGGGACGGGCTGACTCATGGGTGGTCCTCCTCGACGGGGCGGTGGTGAGGGACCGTCACCGACGCTCCCTGGCACCGTCTTCCCCTTCGTCTCCGCGCCACACCACCCCGAATTCTCGTCGGCCGGAGGGCAGCCCACGGAGGGAAGGCGGCCCACGGACGGGGCTCGGCCGCGCGAAGCGGCGACGGGTGCGGCGCGGCAGCCCATCGTTCCTCAGAGCGCCGCCAACTCCTCCAGCACCACGGCGGTCCCGGCGGGCCGGGAGAACATCGGCCAGTGGCCGGTGGGCAGTTCGCGCAGTTCCCACTCGGGGCCGGCGAGCGGGGCGAAGTACGGCTCCCCGGAGGCGATCATCGCGCGGATCTGCTCCAGCGGGAACGAGCAGGAGACGAGCGCCTTCGGCAGGGCCTGTCCGCCGCCCGTGAGCCGCAGCGGTTCGGTGAAGACCCTGACCGGCACATCGGTGGCGCGCGCCCGGATGTCGTCGAGGGTCTCCCGGTCCAGGCCGTCCAGGCTTGCGCCGCTCGCCGCCAGTTCGTCCCAGGGAGGCATCGGGTGCCGCCAGCCGCCGACCAGGGACGCTTCGGCGCGGGCCCGGTAGGCGGGTTCCCAGAGGTCGCGCAGGGCGGCGCCGTCCGGGAGTGGCCCGCTGTCGAGGTAGACGACCCGCCGGATCCGCCCGGGCAGGCGGTCGGCCGCGCCGGTGGCCGGGGCTCCGCCGCCGCTGTGCGCGACCAGGACGACCTCCCGGAGGTCCTCGCGGACCATCAGACCGGTCAGATCGGCGATGTGCGTCTCCAGCCCGACCTCCGGTCCGGCCTCGCCCGCACGCTCGGCCAGGCCGGTCAGACTCACCGGGTGGACGGTGTGCCCGGCGGCGCGCAGCGGCGCGGCGACCGCGTCCCAGGCCCAGGCACCGAGCCAGAAGCCGGGCACGAGTACGAACGTGCTCATGGCGTCCTCATGGAATGTCGCCCCACCTTCCCGTGAGGGTCGAAGCTGATCATCCGCAGGGCCGGCGCGCCCGGTGGGGGCGCCGCCGACGCCAGGGTAGCGGGCGCGGGTGCCGCGAAGGCCGTCCGACAGGCCAGCAGATTCCACCATCCGTACCGGCTCGAAGAGTTCTTTCTGACGGGTCGTCAACCTCGGGCCGTCCGAGGCCCTCACGCCGGTCGCCCGGCGGCCCTGCGCCGCTCCGGGCCGTAAGCGCCAGCCGCCGGGTAACGAGAGCGCGGAGGTCAGGCCGTGTCGACCGGACACGGTCAGCCGTGGACCGGGCGAAGCGATCGTGTTCTGTCTGGTTGATCCGGACCGGCCATTGACCGGGCGGTTCCTCGGCGGCGAAGAAGAACCCCCTGCTGGCAGCAGGGGGTTCTCGCGGGCTGGGTAGTCCAGGTGGCCGATGTACAGCGCTGGCGATGGCCGGCCCGGCCTCCTCCTCCTGGACCTCACGTGCGAGAGCTTCGGCCAGGGATTCGCCGGTCTCGACGCCGCCGGGCGGTTCCCAACGGCCGGCCCAGGAGTCCGACGCCGTACGTCGGAGCATCAGGAGCCGGCCGTGGCGGACGATGAGTGCACCCACACAGAAGGCGTCGTATCCGTCTCCGTGGACCAGGTCGATGAGCTCACGGTGCACGATCAGCGGGTGACGAGTTCCCGTACGGCGTCGCTGACGGCTGGGATCTCGTCGGGCCCGGCCCACTCGTGCGCGTCGTGCTCGGTGAGGGTGACCGGGCCGGTCCGGGTGACAGTGACCTCGAAGGTAGCCCCGCGGACCTCGCGGTCGACTCCGGCCAGTGCCTGCTCGATCTCGGCCGGGCCGACGAGGCGCACGCAGCCGCCGGGACAGCCGGCTCTGTTTCACGCGGTCGGGCTCCCGGGCGGACGGAGGGTCCGGCGGATGGCGTTGCGGAGCCAGTGGTGGGCCCTGTCGGCTGCATGGCGGGGGTGCCAGGCCATCCCGACGATCACGGGCGGCAGCGTCAGGGGGAGGTCCAGGAGGTGCAGTCCGAGGGCGACGGCGTCGCCGGTGAGGGGTGAGGGGGCCGCGCCGGGGAGTGCGGCAGGGACGAGGCAGACGATGTCGCTGCGGGCGGCGAGGGTCATGGCGGCCAGGTGGCTGGGAAGGACGATGCCGACCCGCCGGTGAAGGTTCTGCTCGGCCAGGGCGGTGTCGAGGGGGCCGGTGAACCGGCCGCGGCGGCTGACCGCGACGTGGTGGGCGGCGGCGAGCCGGGCCGGGGTCAGGGGTCCTTCGGTCAGCGGATGGCCGGGCCGGACGGCCGCCACCATGCGGAGGCTGACCAGCTCCTCGACCCTGGTCTCGGGGTCCACGTGGTCGATGGACCCGACCTCCAGGTCGATCCGGCCGTCGCGCAGGGCCGGGCCGGCCTCCAACTCCTCGGCCCGGAGCCGGAACGAGACCCCCGGCGCCTCCTGCTCGGCCAGGCGCAGCAGTCCGGGGGCCAGGGCCGCGCCGACGAGGTCGGCGGTCTGGAGGGTGAAGGTGCCGCGCAGGGTGGCGGGGTCGACGCCGGCATCGGGGCTGAGCAGGGCTCCGAGGCGCTGCACGACGGCGGCGGCCTCGTCGCGCAGGGCCAGGGCGCGGGGGGTGGGGACCATGCGCTGCCCGGCCCGGACCAGCAGCGGATCCTGCAGGGTACGGCGCAGGCGGGCGAGCGTGCGACTCATGGCGGCGGGCGAGGTGTGCAGGCGGGCGGCGGCCCGGGTGACGCTCTGCTCGGCCAGCAGGGCGTCCAACGCGATGGCGAGATTGGCGTCGAGGGCCGAATCCGGGCTGTTCACCAGCATTATTCCGTTTCCGTCAATGATTCCGTGCCGACGTTCCCATTGTGGCAGCACCGGGGTCCTCAGCAGGATGAGGGGCGTACCGACCAGCACGACCTGCGAGGTTTTCATGATCGTCATCACTGCTCCCACCGGGAACATCGGCCGTCACCTGCTCTCCCGGCTCCTGGAGTCCGCCCCCGCCGCAGGCGAGGAACTGCGTGTGATCGTGCGCGACCCCGCCCGGCTTCCGGACGCGGCGCGCGGACGCGTCGAGGTGGTCGTCGGCTCGCACGGGGACGCCGAGGTCGTCGACCGGGCCTTCGACGGTGCGGACGCGGTCTTCTGGCTCGTCCCCCCGGTCGCCGCCCCGTCCCCACAGGTCGCCTACAGCGGCTTCAGCGGGCCGGCCGTGAGGGCGCTCGCGGCGCACGGCGTCGGCCATGTCGTCGGCGTCTCCGCGCTCGGCCGCGGCACCCCGCTCGCCGACCGGGCCGGCCTCGTCACCGCTTCCCTCGCCCTGGACGACCTCATCGCCGACAGTGGCGTCGCCTACCGGGCCCTGGCCAACCCGTCCTTCTTCGAGAACCTCCTGGAGGAGGCCGACTCGATCCGCGAGAAGGGCTGCTTCACCGACTCCGTCGACGCCGACCGCAGGGCTCCGCTCGTCGCCGCCGCCGACATCGCGGCCGCGGCCGAAGTCCTGCTGCTGGACCGCTCGTGGACCGGCACCGGCAGCGTCCCGGTCCTCGGGCCGCAGGACCTCTCCCCCAACGACCTGGCCCGCATCATGACCGAACAGTTCGGCCGCCCCGTCCGCTACGAACGCCAGTCGCTCGACGCGCTGTACGCCACCCTCGTCGGCTACGGCCTCGACGACGCGTTCGTCCAGGGCATCGTCGACATGAAGCGCGCCAAGGACCAGGGCCTGGACGCCGGCGTCGCCCGCACCCCGCAGACCGCCTCCCCCACCGGCTTCGAGCAGTGGTGCGCCCGGACGCTCAAGCCGGCCGTCCTCTCCTGAAGCCCCACCGCACCGATGCCACCTGCCGCTCTGGAGACACCCTGATGCCCGCTGAGAAGACCGCATCGCCGGTCACCGCGTTCATGCTCGTCAAGACCACGCCCGAGTGGCTCGCCCTGACCGTCCGGCAACGCGTCGACGCCTTCACCACCGAGGTCCTGCCCGTGATCGAGGCCAGGACGACCGGCGTCCGGTCACGCTTCTACGACACCGAGTTCTACTCCGCGCGCGTCACCGACGTCTGGGTGTGGGAGGCCGACGACCACCACGCGTACCAGCTCCTCATCGACGCGCTGCGCGAAACCCCTTTCTGGGACCGCTACTTCGAGGTCGTCGACCTCCTCGTCGGCACCGAGAACGGCTACGCCCGCACCTACGGCCTCGACCCTGTCGCCACCATCACCACCTGACACACCGCCCACCGCCCGCCGCACGCGTCTGTTCCTGTGCCCTCCGGCCCCACCCGGCCGGAGGGCACAGGAACAGGAGGGCACAGGAACCGGAGGAGCCGGAGCCGTCGGCCGTCCCGCACCGCCCGGCGGGAACGGTTGTCCCGCGAAGGCCGGGGCCGGTGATCCGGCGGTCGGTCCGGTGCGGGGTGATGATGGAAGGGAGTAGACGCGAGGAGGCCTGCGATGGTCAGGTTCACTCCGAACGACCCGACCGGGATCGCCGTCAACGCGGGCGGGACCGGCCCGGCCGACTTCACGGTCAACCCGTCCGGAACAGCCGTCGGGTTGGAGATCTGGCACCGGACGGTCCGCTTCGATCCGGCGGCGCCGCCGCCTCCCCCGTTCGTCCTCGGCCCCGTCTGGGACCCGCCCCACCCCACGCGCGCACTGCACGCGGACGTCCCCGTGGGCGGCCTCTACCAGGCCCGCCTCTTCGAGAAGGGCAGGGGCAGCGCCGCGCTGGCGGAGAAGCCGCCGCCGGAGCTGCTGGTCGGCAGGGTCGACACCCCCTGCGCGGGCCCGAAGACGCGCCTCAAGTTCCTCACCGCGTGTATCGAGAGACCTCAGACCCTCCTCACGCCGGGCGGCACGTTCGTGACGGCCGCCTTCGCGACGAGCGCCCCGGTCATGGCCCGGGTCCAGATCTCCGACAGCCCGCCCCAGGTGGCACCGCTGACCGGGCACCCCTTCTTCGGCAACCAGGAGGTGATCGCCACCGCGACCTCCGACCGGCCCGCGCTGATGCACGAGTTCTCGCTGATCGACGACCTGCGCTCGCCGCTCACCTCGTCCCACGTCGGGCTGCGACCCGGCACCGAGCTCTTCTTCCTGATCGTGGTGTGGGACGCGGCGGGCTTCTTCGACTTCGTCTGGAACACGACCGGCGAGGCCCCCGCGACACCACCGGAGAAGATCAAGGTCAAGAACCGGATCGTCGAGGCCAGGGTGGCCGCCGTCCACTGCTACGAGGACAGCGACAGGCACAGCTTCGGCGAGGCGGACTTCACCTTCGGCCTCACCGGCGGGGCGAGGACGGTGACACAGACCTTCACCTGGGATCCCATGGCCCTGAGGTCCGACATGACTCCCCTCCCCGCCTGGGCCACCGCCCTCCAGTTGGTCGCCCCGTTCACGGACGACAGGGTGGTCGTCTGGGTCGACGCCACGGAGGACGACTCGGGCAGCTTCCCGTCGGACTCCGACGACGGTGCGAGCACCGCCGGCCGGCTCGGCGGCGGCGCGGGGCGCGGAACCCCGCTGAGCTTCCCCGCGGGCGAGGGCCGCGAACAGGTGACCGACCAGCCGCTGGTGCTCCACAGCGTTCCGACCACGGACGGCGAGCTGCTGAGCTTCTCGACCACCGTCGTCTACTCCGTCACCTACGCCTGAATCCGGGCCGGGCCGGACCGGACCGGCCCGCGCCGTTCCCGGGCCGTCAAACCGTCGAACCGTCGAACCGCCGATACCGAACAAGCGAGGACACCATGGTCAGATTGATTCCGGACCGCACGGCGGCCATCGCCCTCGCCGGCGGCGCGGTCTTCCACCTCGACGCGAGCGACTCGGTCGGCGGGCAGACCCACCTGGAGCTCTGGGAACGGACGCTCCCCTTCACCCCGGCCGGGGTACCGGCAACGGCCCCGTTACCGCCTTTCACCCTGCGCCCCGGCCCGGTGTCCGAGAGCCCCACCAGCCCGACCGTCCAGGCCGTTCCACTCGGCAGCATCTACCAGCTGCGCCTGTTCAACCGAGGGCACGGCAGCGCCGAACTCGCGGAGAACCCGCAGCCGAGGCGGCTCACCCTCGGCGCCCTGGACTTCCCCTCCATCGGACGCGGTCACGCCACCTTCCTGACCGGATGCGGCGACAAGCCCCGGGTCATGGTGACCCCGGGCGGGACGTTCGTCTCGATGGCGTTCGTCACCCAGAGCCGGACCATGGCCCGTGTCCAGCTCCTGGGCAGCACGCCCCAGACCGAGAGCTTCGGCCACCCGGTCTTCCTCGCGCCGGACGTGATCGCCGACGCCGTCTCCCCCCGGCCCGCGATCGTGCACCGGGTCTCCGTGGTGGACCGGATCTCTGCGGCGACCCCGGGCCACATCCCCCTGCGGACCAACCAGGAACTGTGGTTCACGATCCTGGCCTGGAACGAAGCGGGCGACTACGACATCGTCTGGAACACCACCGGCCTCGCCCCCGCCACGCCCCCGGAGGTTGTCAGGACCAAACAGCGCGTCGTTCGCGCCCGACTGGCCCGGCTCCACTGCCACGAGGACAGCGACAAGATCGGCAGCGGATCCGGCGAGTTCACCTTCGGGATCACCGGCGGCTCCGCGACGGCGATGTCGCCTCCGGTCTCGTGGAAGCCGATGACCACCGGCGACATGCTCGAAGTCCCGGCAGGGCCGGACCTCACGATCTCGCCGCCGGACGCCGCCGCGACGGTCCGCGTCTGGGTCGACGGCACCGAGGACGACTCGGGCAGCGTCCCCCAGGACGACGACGACCGGGCGAGCACCGCCGACTACCTCGGCGGCGGCCCCGGCCGGGGGACGTCGCTCCCGTTCCCGGCAGGCCAGGGGAAGGAACTGGTCACCGACGCCGTGCTCACGCTCGCCAGCGCCCCGGTCACGCTCGGCGACAGGTTCGAGTACTCGGCCGACGTCGTCTACAGCGTCGACTACGTCTGAACCACGGGACGGCCGAGGGGAGCCGGCGGGGCGACGCCCGTCGAACGCCGGCCCGTCGGCGATCCGTTGGCGACCCGTCAGACACGACAGCCCCGCGCTGCGGGCGATCACGGCCGCCGCCTCCACGCCGAGGATGTGAGGCGGAACCTCTCGTGCCCGGCGGGTCGGGCCCCGGCTCGCGCACCGTGTTCCGGCACCACCGGCACCACCGGCCGGCACGTGCAGAGTCGTTACGGACCGCACGGAGGGGGCCGACGGGGGCGCTGTTAGCCTGTTCGACATGATCATGAAGAGTGTCGGGGTGAAGATATCCGGCGCGCCGGCGCAAACCGGTCCGCAGCGCGCCCTCATCGCGGCAAGCTTCGTCAGCCGGGTGGGCAACGGGCTGTTCAACACCGCCGCGGTGCTCTACTTCACGCTGGTGGTGCACCTGCCCGCCGCGCAGGTCGGTCTCGGCCTCACGATCGCCGGGCTGGTCGGGCTGCTCGCCGGGATCCCGGCCGGGAACCTGGCCGACCGGTACGGGCCGCGCACGGTCTGGCTGGCGGCCCTCGCGATGCAGGCCGTGACGATGGCCTCGTTCGTCCTCATCCACAGCTGGCTCACGTTCACGCTCATCGCCACCCTGGACCGGCTGGCGGCCACGGCGGGCGGCGCCGCAGGTGGTGCGCTCATCGCCCGTACCGGCGGTGAACGACCGGCCGCCTTCAGGGCGAAGCTCCGCACGTTCGTCAACCTCGGCGTGGTCCTGGGCACCCTCGGTGCCGCCTTCGCGGTCTCGGTCAACAGCCGCCCCGCGTACACCGCGCTCATCCTCGCCAACGCCGCCAGCTTCGCCTGTGCCGGCCTGATCGCCCTGATCGGCGTCCCCGACTACCATCCCCTGCCCCGGCCGAAGGAACACCACCGCTGGGCCGTCCTGTCCGACCGGCCGTACGTGTGCTTCACCGCGCTCTACGGCGCCATGGGCCTGCAGTACCAGACCGTCTCCCTGCTCCTGCCGATCTGGCTCTCCGCCCACACCGATGCGCCCCGGTGGACCGTGGCGGCCGTCTACGCGGTCAACAGCGGGGTGTGCGTGCTGCTCCAGAGCAGGATCGGCTCGCGGGTGGAGACACCGCGCCAGGGCGGCCGGGCGTTCCGCGTCGCCGGGCTGCTCTTCCTGGTCAGCTGCCCCCTGATGGCGCTGACCGCGGACGTTCCGACCTGGATCGCGCCGGCGCTCGCCGTCCTCGCCGTCTGCGTGCACAGCCTCGGAGAGGTGTGGGAGTCCTCGGGCGGCTTCGCCCTCGGTTTCGGCCTCGCCCCCGACCACGCCCAAGGCCAGTACCAGGGCTTCTTCGGCCTCGGGTTCAACGCCGGGCAGGCCCTGGCTCCGGTGGTCCTGACGACGGCGGTCCTCGGACTCGGGCACGCGGGCTGGCTGCTCCTCGGCGTGTTCTTCGCGGCCCTGGGCGCGGCGGGCCCGCCGGTGGCGGCCTGGGCGGAGCGCACCCGCCGCCCGATCCACGACACGACCGGCACGGCACCTGCCCGGCCCGACGAAGCCCCGCTTCCCGACACCGTCCAGGGCTGATGCCGGGATCCGGGCGCTCCCGGCGGCAGTGCGACGGTCCCGGACAGTCGTGCGGTCACGGCGACCAAGGAGAGTGGAACGGACCTGCGTCACGAACTGACGGAGGGTCCGGTCCAACTGCCCTGTGCTGATTCTCGAACGCCGCCGCAGCCGCTCCGGGTACGGACCGGGCTCGCCGACCGGCACGTCCGGTCCGACGAACCCTCCGTTCAGCTGCGAGGTTCGGTGAGGAGGGGCTCGATCGCGGCGACGAGGTCGTCGGCCGTCGCGGAGCCGTTCCCCTCGAACTCGGCGATCTCGGCGCCGACGGGCGCACTCACGGCAAGGACCTTCGCGCACGCGTGGAGGTCGTCGGGGCTGAGGCCGCCCGGGACGGTGTAGTCGGTCGTGAACAGCCCCGGCTCCATGACGCCGCAGTCGTTCTCCCGGCCTGCCACGGAGGCCCTCCACCGAGTCCTCGGCCCGAGGTTCGGTGAGGGTCCGGGGTGACGGCGGCGAATGACGGCGGCGAATGACGACGGCGATTGACGACGACGGCTTCACATCCTTGTCATGCCGCATGCATGGGTATCCGGCCGGCCGCTCAGGAGGATGGACGCACCGGCACAGGCGGCGTCCCCCGCCCGCCGTCGCATCCGCCGTTCCCGCCGTCCGCCCCTTCGCCTCCAGGAGCACCCGATGTCCAGTCGTCGCCGGTTCCTCACCGGGTCCGCCGCGGCCCTCGGCCTCACCGCGCTGCCGGCCCCGCCGGCCGGGGCCGCGGCCACGGGCAGCACGTCCCCGGGCGATGCTGCCCCGGGCAGTGCGGCCACCGGTGGCCGGGCCCCGAACCTCGTCGTGGTCCTCGCCGACGACCTCGGCTACGGGGACCTCGGGTCCTACGGCCAGAAGCTGATCGACACCCCGAGGATCGACCGACTGGCCGCGGAGGGTCTCAGGTTCACGGACGCCTACTCGCTCGCCGCCGTCTGCGCGCCCTCGCGCGCCTCCCTGCTCACCGGCCTTCACACCGGACACTCCGCCGTCCGGGCCAACCCCAACGGCGCCCAGGGGTCGCTGGGTGACGGTGACACCACCTTCGCCGAGGTCCTGCGCAGCCGGGGCTACCGCACCGCGCTGATCGGCAAGTGGGGCTTCGGGCCCGAGCAGGGCGACCAGCCCAGCCACCCCAACTCCCGTGGTTTCGAGGAGTTCTACGGCTACATCGACCACGGGCACGCGCACCAGTACTACCCGCAGTACCTGTGGCACAACGGGGTGAAGGAGACCGTCCCCGCGAACGCCGGCGGTGCCAGGGGCCGGTACGCCCCCGATCTCATCGAGCAGCACGCGCTGGAGTTCATCGACGCGCACGCCGCCGAGCCCTTCGCACTGTTCCTCACCCCCAACGTCCCGCACGCGCCGAGTGACATCCCCGACAGCAGCGCCTACGCCGCACGCGCCTGGTCGCAGGAGAACAAGGGGCATGCCGCGCAGATCAGTTACTTCGACGCGCTCGTCGGCAGGGTCGCCGACCGGCTGCGCGCGCGGGGCATCGCCGAGGACACCGTGCTCCTCGTCACCAGCGACAACGGCCCGCACGAGGAGGGCGGCGTCGACCCCGACCTGTTCGACGCCAACGGCCCGCTGCGCGGCTACAAGCGCAACCTCTACGAGGGCGGCATCCGGGTCCCGCTGATCGCCTGGGCGCCCGGCCGGATCGGCGCGGGCGTCAGTGACCGCCCCACCCCGCTCACCGACGTACTGCCCACCCTCGCGGAACTCGCCGGCGCGCCCGCCCCCGCCGACCTCGACGGCCTGTCCGCCGCCCCGCTGCTCGGCGGCAGCACGGACGCGGCCCGTCACACGCACCTCTACTGGTACCGCGACGAACGCGGTGTCACCAGCCGGGCCAACAGTCAGGACAAGGGTCGCGGTACCTGGCTCGCGGAGGCCGTCCGCAAGGGCGACTGGAAGGCCGTGCGGTTCGCGCCCGTCCGGGACCGCACCCTCCCCGACACCCAGTGGCAGGTCGAGCTGTACGACCTGGCGAGCGACCTCGGCGAGCAGCGGGACGTCGCGGGCCTCAACCCCTCCGTCGTCACCGACCTCGTCGCCCTGATGCGCGCCTCCTGGCGCGACACCTACCCGCGCAAGCCGTTCGGGCTCTCCGTGACCGTCCCCGCGTACGCCGCGCCGGGCGTGCCGTTCACGGTCTCGGCCACCCTCGGCAACGCGTCCGCCCGGTCCTGGAGCGACGCGCTCCTCACGCTCGGCGCCCCGGCGGGCTGGGTCGTTCGGCCGACCGGGCCGACCGGCCGGACCGAGCTCGCCGCAGGCACCGTCCTGACCGTGACGTGGGAGGTCACCGCGCCGACCGGCGCCGCCCCGGGCACGGACGGGTCCCTGGCCGTCACCGCGGGCGCCCGCTCCACCGGCGGTCCGCTGGCCTTCTCCGCGACCGGACGGACACCTCTCCTCCCGGCCCCGCCGACCGCGAACGCCTACCTCAGCGACCTCACCTGGGTGTCGGCCACCAACGGCTGGGGCCCGGTCGAACGCGACACCTCCAACGGCCGCAAGGAGGCCGGCGACGGCACGCCGATCACCTTCGCCGGCACGACGTACGCCAAGGGCCTGGGCGTCCACGCACCGTCCGAGATCGTCTACCACCTCGGCGCCCGGGGGAACCGGTTCACGGCGCTCGTCGGCATCGACGACTTCTCCACCCGGCAGTCCGCGCTCGGTGCGACGAAGGCGTCGGTCCACGGCGACGGCAAGGTGCTCTTCACCACCGGAAAGCTCACCGGCGCCTCCGGTCCGGTCGAGGTCGACGTCGACGTCCGGGGCGTGCGTCTGCTGCGCCTGGTCGTCGAGGACGCCAACGGCAACACGGCCTTCGACCACACCTCCTGGGCCCGGGCCCGGGTGACCGTGCTCTGACCCTTCTCCGGGCCTTCTCCGAGCCGGGCCGCCGCGGCAGCCCGGCCGGCTAGGTCTTCTCGTCGTCGGGCCAGGTGCGGGTGTCGCGGGGCCGCACGTAGGGCTCCTCCTTCTCGGGCAGACCGCCCTCGATGGCGCGTTCCCGGGAGAGCTCGGCGTCGAACTCCAGGCCGAGGAGGATGGCGAGGTTGGAGATCCACAGCCAGACCAGGAAGACGATCACACCGGCCAGCGTGCCGTAGGTCTTGTTGTAGGAGGAGAAGTTCGCGACGTACAGGGCGAACCCGGCGGAGGCCGCCATCCAGAGGACGACCGCGAGCACGCTGCCCGGGGACACCCACCGGAAGCCCCGGTCCCGCACGTTGGGCGCGGCCCAGTACAGCACCGCGATCATCAGCACGACGAGGACCAGCAGGACCGGCCACTTGGCGACCGACCACACCGTCAGCGCGGTACCGCCCAGGCCGAGTGCGCGGCCCACCCGGTCCGCGAGCGGGCCGGTGAACACGACGATCACCGCGCTCGCCGCCAGCAGCACCATCAGCAGGAGCGTCAGGCCCAGGCGCAGCGGTGTGGTCTTCCACACCGGGCGGCCCTCACGGATGTCGTAGACGGCGTTCGAGGAGCGGATGAAGGCGGCCACGTAGCCGGACGCCGACCACAGGGCGCCCGCCAGGCCCACGACCAGCAGAACCGAGCTGACGCCGCCGCCGGAGTTCCGGAGCTGGTCGACGGCGTCGCGCAGGATGTCGCGGGCGGCGCCGGGTGCCAGGTTCTGCAGGTTGTCCAGCACGGCACCGGTCGCGGACTGCCCGATGACGCCGAGCACCGAGACGAGGACGAGCAGGGCCGGGAAGATCGCCAGGACGCCGTAGTACGTGAGGGCCGCAGCGCGGTCGGGCAGCTCGTCCTCCAGGAACTCCTTGCCGGTGCGGCGCAGTGCGGCCCACCACGAGCGCCGGGAGAGGTCGCCGGGAGAGTCCGGGGCCGCTTCCGTGACCCGTCGGCTCGGGCCCGGCCCGGCGTCGTTCTCCCGGCCGTCGGGCCCGTGTGCGTGTCTGAACCGAGGTGCCATGACGGGCGTCTGTCCGCACCGGCCGCGGTCAATCCCCTCGGTGTGAGCCCGACCTGCGGAACGCGGTCACCCGCCGGGCCGGCCGGCACCGGTTCCGGTGGCCTGCCGGTGTTCCTCGACCGCCACCCGGGCGAGGTTGCCGAGCAGCCTGCGGTTGCGCAGGTGCAGCACGAATTCGCTCGGTGGTCCCTCGAAGCGCGAGCCGGGGCCGGTCAGGGGGTGCTCGTCGAGGAGGACCAGCGTGTTGGCACCCCAGGGGATGAGGGTGAACGCGATGCGGGCGGTGCCGAACGGTGCGGCCTTCGCCTCCAGCTCCAGGCGGGTGCCGGGCTCGCAGATCCGGACCGTGCAGCTGTCGTCGATGGTGAGCGGGCCGAGACCGGCCCGGTAGCGCAGGGCCGCGCCCACCGCCGGCCAGCCGGGGTCGACGTGCTCGATGTCCTGCGTCCCGACCACCCACTCGGCGTAGCTGTGGCCGTCGGCCAGGACGCCCCAGACTGCTTCGGGCGGGCATGCGATGAACTGCTGGCGCCGTGCCATGCGACTCCTCCTCGGTGCTTGCCGTGTTGCCGTGGTGCCGTGTTGCCGTATCGCCGGGCTGTCCGGTTGTCCGTTCGGCGCGTCGTCGGGCCCGGTCCGCCCGGTCCGCGCGCTCCGGCGGTCGTCAGTCGTGGTCGTGGGGGTGCTCGCGCGGGCCCGACAGCAGTCGCTGCGCCGCGGCGAGGCCCGGGGCGAGCACGCGGCCGGCCAGGAGCCGGTGCGCGCGCAGGGCCGCGCGGGCGGCGTTGGCCCCGCAGGCGCCGTGGACCCCGCCCCCGGGATGCGCGGACGAGGACGCCAGGTAGAGCCCGGCGACGGGCGTCTCCGGACGCCCGGTGCCCGGGACGGGGCGGAAGACGAGCTGCTGGTGCGGCGCGGCGGTGCCGCCGTTGATCGCGCCGCCGACCAGGTTGGGGTTCAGCTCCTGCAGCAGCGTCGGGGTGAGGATCCGCCGGGCGACGATCCGCTCCTTGAACCCCGGGGCGAAGCGCTCCACCTGGTCCTCGATGCGGGCCGCCATCGCCTCCGCCTCCCGCGGGTCCCAGCTGCCCGTGATGCCGTCGGGCCCCAGGTCGTCCTTGATCGCCCGGGGGACGTGGGTGTAGGCCCAGGCGGACTCGGTGCCGGCCGGGGAGCGGACGGGATCGGCCGTCGTCATCTGCCCGAACAGCACGAACGGGCGACGCGGCAGGCGGTCCGTGCCCAGCTGCAGCGCGTAGTCGCTCAGCTCGTCCAGATCGGCCCCCAGGTGCACCGTCCCGGCGCCGGCCGTCGCGGGCGCCGTCCACGGCACGGCTCCGTTCAGGGCCCAGTCGACCTTCACGGTGGAGAGGTCCCACTGGAAGCGGCGGAGGTCCGCGCGCATCGAGGACGGCAGGTGCTCCCACCCGACCAGGCCGCCGTACAGGGCGGGGGCCGCGACGTCCGCGAGGACCGCGCGGCGGGCCCGGTACGCCTGGCCGTCGGCGGTCCGCACCCCCAGCGCGCGCCCGCCGCGTACGACCACCTCGACCACCGGGGCGTCGCAGTGCAGCCTTCCGCCCGAGGACTCCAGCCGCCGCACCAGCGCGCCCGTCAGCGCGGCGGCGCCGCCGACCGGGACGGGCCACCCGACCTGCTGGCCGAGCATCGCCATCAGCCAGCCGAACGCCCCACTGCCGACTCCCTCCGGCAGCAGGTCGGCGTGCAGGGCGCACCCGGCGAGCAGCAGGCCGGCGCCGGGCCCGGTGAACTCCTCCTGTGCCAGACGGCGCACCGGAAGGGTCAGGAACCGCAGGGCCCGCAGTCCGCCCGCGGCCCGAAGCCGGGCGGCTATCGCCGCACCCGCCCTGACCGGGGGGAACGGTGTGAACAGCGTGCGCAGGAGATACGGGTCCAGGTCGTCCCAGAGCCGTGAGAGCCGCTGCCACGCCTCGGCGTCCGCCCCGCCGAACGCGCCCTCCAGGCCGGCGCAGGTCGCCGTGACGCCCCGGTGCAGCGTGGCGGCGCGCCCGTCGAGCAGGGGGTGGGCCAGCACGGTGGGTGCGTGGCTCCAGCGCAGGCCGAACGCGCCCAGGTCCAGCGCGCCGATGGCGGGCGAGGCGACGGCGAGGGGGTGGAAGGAGCTGAACACGTCGTGGACGTAGTCGGGGTGGACACCCCGGTCGCTGCGGACGGCGCCACCGGGCTCGGACCGGCCCTCCAGGACGTCGACCTGCCAGCCGGCGTCGGCGAGGATGTTGGCGGCCACCAGCCCGTTGGGGCCGGCGCCGATGACGATGGCGTCAGGCATGACCCTCCTTGCGCCGCTCCCCCTCGCAGCACGCTACCCGCGCCGGTGCCGCACGGCCCGCCGAGGATCCGGCGACCCGTTCCGGACCTTCCGGAGGACGGACGGCCGCGACCGTCCCCCACGACTTCTCGGCCGCGCCCTGCGGCGAACCGGTTGGGCGGGCGGGGTGGACGGGAAGGCTGCCCCCGACCGCTTCGTCGTGTGGGGAGTGCCATGGTGCGCAGGAATGTGGGGACGACCGCCCAGAAGGGTCACCCGTTCGGACGGCGGCCTGCCGGTGGGCTGGCCGACGTGCTGTGGGACTGGTCGAAGTCCGGCACCCGGAACGCGGTGCGCAACCGGCTGCTGCGGCGGCTGCCCGGAGTCGGTTCGGCGCCGGCGTACCGGTTCGGGCTGGTCGAGCGGCCCCACTACGCGTACGGGGTGCGTCGGGCCACCGAGTCGGCCGCGCGGCTGGGGCACCCGGGTGTCACCGTCGTCGAGTTCGGGGTGGCCGGGGGCAACGGGCTGCTGGCGCTCGCCGAGCACGCCCGGTACTACGCCGCCGCCACCGGTGTGGCGGTGCGGGTGGTCGGCTTCGACGGCGGCTCGGGCATGCCCCCCGCCAAGGACCCCCGGGACATGCCCTACCTGTTCGGTCCCGGCTTCTACACCATGGACCACGACCGGCTGCGGGCCCGCCTGGGCTCGTCCGAGCTGGTGATCGGCGACCTCGCCCGGACGCTGCCCGACTACCTCGACACCCACGCGGACGTGCTGCGCGATCATCCGGTGGGCTTCGTCTCCCTCGACCTGGACTACTACTCCTCGACGGCGACCGCCCTCGACCTGTTCCGCGGCTCCGCGCACGGGCACCTGCTGCCGCGGGTCACCTGCTACCTCGACGACCTTCCGGGGACCGTCGAGCAGATCGGCGAAGCCGCCGCGGTCGCCGACTTCAACGCCGAGCGGTCCGACCGGGTGGTCGGCCGCGTCCTGGGCCTGCGCGCGTTCACGCCGTTCGACCCGCCGTGGGCCGACCAGATCTACGTCCACCACCGGCTGGACCACCCGGACTACGCGCGCCTCGAAACCGGTGCCACCGGCGATCAGCTCCCCCTGGCCCCGGACCTGCGGCGGCGCGGGCGCTGACCCGGGACGGGTACGGCGGGGGCCCGCCCCGCCGCTGCGCGACGTACCACGACGGCCAGGGTACGACCGCCGGGGTACGACGCACCGGGCCGCCCCGGCGATGCCGGGGCGGCCCGGTGGAACGGTGTGACTCGCGCAGCGGACCCCGACGAGGAGCCAGGGCGGAGAGTCAGGGCAGGGCGTCAGGGCGAGGGCCGGGCGTGCCGGGGCCGGTACGCGTCGTCACCACGACCGACGACGGCGCGGGGGCCGCGGTGCCGGGACGCCGTGCGCGGGCCGGTGGCCGCCAGTACGGCAGCGAGGACGAGCGGCGCCACCAGCAACACCATGGTGGTGGACATGTGCACCTCCGAGCGTTTGGCCGGAACAGATGCTGTCCCTTCTGCCCCCGAGGAGTGAGGCCATGTCAGGCGTCACCCGATTCGCCCACCACCCGGTGGGACCGCGGGCTCCTCCAGGCCACCGTGCAGCATCTCTGAGGACCGTTCGCGCCGGACTGCCCGGTGTCCTCGGAGCGCCCTGGGCGCGTGCCGGACCGATGTGTGCCCGACGACGCCGAGGCGGGAGGGCCCCGTCCCGAGCTCGCCCCGCGCACGGCCCCTCGGTCACCACGTCGCCCGGACGTCCTCCCGCACGCATTCGATGAGGTAGTCGCCGGTGCCGGGGTCGACGGACACGCCGTGCGCCTCGCTGTGGAAGCCCGGGAAGGAGCGGTCGAAGGCCTCCAGCGCGCCGAGGTAACGCAGGACCGGGCCGTCGGGGGTCCCGAGTGCCTCCCCGGGCATCAGGACGGGGATCCCGGGCGGGGTCACGGTGACCATGGCGGCGGCCACCCTGCCGGCGGCCTCCGCGAGACGGAGGCGCTCGGTGCCGCCCCGGATCAGCTGCCGGTAGCAGTGCTGGGGCGGGACGACCGGCTCGGGCAGCTCCCGGAACGCGGTGTCCAGGGCGTCAATCAGTTCCGCGCGGGTGAGGTGTTCGTGCATCTCCTGGCAGAGCTCGCGCAGGGTCGTCCGGCCGTAGCGCTGCAGGTGGCGCTCGACCAGGTGCGGCAGCACCTGGCGCAGCGGGGTGTCGGCGTCGTGAAGGGCCTTGAAGTCCATGAGGGCGTCCATCAGGGTGCCCCACTTCCCCTTGGTGATGCCCATGGAGAACAGGACGAGCGCGGTGTAGGTGTCGGTCTTCTCCACGACGATGCCACGGCCCGCGAGGTAGGCGGTGAGGATCCGGGCGGGGACGCCCCAGGGGGCCGTCCGGCCCGTCGCGTCGACGCCGGGGCAGGTCAGCGTCACCTTGACCGGGTCCAGCAGGCACTGTCCCCGGCTCAGTCCGGGGAAGCCGTGCCACGCCGCGCCGGGCTCCAGCTCCCAGCAGCGGGGGTCCGTGGCCAGGAGCGCCGGGGAGGCGTCGGCGAAGGGGACGGTGGTCCCGGTGGCCGGGTCGGTCACGGTGTCGGGCTGCCAGACGCCGAAGAACCACGGCGGCCTGTCGCCGGCGGCCGCGATCCGGCGTCCGGTGCGGACGACGGCCTGCCGGAACCGGACGGCTTCGGTGATCGCCTCGTTGACGAGCCACTCCCCCTGGGGTCCGTCCATCATCGCCGTGGCCACGTCGAGCGAGGCGATCGCCGGGTACAGGGCGGAGGTGGTGCCGTGCATCATGAACGCCTCGTTGAACCGGTGGTGCTCGACCGGTGCCCGGGGGGAGGACCTCACGTGCACCATGGCCGTCTGCGACAGGGCGGCCAGCAGCTTGTGGGTCGACTGGGTGGAGAAGACCGTCGGCCGCTCGTCGCCCTCGAACGTGTCCGGGCCCACGGCCATGCCGTACCGGCCGGCGTAGAGGGGGTGGAAGCGCGCATAGGCGAACCAGGCTTCGTCGAAGTGGAGCCGGGGGGTGCTGGGGGCCAGCGCACGCGCGGTCTGCACGGTGTCGTAGCAGAGGCCGTCGTAGGTCGAGTTGGTGATCACCGCGTACTGGGCCCCGGGGGACACCGCCCCCGGTGTCAGCGGATGGGCGGCGATCCGGGCGTGCACCGCCTCGGGACGGGTCTCGGTGGCGGGAAGGGGCCCGGCCAGGCCGTAGCCGTTGCGGGTCGGGACGAGGTAGACGGGGCGGGCGCCGGAGATCACCAGCCCGTGCAGGACCGACTTGTGGCAGTTCCGGTCCACCAGGGCGATCTCGCCGTCGGCGACGCAGTAGTGACCGACCATGCGGTCGGCGGTGGAGTTCCCGTGCAGCACGAAGTACGTCCGGTCCGCGCCGAAGACGCGGGCGGCGTTGCGCTCGGCGTCCCCGATGGGACCGCTGTGCTCGAAGAGGGATCCCAGCTCCTCCACCGAGATCGACAGGTCCGTACGGAAGAGGCGCTCGCCGTAGTAGTCGAAGAACGCCCGTCCGACGGGCGACTTCAGGAAGGCGACGCCACCGGAGTGCGCGGGGGTGTGCCAGGAGTACTCGTGGGCGTCGTCGAACCGGCGGAGCGCCTTGAAGAACGGCGGCAGGACGGCGTCGGCGTAGGCACGCGCCGCGCTGAGGACCCGGCCGGCGATGAAGGAGGGGGTGTCCTCCAGGGGCCAGATGTAGCCGACGGCGATCTCGGCCACCCACAGGGGCAGCCGGTCCAGCCCGAGGTCGGCCGTCTCGGACATCACGACGAAGACCGGCAGGTCCTTGAACCGGCGCGAGACGTGCCGCAGGACGACCGCGCCCTCCCCGTCGGCCGCCGCGCCGTCCTCGGAGGGGAGGTCCCAGGCCACGACCGCCGCGGCCAGACCCGCCTCGGTGCTCAGGACGGAGACGGCCCCTTCGACCGTCCGCGCCCACCGCACCTCCAGCCCGCGGCTCTCCAGCTCCTTGCCGATGCGCCGTAGTTGGTCGCCGCCGACTCCCCGGCCCAGCGGGTCCTCGCGCAACGCCAGCAGGACACTTCCGTTCGCCATGGCACTCTCCGTCTGCCGTGGGCCCAGCGGCCCGACGTGCCCAGTGTCGAGGCCACGCACCGGGGATCGGGGCGGGAAGCGGCGGCTCTCACCCTTTCGAGCGACCACGAACCCGGTGCGGACGGCGCCGGGCGGTGCCGTCCGCACCGGGCCCACGGCCGGTCGGTCGCCGCCGTGGCCGGCTCGGACGCGCTCGCTCGGCGCGGCACCTCCGCTTCGGGTGTACAGGGAGAAGCGGACCACGCCCGAGCGGGTCCCGGTGGTGTGCTGAAGGAGCTGAGGGTCCGCGGGCTCGCCGTGCCGGACTCGTGCGCCGTGATCGGCATCGACGGCCTGAGGATCGGCGTCTTCGTCGAGCCCGAACTCACGGCGCTCCGGCTGGACTTCGCGGCGTTCGCACAGCCGGCGTTCGACGAGGTCGTGCAGATGTCCGCGGCGGCCGTGAGCACGCCGCTGCCGCAGGCCCGGAAGCGCATCGCCCACCGGCTGGTGGTCCGCGAGTCCGGCTGACCACCGCCCGAAACGGCCTTCGGCGGACGGGAGTTCACACGGTGCCCCGTCGAGGCCGTCCAAACCGGTCCCCCGCGGATCCGGACGGCCTGCGGATCCGGACGGCCGTCAGCGGAGCGGCTCCCGGGCCGCGCCCGGCGGTTCCGTGCGGCGGACGGGGTGACCGGACGGAGCCGTGGTGAGCCAGGATCCGTCGCCGAGGGGCCGGAAGTCGTCGGAGTCGCCCGCCACCATTGCGTCGAACTCCCCCCGGACCCGGCCGGAGCAGGCGTCGACGCGGTAGTGACGGCGCCACTCCTCCCCGACCTCCTCCCCCTCGGTCTCGTCCTCGTCCTCGGTCTCGCCGACGAGGGTCACGACGACGGTGTCCTGGTCCAGGTAGCCGCCGCTCCATTCCAGGTAGGTGCCGTCCGGGTCGTGCCCGAAGGCGTCGACGGTGAGGGTGAACGCCACCTCGCCGTCGGGGTAGGTGTGGACGGCGAGGTCGGTCTGATCGTGGTGAACGGTCAGGAACCGGCGTCCGTCGGGCGACAGGTCGATCAGGCACCGGTCGTCCCACGGGTAGCGGACGAGGTCCATCCGGCCCTCGGTCAGCGACCCGCGGTAGACGACCGAACCGTCCTGCCCCTCCCCCACGTTCAGGAGGACCTGACCGCTCGTCCGGTGCGACAGCTGACGGCCGCCCTGCCCGACGGTCGACAGGTCCGCCCGGGCGACGAGCGCGCCCGTCCCGGCGTCCAGCACGACCCACTGGTCGGGGCGGTCGCGGCCTGCCATGACGTCGGGCCGGTAGACCCACACCGTCCGTCCGTCCGCCGACAGGGCGCAGCCGGGCCAGTGCCCGAACCGCCGGTCCGACGGCGGCCCGAACGCCGACCGCCAGACCTCGTCCCCGTCCGACGTCACGCAGACGACCGCGTCGAGGGTCGTGTAGTAGGCGCGCCGAAGGTCGGCGGCGACGGCCCGGTCGACGACCTCGTCCCCGGGAACGGGCCGGAAGCTCACGGCGGGTGACAGCACGTCCGCGGCACCGGCGGCCAGGTCGTAGGCGCAGACGTGCCCGTCGACGAGCCGCGTGACGATCCGGGGGTGAGGGGGCTGAGCCATGTCCCGGAGGGTAGCGTCCCGCGGTTGCGGACGGCGCCGCACCCCCTCCGCCCGACGGTGCGGCGCCGGTGCGCGGACACGGGGCCGGTGGGCCCGACGTCGGGTCGGGCCCACCGGTCGTCCTACCGCGCGGAACGCCCCTCGGCGGGGCTCAGCGGCACAGGGCCGTGTCCACGGCGCGTTCGAGCTTCCTGCGGCTCGCCGCGTCGGTGAGCTGCACGGTGACCGCGACGGTGGCGGCGCGGCCGTCGTCGGTGACCCCGCTCCGGGTCTCGTACCCGGGGAAGCTGCCGCCGTGCCCCCAGGAGAGGCCGCCGCACGGCAGCGGCCTGCTGACGAGCCCCAGTCCGTAGCGGGCGCCGGGGCCGAAGGTCTCCTCGGCGGGGACGGTGGTCCGCATCTGCGCGAGCAGGGCCGGCGGCAGGAGGCGACCGGCCAGGAGCGCGCCGAAGAACCGGTTGAGGTCGGAGCCGGTGGAGACCATCTGCCCGGCGGCCCACCCCCAGGACGGGTCGATCTCGGTGACGTCGCGCAGCGGCGCGTCCGCCGATTCCCGGTAGTAGCCGTGGGGGTGGGGTTCCCGGATGCCCGCGTCGCGGGGGGCGGGGAAGTAGGTGTGGCGCAGCCCGGCGGGTCGGACGACGCGCCGGTCGATCTCCTCGGCGAGCGGGCGGCCGGTGACCTCCTGGACGAGAAGGCCGGCGAGCACGTAGTTGGTGTTGCTGTACTTCCACTTCTTGCCGGGGGCGAAGTCGGCGGGGTGCCGGAGGGCGAAGGCGAGCAGTTCGTTCGGGTCGTAGTACCGGGCGTCGTCCCCGAGGTCGCTGCTGTAGTCGGGGAGCCCGCTGGTCTGCTGGAGGAGCTGGCGGACGGTGATGTCGCGCCCGTCGATCCCCTCCCCCCGGACGAGGCCGGGCAGATGGGCGTCCACGAAGTCGTCCAGACCGATCCTCCCCTCGGCGACCAGCTGCAGGACCACGACCGCGACGAAGGACTTGGTGTTGCTGCCGACCCGGACCTGGCCGTCGACGGGCACCTTCGAGCCGGTGGCCAGGTCGGCGGTCCCCGCGGTGTAGGTGCGGGTGCGGCCGTGACGGTCCCGGACGCTCGCCAGCGCGGCGGGCATCCCGTCGTCACGCACCAGTGCGTTCAGGCTCCGTCGGACGGTGTCCGGCCCGGTGGCGGCGGCCTGGGGCGCCGTCAGGACACCCGGTACGGTGAGGCCGACGGCCAGCGCGGCCGCGGCCGACAGGGCGTGTCGCCGCCGGAGTCCTCGGCGTGTCTGGTCCTGCATGGGTCAACTCCTGGGGGATCGTCGGTTCGTCGGTCGGGGTTGCTCGGGCACGGCACGGCGCGGCACGTCCGGCCCGGGAGGTCGGCGGGTGTCAGCCGCACAGGGCCTTGTCCACGGCCTCCAGCACGTGCTTCGTGCCCGCGTCGGTCCACGGGACGCCGGTCACCGCGACGTTGGCGGCGCGGCCGTCGTCGGTGACGCCGCCCCGGGTCTCGTAGCCCGCGATGTCGCCGCCGTGGCCCCAGTAGACGCCGCCGCAGGACAGGGCCCTGCTGGTGAGCCCCAGCCCGTAGCGCAGGTCGGAGGGCCCGCCGACGGGGACGGTGGTGCGCATCTCGGCGAGCTGGGCGTCCGGGAGGAGTTCTCCGCCGAGGAGCGCGCCGAAGAACCGGTTGAGGTCGGAGTTGGTGGAGATCAACTGGCCCGCCGCCCAGCCCCATGACGGGTCCATCTCCGTGTACTCGCGCAACGGACCGTCGGTCGGGTTGCGGTGGTAGCCCTTGGGGTGCGGCTCGCGGATGGTCATGTCCCCGGGGGCGGGGAAGTAGGTGTGGCGCAGGCCGACGGGCTTGACGATGCGCCGGTCGATCTCCTCGGCGAGGGGCCGGCCGGTGACCTTCTGGACGATCAGGCCGGCCAGGACGTAGTTCGTGTTGCTGTACCCCCACACCTTCCCGGGGGCCGCGTCGGCCGGGTAGCGGAGCGCGATGTCGATCAGGTCGCGGGGCTCGACGTACCGGTACCTGATCTCGTCGTCGTCGAGGTGGTTGCCGTACTCGGGGAGTCCGCTGGTGTGCTGGAGGAGGTGGCGGACGGTGATGGTGCTCCCGTCGATCCCCTCGCCCCGGACGAGGCCGGGCAGGTGGGTGTCCACGAAGTCGTCCAGGCCGAGCTTCCCCTCGGCGACCAGTTGCAGGACCACGACCGCCGTGAACGTCTTGGTGTTGCTGCCGATCCGGACCTGGCCGTCCCTGGGCACCTTCGAGCCGGTGGCCAGGTCGCCGGTCCCGGCGGTGTAGGTACGGGTACGGCCGTCCCTTCCCTTGACGCTCGCCAGCGCGGCGGGCAGCCCGTCGTCACGCACCAGCGTGTTCAGGACCTGCTGGACGACGTCCGGCCTCGCGCGGGCGGAGGCGGTGGCGGGGTCGGCGGCGAGGGCGGCGGGCGGGGCGAGGACGCCCGCCGTCATGACGCCGAAGGCTGCCGCGGCCACGGCCGACACGGCCCGTCGCCGCTTGCCGCCCCGCTGCCCGGTCGGAGAACTGGGGGCCTGCCGGATCTGCGTACGCATCGGTCAACTCCTGGAGATCGTTCGGTGTGGGCACGATCCTGGTTTCCGGGGGCCTCCCTCCGCATCGCGGGAAGGCGGGAAAGATCACTCCCCCGATCGGGGGAGGCCACCGACGGAGTTCCCGGCGATACTCGCGATCACGAGCCGTCGGGCCCGCCGGGGCTTGGCCCGCGACGCGGACGCCCCGCCGGCCCTGAGGTCGGCGGGGCGTCCGGAGCGCGTCCGGGCCGGTCAGAGGCCGGCGGTGTACAGCAGCTCGTTGGGGCTGCTCTTGCTGACGGTCAGGGCGCCCTTGGTGGTTTCGGTGGAGAGCCACAGGGCGAGGTCTTCGGGGGTCGCGCCGGTGTGTCCGGCGAGGTAGAGGGCCACGGTGCCGGTGACGTGCGGGGCGGCCATGGCGGTGCCGCCCCGGACGACGCTGCCGCCGCCGAGCTTGGCGGAGGTGATGTCCTCGCCGGGCGCGTACAGCGAGACGCACGTGCCGTAGTTGCTGAAGTCGGTCTCCTCGTCGTACTTGTTGGTCGCGCCGACGGTGATGACCCGTTGGGCGGAGGAGGGGGAGGAGAGGCAGGCGTCCCGGGCACCGTTGCCGCCGGAGACGACGGGCAGGATGCCCGCGTTGGAGAGCGCGTCGGCGGCCTTGTTGATCGCTTCGTTCGCGTCCCCGCCGACGGAGATGTTGGCGACGGCGGGCTTCCTGGCGTTGGCCGCCACCCAGTCGAGGCCGGCGATGAGCTGCTCGTTGGTGCCCTGGCCGTCACAGCCCACGACGCGGACGCCGACCAGGTTGACCTTGCGGGCGACGCCGTAGGTCTTGCCGCCGACGATGCCGGCGACGTGGGTGCCGACGCCCTGACAGTCGGCGCCGTTCTGCCCGTCACCGACGGCGTCGGTGCCGCGGACGGCGCGGCCCTCGAACTCGTCGTGGCCGAACTCGATGCCGGTGCCGATCAGGTAGGCGGTGACACCGGCTCCGTCACCCTCAACGGTGAACTGACCGTCACCGGTGGCCGCCGCCTTGTCCCAGTCCTGCTGGTCGATGCGGTCCAGACCCCAGCTGGAGGCGGCTCCCCGGGTCTTCGGGGCAGGCGCGGTGGCGCCTGCCGGGGTGCTCACGAAGGCGTTCTCCTCGACGGCCTCGACACCGGGCAAAGCCCGTACCTGCGCCAGCTGGGCCGGGTCGAGGCGGGCGGAGAAGCCGTTCAGGGCGTGGCGGTAGGTGTGCAGCGGCTCGACGCCGCGGACCTCGGCGGCCGTCGCGGCCGGGTCCAGGCCCTTGTGTACGGTGACGATGTACTGGCCCGGGACGGCCCGGGCCGCCTTGTGCAACGGGGCCGCATAGGCCCTCCCGGAGGTTTCGCCGACTGCGGTGCCCTGCGCGGCACACAACGGAACGAGCAGAACGAGTGCGGCGGACGCGCAGCGCGCGGACAATCGCATGGATGGCTCCATTCACGAAACCGACCGCCCCGGGGCCGGGACAGCCCCGTAGGTGACGATCATCTTGTGCATCGTCCGTCGGCGTACTGCCCTTGAGTCCCCGAGCCGACCGCTCGCTGTTCCTGGCCACTCCCGACCTGGACGTCCCACGACATTCCGTCGGCCGACGGTCCGCCGGTGCAACCCGGTGTACCCGTCCGGTCACAGCACCGGGAGGCATTCCCGCCGATTCCGGTCCCACCGGCGCACTCGCCCCGCCTGCCCGTGCACACCCGCGGATCGGAGCCTCGGTCGACGAACCGGGGCGGCGGGGTGCCCGCAGCCGGGCCACTGCCCGATGTCCGGGCCCGGCACCCTGCACCCGCCCCCCGGCACCCGAGGCCCCGAGAAGGCGCCGGACGGGCGGGTGGGAGACTGGTGGGCATGGATGTCGCACGCAGGAACAACATCAGGGTGACCGGGCGTGCCGACGGGCCGGTGGTCGTCCTCGCGCACGGGTTCGGGTGCGACCAGAACATGTGGCGCCTGGTCGTTCCGGCCCTGGCGGGCGACTACCGCGTGGTCCTGTTCGACTACGTCGGGTCCGGCCGGTCGGACGCGTCCGCGTGGACCGAGGACCGCTACAGCTCGCTGGACGGTTACGCCCGGGACGTGGTCGAGGTCGTCGAGGAGCTGGACCTGCGGGACGTGACGTTCGTGGGGCACTCGGTCAGCGCCATGGTGGGGGTGCTCGCGGCGGCCGCCGCCCCGGAGCGGTTCTCCCGGCTGGTGATGGTGGCGCCCTCCCCCTGCTACATAGACGAGGACGGCTACCGGGGCGGGTTCGACGCCGGGGACATCGACGAGCTGCTGGAGTCGCTGGAGTCCAACTACCTGGGCTGGTCCGCGGCGATGGCCCCGGTGATCATGGGCAACCCGGACCGGCCGGAGCTCGGCGAGGAGCTGACCACGTCGTTCTGCGCGACCGATCCGGACATGGCGCGGGTCTTCGCCCGGACCACGTTCCTGTCCGACAGCCGTGACGACCTGAAGTCGGTGACGGTGCCGACGCTGGTGCTGGAGTGCGCCCAGGACGTGATCGCCCCCCGTGAGGTGGGCGCCTACGTCCACGCCGCGATCCCCGGCAGCCGGCTGGTGACCCTGGACGCCACCGGCCACTGCCCGCAGCTCAGCGCGCCGGAGGCCACGGCCGAGGCGATCCTCGGCTTCGTCGGAGCCGCCCGATGACGGCTCGCGCCGGCGACCGGAGCCCCGGCGGCCCGAGACGGGAGGAGGGCCTGGACGCCCCCGACGCGACGTTCACCGCCCTCCTGGAGGACAGCGCCGAGGAACTGTACGAGCAGGCGCCCTGCGGCTACCTGTCCACCCTGATGGACGGCACCGTGGCGAAGATCAACACCACCCTGCTGGACTGGCTGGGCCTCGGCCGTGACCAGGTGGTGGGCCGGATGCGGTTCGCCGACCTCCTCACCGTCGGCGGCAGGCTCTACCACGAGACGCACTTCGCGCCCCTGCTGCACCTGAACGGCGAGATCAGCGGGATCGCCCTGGAGCTCAAGGCGGCCGGCGGCACGCGGCTGCCGGTCCTGGTCACCTCCCGGGTGAAGACCGGCGCCGGCGGCGAGCCGATGCTCATCCGCACCAGCGTCTTCGACGCCCGCGACCGCCGGGCCTACGAAACCGAGCTGCTACGCGCCCGGCGGGCGGCCGAGGAGGCCCGCCGGCAGGCGGAGGCGGACCGCGAGCGCCTCCAGGAGGCGCTGGCCGTGCTGCAGCAGAGCCTGCTGCCCTCCGCCCTGCCCGTCGTGCCGGGGCTGGAGGCCGCCTCGCACTACCACACCGCCTCGCCCGACCTGCTGGGCGGAGACTTCTACGACCTGTTCCCCCTGGACGGCGCCCGGTGGGCGTTCTTCCTGGGCGACGTCTGCGGCAAGGGCCCCCAGGCCGCCGCCGTGACCTCGCTGACCCGCCACACCCTGCGCGCCGCCGCCCTGCACGACCCCGACCCGGTCACGGTGCTCCACACGCTCAACACCGTGCTGAACGAGCGGTACACCAGCGGCGGCGACACCCGCTACTGCACTGCCGTCTTCGGTGTCCTGCACCCCCGGGGCGACACCTGCACGGTGCAGCTGGCCTCCGGCGGCCACCCCTCGACGCTGGTCCAGCGTGCGGACGGCACCGCCGAGTTCCTTCCCACTCCCGGCGGCATGCTCATCGGCGTGCTGCCCGACGCCCAGTTCACGCCCACCCGCACCGTCCTCTCCCGCGGGGACACACTACTGCTCTACACCGACGGCCTGACCGAGGCCCGGATCGGCCCGAACCGCGAGCTGTACGGCGAGGAGGCCCTGCTCGCCTTCGCGGCCACCCGCGCCCCGGCCGGGCCTCAGGCCCTGGTCACCGCCCTCACCGGGCTGCTCGCCGGCTTCGGCGACGGCCTGGACGACGACACCGCCCTACTCGCCCTCGGCATCCCCTCCCCGGCCCCTGCTACGAGTGAAGAGCACGGATGAACCCGCTGACGATCACCACCCGAGACGCCGCGACCGGTCCCGTACTGGAGATCGCCGGTGACCTCGACCACCACACCGCCCCCGGCCTCCGCGAGGCCGTCGACACCCTCCCCCTCGCCGGCGGACAGTTGCTGGTCCTCGACCTGGCCCGGCTGGACTTCTGCGACTCCAGCGGCATCACCGTCCTGCTGGCCGCCCGCAACGTCGCCGTGGGCCACGGCGCCCGCATCGCGCTGGCCTCCGTACCCTCCAACACCGCCCGCATCCTCGGCATCGTCGGCCTGGACCGGGTCTTCACCATCCACCCCGACACCGCCACCGCCGTGCTGCGTTCCTGACCGGGCGCCACCGGAGCCCGTCGCGCCGGTCCGGCTGGTCCGGCTGGTCCGGATGCCACCGTGCGGGTGCGACGGACCGCGCGGGCGGCCACGTTGAGAAGATGGACATCATCGTCGTACTGGAACTGGACATGCCCACCAACGTTCGGATCCTCGGACCCGACCACACGCCGGCGGACCCGGAGAACCCGGTGCGCCTCGCGCACGCCGCCCCCGCGGACGCGTCGGGCGTCTGCGGCCCCCTCACCCTGTGCGGTCTGGACACCGGCGAGATGACCCTCGCCCCGCACCGCTTCACCGACACCGACCGGTCGGGGGTCCGACCGCACTGGCACACGTGCAGCACCTGCCAGACCGCCCGGCAGCGCACCGCGCCCAGAGCCCCCGAACCGGCCACCACGGACCACTTCGAGGACAGCGCCCACCCCGCAGGAACCGCAGCACGCTGAACCGGCCCCCGGACGCGACGGCATCACCCCCGCCGCCCCGGGCCCGGCCGTCGCAGGCCCGGCCGTCGCCGCCCTGTCCGCACGGGCCCGCGGCGCCGGGCCTGCCGAGCGGCTCCGGACCGAGGCCGGACACGCGGTCGGAGGCACGGTCGGCGGCGCGGTCGGCGGTCAGCTCATGGCGAAGCGTGGGGCGAAGGCGGTGAACCAGAGGGCCCCGAAGGTGGCGACGGTCATCAGCGGCACGAAGAAGCGGGTCTCCCGACGGCTGCCGGTCCGCCGGATCAGGACCACCTCGAAGCGCCGCCGGTACGGCCACAGCAGCGGCGCGCCCTGCCGGGTCAGGCAGTCGCCGAGCAGATGGGTCAGGGCGCCCAGACCGACCGTGTAGGGCAGCCAGCCGGCGATGCCGTCGAACCAGGCGGCGACCGTCGCCGTGCCGACCCCGGCCAGACCGACCGAGGTCACCCACGCGGTCAGCCCGTGCCCGGGCGGATGCAGGTGCAGGGCGCGCGCCGCGAGGGCGAGGAGGAAGAAGGTGACACCGAGGGTGAAGCCGTCGCCGAGACGGGTGACGCCCCACCAGGTGCCGCCACTGACGAGTGCCACGAACAGCAGCGAGTGGGTGGCGTGGCGGTGTCCGCCGCTCAGCTTGCCCACCAGGCGGCAGAGCCCCCTCGACAACGGGCCCAGCAGGTGCGCGGGTGTCGCGTCGTGGTGGTCGAGGTCGGGGAGCAGCGCGGCCCCGGCGCAGAGCAGCGTGCCCACCAGGATCTCGCCGGGGCGCAGTTCCTTGCCGAGCAGGGCCTCCGGCAGGAACGACGCCGTCGCGGCGAAGATCAGTGCCCCGCTGACCGCGTGTGACTGGCCCAGCATGCCGGATCGCACCTGTCCCTTCTGCCCCTCGGGCGCCGTCCGCTCCCCCGCCGGCCGACCGTGCGGCGGGGCCGTCGTGGGGAGGAGTCCGTCTGCTACCCGCCGTTCCCTCTCCCACTCCCGGCCGTGCCATGGCGGCGGGCGATCCGCCTGTCCGGTCCGGGGAGTTCCTGACGCTCGGACGGGTTGCTGACATTCGGAGGGCCTGCCACTCCGGGTCCTGACGCCCGTGGGCCTGACGCACCGGGCCTGACGCGCCGGGCCTGACGTGCCGGGCCCTGCTCCGCCCGGGGCCGGCCGGGAACGCGTGAAGCGGCCGGTTCGGGGCACACGGCCCGCATGATGACACCAGGGGGCATACGCTCCGTCAGGCGGATCGTCCTGGCACTGCCGGTCCAGACCGTCGTGCTGGTGCTGGCCGGACTCCTCGTCACGCATCCGCCGTTCGGCCTCTGGGACCAGCGGGAGCCGACAGTCGTGACCTGGCTGGCGGAGCACCGGAACCCGTCGCTCGACCGGGCCTCCGGGTGGGTCTCGGCGATCGGCTTCACCCCCGCCATCGTCGCCGCGACCGCCGCGGTGATGCTGGCGCTCGTGCTCGCGGGACGGCCGCGCCGGTGGCGGGAGGCGTTGTTCGTCGGCGGCGCGGTCCTCGCCCAGGCCGTCGTCTTCGTGACGGCGGCGGCGCTGGTGGGCCGTTCCCGGCCCGACGTGGTCCGACTGGACGGGGCCCTGGCCACCTCCAGTTTCCCGTCCGGGCACGTGGGCGCCGCGACGGCCCTGTACGGAGCGCTGGCGGTGCTCGCGCTGCGGTCGGCGAAGGGCCGGCGCCGGTACCTCCCGGTCCTCGCGCTGCTCTGCCTGGTGCCGCTGCTGGTCGCGGCGAGTCGGCTCTACCGGGGGATGCACCACCCGACGGACGTGGTGGCCGGGCTGCTGAACGGCGCCGTTGCCCTCTGGATCCTGAGCACGCTCCTGCGGCCCGAACGGCGCCCCGCGGCACGGCGGGCCGTGCCGTCCACGCAGGCCGCGCCCGGGTCGGCCACCGCGGGCGCGGCCGCCGGGAGCCGGGAAGCCGCCGGCCCCGCAGGCCGACGCGCGATGGTGGTGTCCAACCCCGTGGTGACCGACCCCGCCGTTCTCGACGACGTCCTCGCGGTGCTCGCGGCGCACGGGTACCGGGAGCCCCGGCTCGCCGAGACCGACCCCGACGACCTCGGGCGGTCGGCCGCCGCCCGGGCGGTCGCGGACGGCTTCCCGCTGCTGGTCGTCTGCGGCGGCGACGGCACCGTGACCGCCTGCGCCCAGGCCCTCGCCGGGACCCGGACCGCGCTGGCCGTCGTCCCGTGCGGCACCGGCAACCTGCTCGCCCGCAACCTCGGCCTGCCGACCTCGCCGGCCCGGGCGCTGGCCGCCGCCCTCGACGGCGCACCGCGCCGCATCGACCTGGCCCTGGCGGAGGGCGACGGCATCGAACCGACCCTCGTCGGGGCGATGGCCGGGATCGGCCTGGACGCCGCCGTCATGGCGGACACCGGGCGCGGCCTCAAGCGCCGTCTCGGCTGGGCCGCCTACCTGGTGGGGATCGCCCGGCACCTCGGGGACCGGCGGATGCGGCTCGCCGTCACGCTCGACGACGGCGCCACCTTCCACCGCCGCGCCGCCATGGCCGTCGTGGGCAACGTCGGCTCGCTCCAGGGCGGCGTGCGCCTGCTGCCGCAGGCCGAACCGGACGACGGTGTGCTCGACCTGGTCCTGTTCCAGCCCCGGGGGCTCGCCGGCTGGTGCACGGCGACGCTCCGGCTGGTGACCGGTCGGCACGGCCGGCAGGAGCAGGACCCGCGGCGCGGCGGGACCGGGCAGGCCGACCAGGACGCGCAATCCACGCAGGCAGAGCGCTCCGCGCACGGGAACGGGAACGGGAACGGGAACGGGAACGGGAACGGGAGCAGCCTGGAACACTTCCGTGGCCGCCGGATCACGCTCGTCACGGAGCACGGAAGCCCGCGCGAGCTGGACGGCGAGCCGGTGGGCGACGGCCGGCGGCTGCGCCTGACCGTGCGGCCGGGCGCGCTGCTGGTGCACGCCCCGGTCCCGGCGGGCGACCGTCCCGGCCGGAGGCGGGCCACCGTGCCCTTGCCGCGCCCGGCGACGGAGCCGACGGGACCCTCCCCGGCGGGACCACCGACCGAAGCGGGTCCCCGGACCGTCGGGGCGGCTGGCTGATGGGTACCGCGAGGAGGGTGCGGGGCCGGGGCGGCGACCTCTCCGCCGACGAGGCGGTCGCGACCCTGCGGGAGCACGGCCGCTGGCCGCTCTTCCGCGACGCCGTGGTCCGCTTCCGGTACGCCGACGGGTTCAGTCACGCCCGTGCCCTGGCCTTCCAGACCGTCCTGGCCGTCGTCCCGTTCGCCATCGCCGTCATCGGCCTCTCCGAGGTCATGCACACCGAGCGGATCGGGATGGTCGCCGAGCTCACCATCGAACGGCTGACCGCCGGGCCGAGCGCGGACGTGGTCCGCGACGTGCTGGACCGCAGCCGGACGCGGGCCGGCTCGGGCGGCACGGTCGCGCTCTGGTTCGGCCTGGTGTTCTCGATGGTCAACCTGGTCACGGCGATGAGCCAGATCGAACGCGGCGCCAATCGCATCTACGGCATCGAGCGGGACCGCCCCGCCCACCGCAAGTACGGCCGGGGCCTGGTGATGGCCGTCCTGGCGGGACTCCCGATGGGAGCGGGCCTCGTCGTCCTGGTCGCGGGCCCGGAGATCGCCGCCTCCGTGGCCGACGTCTACCGGCCGAACAGCGTCGTCGTGACCGTCTGGTCGGTGCTCCACCGGCCCCTGGGGTTCAGCCTGGCCCTGCTCTCCTCCGTCGTGATCTTCCGGCGCGCGCCGCGGCGCAAGCAGCCCGGCTACAGCTGGCTCGCCTTCGGCGCCGCCGTCCACCTGGTGCTCTGGCTGGCGGCGACCTGGCTGCTCCGCACCTACCTGAAGATCAGCGGGTCCTTCGACGCCGTGTACGGGCCGCTCAGCGCGGGCGTCTCGCTGCTCGTCTGGGCCTACCTCACGGCGCTCGCGCTGCTCCTCGGCATCTCGTTCGCCGCCCAGCTGGAGGCGGACCGGGCCGGCCGGCGCTCGCCGATCGAGCCGGATCCGGGGCCTGACCAGCCCGAACGTGGGTAGCCGTCGAAGGATGAACACCGATTCCCGATCCCTCCGCCGGCGCCCCCCGCGCCGACCGCTGCGCGCCGCCGACCGCCGCTTCGGCCGGCGGCTGCTGGCCGCCGCCGGCGCGTTCACGCTCGCCTCGGTACCGGCCGGCGTCCTGCTGGTGCTGATCGAGGCACGCTGGACGCCGCTGGCCGAGCTCGACCGCGGCGCCGCCGACCGCCTGCACACCGCCGTCCTCGGGCACCCCGCGCTGCTGTCCGTGATCCGCGTGCTGAGCGACCGCGTGTGGGACCCGGTCACGCTGCGCCTGCTGGTCGCGGCGGCCGTGGGCTGGCTGCTGTACCGGCGAGCGTGGAGGCTGGCCGCGTGGGCCGCCGCCACGGAGACCGCGGCAGGACTCACCGGATTCCTGGTCAAGGCGGCCGTCGGCCGGGTCCGCCCAAGCCTGCCCGACCCGGTGGCCCTGGCACCCGGATACTCCTTCCCCTCCGGGCACGCGATGACGGCCGCCGTCTCCTGCGCGGTCCTGCTGCTCGTCCTGGAGCCGGTGGTACCGAGGGCGCTGCGGCCGGCCGCCTGGGCCGTGGCCGCGGTGTCCGTGCTCGGCGTGGGCTTCACCCGCGTCGCGCTGGGCGTGCACTGGGCCAGTGACGTGCTCGGCGGCTGGCTGCTCGGGGCGGGGCTGGTCGTGGCGACGGCGTGGGCGTTCGACGCGTGGCGGCTGGAGACCGGCCGCGGCGTGCCGCCGGTGACGGACGGTCTGGAGCCGGAGCTCGCGACGGCGGGACCGGAAGGGCCGGAGGAGTCGGCCCCCGCCGGGCGGTGAGCGCCCCGCGTGCCCGGTGACGGCACCGGCCCGGCGCCGGGTGCTCGACCGAACCCGGCGCCGTCACGCCCAGGCAGCGGCTGTCCGCCGTGACCCTCCGTGGGAGCGCCCGCAGCTTCAGCGCCGGCTCAGCAACTCGGGCGCGTACGACGCGCTGGTGTTCTGGCGGTTCGACCGCGTCATCCGCTCCATGGGACACATGTACGCCCTGGAGCGGCCGAGCGCCTGGCCACATCACGCGCACGGAATCCGAAGCTGATGAGGACCACGCGCTCTCCGGCGCCGAGTGGCGTCCTTCCGTGTGGGGTGATCGCCCCATCGAACACAACGCACTCGCCCGCTGCGAGATCGCACGCACGGTAACCGTCAGCGCCGATGAAGACGGTAGTGCTCACGGTGAGACCTGCGACGGAACGCTCGTGCTTGAGACACAGGATCAGGTTGGCCTCACCGAACCCGAACTCGTCAACGTGGAAGTCGAGGAACTGGCCCTCCTCCAGATAGGCGATATAGACGCCGTTGTGCGGCTGCTCGACCTCCAGTCCGGTGGACTCCGTGACGACTGCAGCGAGATCGACTTGCCCGGCGAAGCGGTTCGCTGCGTCGCCCACGGCCGCGTTCCACTTGCCGTTGTGAAGGTAGCCGTCGGCAGTCAGGGCCGCCTCGGCCTCCTGCGCCATAGCGGTGATCAGCTCGGCCGGGAACAGCTGGTCGCGCAGGTGTCGCGGGTGCACCCGCTGATGCGCGGTCAGCCCGCGTACGGCGCCCCGGATGGCGGGGAAGTCCTCTGCCCACCGGTCCGGGGTCCGGGCCGTGGTGTGGGACCGGAGCCACGAGGTCCACTGACCGCTCCACTGGCGAGGCGCAGTGTCGCCCGCCCCCGGCGTGGCCGCGTGGTCGATCAGCAGTTCCACCCGCGAGAGTGCTGCCTGTGTGGACCCGATCAGCCCGGTGTCACCCTTGGCGATCCGCAGCCGCAGCGCTTCCCGGAGATGGGCCTCGGCGCCTGCGAGATCGCCGCGCTCCATCAGGTACTTACCGGTGTGCTGGAGCGCGAAGTCCACCAGTTCCGGGTGTTGGCTCCGCGCGGTGCCCAGGGCGCCGCGGTAGAGCGCCTCCGCTGCCCGCATGTCACCGGCGTAGCGGTGGGCGTCGCCGAGGTTGAGGCTGGTGGCGACGACCGCTCGGGTGTTGCCGCTCGCTGCGGCCAAGTCGAGCGACTGCCGCAGGAACGTCAGGGCCTCTTCGTGTTGGCCCAAACACATCTGCCCGACGCCGATCCACCGGGTGAGGGCCCGGGTGCGGACGGGGTCGGCGTCCTCGGGCAAAGCCCGTAGATCGTCCTGAAGTCGGCCAACCGCAGTGGCCAACCTGCCCCGGTCCGTCGGGACCATTCGCAGGCCGGCGTCCTGTGTGATGAGGTGCTGGAGCACCGGACCCTCCTCGTTCGGTTCTGCTCAGGGTGGCACTACAGGTGGTCGGTCTGCTGGCGCAGATCGGCCAGCAACTCCACCCCGTGCGGGGTGAAGTGCACACTCAGGAGTTCGAGTTCGCGCATGAGGTAGCGGGCAGCGGGCAGGCCCTCGTCGTAGGCGGACTGGAAGCACGCACGCTCGTCGGGGGTCAGGTCGTCGCGGTCCAGCTCGGTACGGCGGAACCTCAGCAACTGGTTGTAGACACAGGTCGCATGGAAGGCCCGGTCCACCTCCCAGTACTGGTTGCGCACGGCGCCCTGCCCCGCTCGCCACCTGATCTCGATCTTCGGAGACTCCTTGGACGAGTACCCGTCGGCGAAGACCTGGTGCTGAAGGATGTGGAAGCTGATCGACTGGTGCGTACCCTCGTGGAGCAGGTTCTCCGCCAGGAAGCGGGGAGACGGCTCCGAGCTGACCGTGTTCGGGGGGATGTGGTGCCGGGCCTTGTCGGAGAACATGACGACGTACGGGAGCGCCGGGTCACTGGAACTGGTCAGGGAAGAAGCGCGGACACCGGGCTTGAGCCCGACCCACAACAGGCCACGGACGAACTCACGCACACGGGTGAATCCCTCGGAGTGGACCAGCGACAGGCGGTCCAACGCCTCGGACAGTGCCTCGCGGCGGTCGTCGGTGTGCTCGGCGATCTCGTAGTTCGTCAGGTTGATCTCGTTGGCGATCTCGCCGGGAAGCTGGGCGTCGAACCAGTCGAAGGCCACTCCGGCCACGGTCACCTTCTCGCTGCGCAGGGACCGGGCGTGCTGTGCGTAAGAGGTGCCGGACTTGACGAGGCGTTCCATCAGGGCGAACGGCAGAGCACTCTCGGCGCCCTCCTCGCGCAGGCGGAGAAGTTCCGGGTCCTTCCGGCTGAGGTCGAAGAAGGAGCCTGCCGGGACGCTGAGGGCGATGGTGGTGTTCACTGCGGACTCTCCTTGCTTGGGACTGTGTGGCGACGCCGTGCGGCGGGTCGGCCCGGTGGTCACCCGAGCCGACCGGCCATGCCGTCAGCTGAACGGCATCCCACGGGACTTGCGGTCAGACCTCGACGGCCACGGGCGCGAAGTCGCCGTCCGGCACCATGTGGTCCAGGCGCCGCGTCAGGGTCTCGACGGCCACGGGCGCGAAGTCGCCGTCCGGCACCGAGTGGTCCAGGCGGCGCGTCAGGTTGCTGACCTCGATGTTGGCGGGCATAGTCCTGCTCCTTCCATGGGAACTACTGCGGATCGGTGCACCTCCCCGAGGTCCGGGGAGGAGCCTGCGGCCGCCGGCGGGTTCGCCGCGTGGCTTGCGGCCGGTGTCGCCATTGCCGCGCCAGCCGGGCGGGAACCTCCGGCCTGCCGGTGCAATCAGTGAACATCCAGTCACGCTCCGGAGGTACGGTGTGAGCACACCGATCCCGTTCAACCCGTTCAAGATCGGAATGAGGGGCGACAGTTGACGGACACCAAGGCACCGAACGAGGCACTGGCCCGGGCCATCGCGGAGGCCGGATGCACGTACCAGGCGCTGGCGACGACAGTGCGCGCGGTCGCTTCCGAGGCGGGGGAACACCTGGCAACGGCACCCTCGGCCGTCGCTCACTGGGTGGCCGGCGGTACGCCCACCGGACGCACGCCGCAGTATCTTGCCGAGGCCCTTACCCGGAGGACACGTCGCAAGGTGACCGTGGCGGAGATCGGATTGGGGTCGGAAGCGATCGGGGAGGTGATGAGCGCCGACCCGCTGGCCACCGCCGCCGACCTCGGGAGAGCCGTGATGAAGTCCCGCCGCGACTTCCTCGCCAGTGCGTTCGCCACCGCCGCCGTGGCGTTGCCGCTGACCTACGATCACCAAGCGGTCGCCGCTACCCTGCGAGCGGGAAGGACCGGCGGCCGGGTGGGCGTCGGCGAGGTGGCCACCGTCCGGCACATCACCGGCGTGTTCACCGCCGCTGACGAGCGTCTTGGCGGTGGGCACGGGCTGAGTGCCGTGACCACCTACCTGACCGACACGGTGGTGCCGATGCTCCAGGCCGTGTACCCCTCCGAAGGGGTTCGCCGGGACGCCTACGGCGTGGCGGCCGAACTGTCGTACCTCGCCGCCTGGAAGTACCACGACCTGGGCCGGGAGGGAGCCGCGCAGCGGTACTACCTCCTCGGCTACCAACTCGCCTGCGAGAGCGAGCCGACAGGACACGGCGCCTGGATGATGCGCGCCCTCGCCCATCAGGCTCTCAACCTCAAGCAGCCGGATTTCTGTGTCGAACTGGCAGAGGAGTCCCTACGGCGGGCGCGCGGGAAGGTGGACCCGCAGACCGAGGCTCTGTTGCTGATCACGAGCGCTCGGGCGTACGGAGCCGTGGGAAGCGGACAGAAGGCCGCAGCGGCGCTTCTCGCGGCCGAGGACGCCATGCTCGACACCGCGACGCCGCCCGCGTCCTTCACGGCGGCTACCGGGCCGGTAGCGGCAACCGTCGCCTCTCACACCGCCAAGACCCTGGCCGAGCTGAAAGACCACCAGGCGGCCGAACGCCACCACCGCGCCGCCCTCGCCGGTCGCGATCCCGAGGCGTTCCGGCGCATCCACGCCCTGACACTCGGGAACCTGGCCCGGTCTGTCGCTGCCCAGCGCCGCCACGACGAAGCTGTAGGGATCTGGGGCCAGTCCCTGGATTTCATGGACGGAGTCGTGTCCGACCGGCACAAGAAGGAACTTCGCAAAGTCCGTGCGACAATGACGAGTTGGGCCCGGCGTGGAATCCCCGGCGCCGCAGACCTGGGGCAGCGCGCTGCCGAACTCGTCCGAGCCTGACCCGCCCGCGCCAGAAGCGAGCGAGGCGCCCGGGCTCCGCACAGTCGAAGGCGACCTGGAACGGCTTGGTCGACGGCACGGACGCACCACAACAGGCGGCCTTCTGCTCATCTCCCTACGGTGATAAGCCTGTTGACACGATCTACCCGCGACCCGGCGGACGGCACAGGCGGCGGACACCATGACGTCGGGCCGGGCGCGGGCCGGCTCCCAGGTGGTGGGGCCGGCCCGCGTCGGGGTGACCCGGCAAGGGGTCAGCCGGTGACGACGGGGGTGACCTTGGCAGTGGGGGCGGTGTGGCCCTCCGCGACGGCGCCGAGCCGGACGTCGAGCTTGTTACCGGTGGTCCGATCAGGGTGGGTGCGCTGCTCGGTCCGGCGACGGTGGCGCCGTCGGGGGTGCAGCCGACGGCGCCGGTGGCGATGACGGCGGCGAGCGGCAGGGTGAAGGCCAGACGACGGGACGAAGCCGATGCCGGAACGAGACCGCCGACCTCCCGACCGGCCGGTGGTCGTCCGGTGCGCACTAGGCTGCGTGCCCATGGGACTTTCGATATCGGTCGGCCTCCTCCACGACCAGGCGCGCAACGACCCCGAGGGGCTCGACTACCACCGGCGCGCCTTCGCCCGCCTCGGCCGGGCGCTCGCGGCGCAGGGAGTCGACTGGCACGAGCCGCCGATCGCCGGCCCGCCGCACTCCCCCACCTTCTCCGGCGGCTTCCCGTACGGCTACCTGACCCAGCTGCGCCGCATCGTGGTGCTCGTCGGGCGCGGTGAGCCCGTCACGCCCGCCGCGTCGATCGGCGAGCAGGAGTGGGACCGCGACTGCGAGAAGATCCAGGACGAGACGTCGATGTTCTCGTCCCACCTGCTCTGTCACGCCGACAACGCGGGCTACTACGTGCCGGTCGACTTCGCCGACCCGCTCTTCCTCCCTCCCGAGGCGGAGGTCGCGGGCGCCGGGATGGTCGGCTCCGCCCAGCGTCTCCTCGCGGAGCTCTCGGCCGTCGCGCCTGCCCTCGGCATCGGCGTCGACGCCGGGGGCCTCGCCCTCGGCCCGCAGGAGACCGGGCCGGCCGGGAGGGACGCGGCCGACGAACCGTTCGAATCGGAGCGCTTCGCCTGGCACCAGCTCCACCGGGCGTGCCTGGCGAGTGTCACCGGCGGCTACGCCGTCGTGTTCCACTGAGTTCGTTACGCCGAGCTCCGGGGAGACACGCGCGCTTCCCGGACACGTCGTCACGAGGGCATCGGCCGCGGAGCCCGGTCGGCCGGCACCCGCTACTGGGTTCGCCGGGGCCTGCGTAGGCGGCCCCGCCCCGGCCGCGCGCTCACGCGGCCGGGGCGGGGAAGGCGGAGGAGAAGGGGCTCAGGCCGGACGAACCGTGACGGTGTGCTGGGAACGGACCAGTTGCAGCATCGGGCACCGCGCGTCCGCGGCGGCCAGAAGCTCCGCCAACTCCTCGGGCGAGGCGGCTCCCCGCAGCTCCACCACCGCCGTCAGGTCGTACGGCACGGCGGGCGCCTCGGTCGGCACACCGAAGAACCGGGCATCGTTGTTGCGCGCGTTCACCCGGACCTCGGCCCGGTCGAGCGAGACGTCCGACAGTGCCGCAATGCACAGGACGGTGTGCGTCAGGCAGGTGCTGATCACCGCGCAGAGCAGTTCCGGAGAGGACGGGCCGAGGCCGAAGCCGCCGATGTCGGGGCCGCCGTCACCGACGAACGACCAGTCCCCCACCCGGACCTTGCGGACCCCGGTCGCGTCGTCGGCCACGCAGACCGCGCCGATCTCCTCGTCCCAGTCCGAACTCTCGGGCCGCCGGCGGGCGGCGTCGCGCATCGCCGCGCCCTTGTCACGCAGGTGCTCGGCCAGGCCCGGCCGCCGCGCTGCAGGTATGTGCGTCATGGCCGGTAGCGTACGGGCCGCAGCCGGCGGACCCGACCAAGGTCCACCGGCCGGCGTGCAGTTGGGCGACCGCCTCACCCGCTGCGGGACGCGCCCACCGCCGGCCCCCGACACCGCGACGGACCCGGCGGCACGGGGCAGGGGTGCAGGGCACGGGGCACGGGGCACGCCGGGTTGCCCCTTCGGGCGGTTCCGGCCCGGATTCGGGGCACTCTGGCGACGCGCCGTTGACCCGGCACCGGCGGGGCGGCAGGGTGACTGTGCGGTCCGGACGGCCGACCCTGCGCGCAAGCGCGCCGCATACGGCCCCGAGCAGGCTCTGCGGACGTCCGGTCATTCGTCGACGAATGGATGATCACCGACGATCCGGGTGAATTCGACCGCACCGCCGGGTACGCGGGCCATGACGAATACGGCTGCTCCCGAACGCCCCTAGGCCGGGCCGGTGACGAGCGGAGTGACTCCAGCGCCCCGGAAGGGGACGGTGCACCCGGGACCGCCTCCGAAACTTCCGGACGTGCGCAACCTTTCACCCCGCCCACGGCATCTAGTGGGTAGCAGGGTCACGGGACGAGAGGGGCGCGCAAGGCGAAGCCACGGGGGCGCACGGGCGGAGGAGGAGTCGGCGGGCAACCCGCCGACGACGGCCGCCTCCACTGAATCCTTTCGGCTCCGCACCACGGGCAGGGGCCTGTCGAATTCCTTGCAGGAATCCTCAATTTCCCTTTCACGGCCATTTAGTACGCATACGATTTGATATGGATAAGACGAATCCGATACCTGTTACAGAGCCGTGACAGCCGTGCACGGTGAATTGTTCGATCAGCGAGGGACCGCGGCTAGTATTCCCGCATGGCATCGAACCTCCCTCCGATATGGAATTCCCCCGACGGCGAAGCCCCCCTCCGGCCTCGCAGTTCTCCACTTCGGCTGGCCCGCCACGGTGCGACCTTCCTGGGCGTGAGCGTCGTGTCCGGGGCACTGCTCGCCGGCCTCGCCCTGCCCGCCGCCGGGGCGCTCGGGCTGACCGCGAAGGACACGGCGGAGGGCTTCGACGACATCCCCGACGACTTCGACACCCCTCCGCTCTCCCAGGTCACACAGATCTTCGATGCCAAGGGCGGGCTGATCGCCAAGGTGTACGAGCGCGACCGCACCGTCCTCGCCGCCGACCAGATGTCGCCGTACATGCGGCAGGCCCAGGTCGACATCGAGGACGCCCGCTTCTACGAGCACGGCGCCGTCGACCTCAAG
>NZ_JAQYWW010000551.1:0-309 GCF_036322525.1 Streptomyces sp. BE20 | reverse complement strand
CGTCACGCAGCGCCTGCGCCGCCAGGTGCAGCGCCACCAGCGACGACGAGCAGGCCGTGTCCACCGTCACCGACGGACCCTCCAGCCCGAGGGCGTAGGAGATGCGGCCCGACGCCACCGAACCCGAGTTGCCGATGCCGTACTAACCCTACAGCCCCTCCGGGAGGTGGAGCACGTGGTGCGCGTAGTCGAGGTTCATCAGACCGGCGTACACGCCGACCGGCTGCCCCTTCAGCGACGTCGGGTCGATGCCCGCCCGCTCCAGCAGTTCCCAGGACGTCTCCAGCAGCAACCGCTGCTGCGGATCCG
>NZ_JAQYWW010000550.1:0-581 GCF_036322525.1 Streptomyces sp. BE20 | reverse complement strand
TCGCCGAGCGCGCGGATCTGCCCGGCCGGGCCGTCCTCGCCCCGGCGCAGCGTCCCCCACACCCCCGCGTCGGGCGCGCACTGCTCCAGCGCCACGGTGAGCACCGGGTGCCCCGACACCTCCGCGAACAGCCGGAAACCCTCCCCCGCCAGCTTCTCCACGACCGGCCCGAAGCGGACCTGGTCCCGCAGGTTCGACCACCAGTAGGCCGCGTCCACCGGCTCCGTGACCCGCTCCCCCGTCACCGTCGAGAACCACGGAACACGCGGCACCGCACCCCGCACCCCGACCAGACCCGCGACAACCGCCTCCCGCACCTGCTCCACCTGCGGCGAATGCGACGCGTACCGCACCTCCACCAACCGGGCCCGCACCCCCCGCTCCTCACACCACGACACGAACGCCGCCAACCGCGACCGCTCACCCGCCACCACCACCTGCGACGGACCGTTGTCCGCCGCCACCGACAGATCACCCCACCCACCCGACGGCTCCAACCACCGCACCACATCCGCCACCGGCGCCCCCACCGACAACATCCCACCGTCACCCACGAGATCCACCAACGCCCCGGAACGCGC
>NZ_JAQYWW010000549.1:0-345 GCF_036322525.1 Streptomyces sp. BE20 | reverse complement strand
GCCTTGGTAGTTACCTTTTGTTGGGGAGGCGGGGGTGTCTTTGTGGTCTTTTTTTTTTGGGTGTATTGCTTTGTTGTTGTTTTTGTGTTTTTTGTTTTTTTTTTTTTGTTTTTTTTTTTTTTTTTTTTTTTTTTGTTTTTTGTTTTTCTGGCTTGTTGGGGGCCTGGGTGGCGGCTGCTGAGTGGCCGTTTTGGGCTGGCGCCCGGCCGTACCAGTCTGCGGCGCGCACCGCGTACCCTAGCGCCCGGTGGCAGCCGGCCGCGCCCTCCAGGTCCCTGGCGCAGAGAGAATCTTAGTCGGAGGAAAGGGAGTGATCCAGAGCGGCACGGTAGTGCCCGGAGGCCT
>NZ_JAQYWW010000548.1:0-353 GCF_036322525.1 Streptomyces sp. BE20 | reverse complement strand
GCGGACGTCGACGCGGTGGAGGGTCACGGGACGGGGACGTCGCTGGGTGATCCGATCGAGGCGCAGGCGGTGCTGGCCACGTACGGGCAGGGTCGTCCGGCGGAGCAGCCGGTGTGGCTGGGTTCGTTGAAGTCGAACATCGGGCATGCGCAGGCGGCTGCGGGTGTGGCGGGTGTGATCAAGATGGTGGAGGCGTTGCGGCACGGTGTGCTGCCGAAGAGTCTGCACATCGACGCGCCGAGTTCGAAGGTGGACTGGGAGTCGGGTGCGGTCGCGCTGTTGACGGAGGAGCGGGAGTGGCCGGAGGTGGACCGGCCGCGCCGGGCCGCCGTGTCGTCCTTCGGCGTGAGCGG
>NZ_JAQYWW010000547.1:0-326 GCF_036322525.1 Streptomyces sp. BE20 | reverse complement strand
CTGCGTGCCTTTTGAAGAATGAGCCTGCGAGTTTGCGGTGTGTAGCGAGGTTAACCCGTGTGGGGTAGCCGTAGCGAAAGCGAGTCCGAATAGGGCGTTTGAGTTGCATGCCCAAGACCCGAAGCGGAGTGATCTAGCCAGGGGCAGGTTGAAGCGGAGGTAAGACTTCGTGGAGGACCGAACCCCCCAGGGTTGAAAACCTGGGGGATGACCTGTGGTTAGGGGTGAAAGGCCAATCAAACTCCGTGATAGCTGGTTCTCCCCGAAATGCATTTAGGTGCAGCGTCACGTGTTTCTTGCCGGAGGTAGAGCACTGGATAGGCGAT
>NZ_JAQYWW010000546.1:0-202 GCF_036322525.1 Streptomyces sp. BE20 | reverse complement strand
TGGATGCCCATCTGGACCGGCCGTTGGCGGAGGTGCTGGCGGACGAGGAGCTGATCCACCGGACGGGGTATGCGCAGCCGGCGTTGTTCGCCGTCGAGGTGGCGTTGCACGCGCTGCTCACCCGCTGGGGTGTGCGGGCGGACGTGCTGGTCGGGCACTCGATCGGCGAGGTTGCCGCCGCGCACGTGGCCGGGGTGCTGTC
>NZ_JAQYWW010000545.1:0-1577 GCF_036322525.1 Streptomyces sp. BE20 | reverse complement strand
GTTGGAAGACGTCCCGGCTGCGGACGAGTCACGCGTTCCACTCCCGGCTGATGGAGCCGATGCTGGCGGAGTTCCGGGCCGTGGTGAGCGGTCTGGCCTTCCACGACCCGGTACTTCCCGCCGTCTCGACGGTGACGGGCGGGGCCGTGACGCCCGGTCAGTGGTCGGACCCGGAGTACTGGGTCGACCAGGTCCGCCGCCCGGTCCGCTTCGCCGACGCGGCCGTCGCTCTGGGCGCGGCCGCCGTCCTCGAACTCGGTCCGGACAGCGTGCTCACCTCGCTCGTCGTGGACGCGAACCCCGACACGACGACGGCTGTCGCCGCGCTGCGCCGCGACCGCGACGAGGCCACCACCCTGCTCACCTCGCTCGCCGAACTGCACGCGGCCGGCCTCACGGTCGACTGGAAGGCCGTGCTCGGCGGTGGGTCGCGTCTGGACCTGCCCGGCTACGCCTTCGACCACCGGCACTTCTGGCCCCGCCGCCGGACCCCGCAGACGGCCGATGCCGCGGGCCTCGGTCTGACCGACACCGGCCACCCGCTGCTCGGAGCGGCGATCGCGCTTCCCGACGCGCCGGAGAGCGTGCTCACCGGACGTCTGTCGCTCGCGACCCACCCGTGGCTGGCCGACCACTCGGTCTTCGGCACCACGGTCGTGCCGGGCACGGCCCTGGTCGAGATGGCGCTCGCCGGCGGTGTCCGGGCCGGGGTGCCGGTCCTGGACGAACTGCTGCTCCAGGCCCCGCTGACGCTGTCCGCCTCCGGTGGTGCGCAGATCCGCACGACGATCGGTGCACCGGACGCCGACGGACGGCGCCCGGTCGCGGTCCACGCCCGGAGTGACGACGAGGCTTCCTGGGAGCTGCACGCGACCGGCGTTCTCTCCTCTGACCCCGCCGAAGCTGCCCATGACGCCCATGACGGCGGTGACGCGGATCTGGTCGTGTGGCCGCCGACCGACGCGGAGGAGCTCGAACTGGGCGGCCTGTACGAGGCGTTCGCCGGCGCGGGCCTGTCCTACGGTCCGGCGTTCCGGGGTCTGCGCCGGGCCTGGCGGGCCGGCGGGACGGTGTTCGCGGAGGTTGCGGTCGACCAGCCGACCGACGGGTACGGCATGCACCCGGCGCTGTTCGACGCGGCGTTGCACGCGATCGGCGTGGGCGGAGCCCTGCTGCCGTCGGCCGACGGTGCGCAGTTGCCCTTCGCCTTCTCGGGCGTGCGCGTCCTGGGAACGGCCGCCGACACACTGCGGGTCCGGCTCACGGCCGGGAGCTCCGCCGAGTCGGTGCGGCTGCTGTTCGCCGACGGGACGGGTCTGCCGGTCGCCCGGGTCGAGGCGCTGACGCTGCGTCCGGTGACGGCCGGTCAGCTGGCTCGTGGTGCGGCGGACCGTGTGCTGTTCGGGGTGGAGTGGGCCGCGCAGGAGGTGGCGGCCGAGGTGCCGGGTGCGGTGATGCGTCTCGGTGACGAGCTGCCGGTGCCGGTGCCGGTGCTGTTGGTGGATGCGACGGGGGCGGGTGCGGCCGGGGATCGGGCTGCCGCGCTGTTGGTGCTGCTTCAGGCGTGGCTGTCGGAT
>NZ_JAQYWW010000544.1:0-357 GCF_036322525.1 Streptomyces sp. BE20 | reverse complement strand
GCAGATCTGCGGCGAGGGGTCATCACCGAGGAGGAGGCCGAGGGGAGAGTCTCCTACCTGCTCTCCCGTCAGCAGCGTTTCGGACCCCGGGATTCGCCTCTGGTTCACGCGGTGCTCGATGAGAGCTGCCTTCGCCGACTGGTCGGCGGAACGCGGATCATGCGGGAACAACTGCACCATCACGCCGAGTAGGCCGAAAAACCCAGGACTAACATTCCGGAGGCGCCGGTCACGAAGGGCGAGCTTCGATCCCTCGCAATGCCGCTGGTTCTGCTGACCATGGCTGACCGCAGCATGCTCGGGTACACCGAGTCTCAGGAACGCGGCTTTCTCACCAGGGAATCCACAACGGTCACG
>NZ_JAQYWW010000543.1:0-324 GCF_036322525.1 Streptomyces sp. BE20 | reverse complement strand
GGTGACGCCCGCGGGCCCACCATCCCGCAGCACCCCCGGGGAGGAACAGCAGTTGACGACCCCACCGATGCTCGGGGCCGGGGTGCACGGGCCCACCGGGGACGGCCGGGTGCTGCCCGGCCGGCGGCCCACCGCCGGCGAGCCGCCCACCGGGAGCCTGCCCGGCGGCAAGGTCGACGGCGGCGTGTCCGTCGAGCAGACCGCGGAGCGCGAACTCGCCGAGGAGCCCGGGACCGTGCCGCCCGCCGCCGACAAGCGGGTGCTCGCCGTCCTGCTCCCCCACGCGCTGCGCCGCCCCCGGGTGACCGCGGCCGTGCTCGCCCC
>NZ_JAQYWW010000542.1:0-75049 GCF_036322525.1 Streptomyces sp. BE20 | reverse complement strand
TTGGCACGCTGTTGAGTTCTCAAGGAACGGACACTTCCTTCAGGCGGCTTTCACACCGGCCCTCCGGGCGCTTCGTTCTTTCGTGTTTCCAGCTTACCAGACGTTTTCCGCTCCGTTTTCCGGAGTTTCATTCATCCGATGTGCTTCGGCCTTTCGGCGCTCCCGAACTCTAGCAGAGTTTTTCGGGTCGTTTTCCGCGCTCCGTTCTCGAATTTCGTTCGAGAACTTCTGCCGGGGCCGTCCCGTGGGGCAACCCGGAGAACATTACGCACCGGGCTGCCCCACGTCAAACCGAGGTCAAGGGGTCGCGAGCCGAAGGCTCAGACCTCGACGACGACCGGCAGGATCATCGGTCGGCGGCGGTAGTTGTCCGCCACCCACTTGCCGAGAATCCGACGGACGAGCTGCTGGACCTGGCGGACCTCCAGGACACCGTCGCCGGCCGAACGGTCGAGCGCCTCCTGCAGCTTGGCCGTCACGGGGGCGAACGCGGCGTCGTCGATACCCGAGCCACGGGCCTGGATGCTCGGGCCGCCCACGATCTTCCCGTTGGTGGAGTCGACCACCACGAAGCAGGAGATGAAGCCCTCCTCGCCGAGAATCCTGCGGTCCTTGAGCGAGGCCTCGGTGATGTCACCGACCGAGGAGCCGTCCACGTAGACGTAGCCGGCCTGGACCTTGCCGACGATCCGGGCGACGCCGCCTTCCAGATCGACGCAGACGCCGTCCTCGGCGATGACCGTCCGGTTGCGCGGCACGCCGGTGGCGATACCGAGATCGGCGGCGGCACGCAGGTGACGCCATTCACCGTGGACCGGCATCAGGTTGCGCGGCTTGCAGATGTTGAAGAAGTACAGCAGCTCGCCGGCCGAGGCGTGGCCGGAGACGTGCACCTTGGCGTTGCCCTTGTGCACGACCTTGGCGCCCCAGCGGGTCAGGCCGTTGATGACCCGGTAGACGGCGTTCTCGTTGCCCGGGATCAGCGACGAGGCCAGGACGACGGTGTCGCCCTCGACGATGCGGATCTGGTGGTCGCGGTTGGCCATCCGGGACAGCGCGGCCATCGGCTCGCCCTGCGAACCGGTACAGATCAGCACGACGTCCTTGTCCGGCAGGTCGTCCAGCTGCTTGACGTCGACGACCATGTTGCCGGGGACCTTCAGGTACCCGAGGTCGCGGGCGATGCCCATGTTGCGGACCATCGAGCGGCCGACGAACGCGACCTTCCGCTTGTACTCGTGCGCGGCGTCCAGCACCTGCTGGATGCGGTGCACGTGGCTCGCGAACGAGGCCACGATGATGCGCTTGTCGGCGTTCGCGAAAACGTTTCGCAGCGCGACCGAGATGTCGCGCTCGCTCGGGATGAAACCGGGGACCTCGGCGTTGGTGGAGTCCACCAGCAACAGGTCCATGCCCTCCTCCGCCAGCTTGGCGAAGGCCGGCAGGTCGGTGAGGCGGCCGTCGAGCGGCAGCTGGTCCATCTTGAAGTCGCCGGTGGCGACGACCATGCCGGCGGGCGTGCGCACGGCGACGGCCAGCGCGTCCGGGATGGAGTGGTTGACCGCGATGAACTGGCAGTCGAAGGGACCGATCCGCTCGCGGTCGCCCTCCTTGACCTCCAGGACGTACGGCCGGATGCGGTGCTCGGCGAGCTTCGCCTCGATCAGCGCGAGCGTGAGCTTCGAGCCGATCAGCGGGATGTCCGGGTTCTCCCGGAGCAGGAACGGCACGGCGCCGATGTGGTCCTCGTGGCCGTGCGTGAGGACGATGCCGTCGATCTTGTCGAGGCGGTCCCGGATGTAGGTGAAGTCCGGGAGGATCAGGTCGACGCCGGGCTGCTCGTCCTCCGGGAAGAGGACGCCGCAGTCGACGATGAGAATGCGGTCCCCGTACTCGAAGACCGTCATGTTGCGGCCGATCTCGCCGAGACCGCCGAGCGGAGTGATACGCAGGGCGCCCTGCTTGAGAGCGGGGGGTGCGCCGAGTTCGGGATGCGGGTGGCTCAAAAGACTCTCCTCACGGCGCACGCCATATGCCCGGGGGTCCTCCCCCGCGAGACATATGGCGTGCGTACTCAGTGTCGGTTTTTCCTACTGGGTCTGTGCATTCGCGCCTTCGGTCCGGTCCAGCGGCGAACCCGTGAGGGTCCGGCGAGCCGGGGCGCGCACGTCTGTGTCTGTTACAGGTCTACCCCGCCGGCGGCGAGATCCTTCTTCAGTTGCGCGATCTCCTCGGGGGTCGCGCCGACGAGGGGCAGCCGCAGCGGCCCGGACGGGTGTCCCTGGAGCTCCAGTGCGGCCTTGGTGAGGATGACGCCCTGCGTGCGGAAGATACCGGTGAAGACCGGCAGCAGGCGCTGGTGGACGGCCGTGGCCTTGGCCACATCGCCGGACAGGAAGGCCTCGACCATGGCCCGCAGCTCGGCGGCGACCAGGTGTCCGACGACGCTCACCACACCCACGGCTCCGACCGACAGCAGCGGCAGGTTGAGGATGTCGTCGCCGGAGTACCAGGCCAGGTCCGAGCGGGCGATGGCCCAGGCGGCGGCGCCGAGGTCGCCCTTGGCGTCCTTGTTGGCGACGATCCGCGGGTGCTCGCCGAGCCGGACCAGGGTCTCGTGGCTCAGCGCGACACCGCTGCGGCCGGGGATGTCGTACAGCATGACCGGCAGGCCGGTGGCGTCGGCGATGTGCGTGGTGTGCCGGTACAGGCCCTCCTGCGGGGGCTTGCTGTAGTACGGCGTGACGACCAGCAGGCCGTGCGCCCCGGCGGCCTCGGCCTGGCGGGCCAGGTCGGCGCTGTGGTGCGTGTCGTTGGTGCCGACGCCGGCCACCACGTGTGCCCGGTCCCCCACCGCCTCCACCACCGCGCGGACGAGCCGGGCCTTCTCGGCGTCGCTGGTGGTCGGGGACTCGCCGGTGGTGCCGTTGACGACGAGGCCGTCGTTGCCCGAGTCGACGAGGTGCGCGGCGAGGCGCTGGGCGCCGTCGAGGTCGAGGCCGCCGTCGGCGGTGAACGGGGTCACCATCGCGGTCAGGACCCGGCCGAAGGGCGTCTGGGAGGTGGAGGTCGGAGCCATGCGTCCAAAGCTACTCGTAGGCGGTGGGGCGGTACCCAGGCCGGTCCAGGGTTCGGACAGGTGCGCCGCTCGGGCGGCCGCACCGGAGGCCGCGCCGACAGCGCGGACATGGGATTCCGGTGCTGCGTGCTCGGGGGTTCAAGCAGCACCGGAATCCGTGTTCACGAGCGTAGGGAGAGGTCAGAAATGCCGCAATCCAGACATGCCCGACACTCCGCCCATCTGCTCGTCGTCGCAGGTCAGGGGGCGACCCGGCCGTGCTTCTCGAAGGCCGCACGGGTGAGCGGCATGAGCTCGGCCCACCGCTCCTCCATCTGCTCGGCCACCATCTCGATCTCGCGCTGGGGGAACGACGGGACCGCCGAGTTCTCCCGCTTGGTGCGCAGCGACAGGAAGTGCATCAGCGAGCGCGCGTTGCAGGTCGCGTACATCGAGGAGAAGAGACCGACCGGCAGCACCGCACGGGCCACCTCGCGGGCCACGCCCGCGTCCAGCATCTCCTGGTACCGCTCGTACGCCTCGCCGTAGGCGGCCTCCATCGAGGCGGTGACGGTCCTGTGCTGCTCCGCCGTGCCCTCGACGAACTCGTACCGGCCCGGGCGGCCCTGCTGGACCAGCTTGCGCTCCTCGGCGGGCACGTAGAAGACCGGCTCCAGCTCGCGGTAGCGCCCGGACTCCTCGTTGTAGGACCAGCCGCTGCGGTGGCGGTGGAACTCGCGGAAGACGAAGATCGGCGCGCTGATGAAGAAGGTCATCGAGTTGTGCTCGAACGGCGTGCCGTGCCGGTCCCGCATCAGGTAGTTGATCAGGCCCTTGGACTTCTCCGGGTCCTCCTGGAGCGCCTCCAGGGACTGCTCCCCCGCCGTCGAGACCCGGGCCGCCCAGATGACGTCCGAGTCGGCGGCGGCGCTGCGGACCAGGTCCACGGTCACGTCGCTGCGGAACTGGGGGGCCGTCGTGCGGTCGCTCACGCGTTACTCCTCGCGGATTCGGTGGTGCCGGTGGTGCCAGTGGTGCCGGTGGTGCCAGTGGTACTGGTCGCGCCCGCGGTGCGGTGCAGCCGGATCGCGTGCTGCATGGTCTTGCGGGCGCGCGGCACGTCGCCCGCGTCGGCGTACGCGACCGCCAGGCGGAAGAACACCCGCCAGTCCCCCGGGGCCGCCTCGGCCTCGGCCCGGCGACGGGCGAACACCGCATCGGCCGAGGCGCGGTCGATCCGCCCGCCGGTGGTGCGCTTCAGCTCGTCGACCGGCAGGCCGCCCTCGGCCTCCAGCTCCTTGGCGAGCCGCTCGCTGTACCGGCCGAAGCGGACCGTCTGGCGCAGGAACCAGACGCCGATCACCGGGACGACGAAGGCGCAGAGGCCCAGGCCGATGCCCAGCGGTTTGCCGGTGGCGAGCAGTTGGACACCCTCGCCCACGCAGACCAGGGCGACCAGCAGCAGGACGCCGGAGAGGACGAAGAAGCCGGTACGGGAGGTCACGACGCGCTCCGGGGGGCGGACACGGTCACAGGTCCAGGAAGTGTTCGAGGCCGAGGGTCAGCCCGGGAGTCTCCACGACCTTGCGCACGCCGAGCAGGATGCCCGGCATGAAGCTGCTGTGGTGCAGCGAGTCGTGGCGGATGGTGAGGGTCTCACCGGTGTCCCCGAACATCACCTGCTGGTGGGCGAGCAGACCGCGCAGCCGGACGGCGTGCACGGGCACGCCGTCCACGTCGGCGCCGCGGGCGCCGGGCAGGCCGTGCGTGGTCGGGTCCTGCTGCGGCGGCCGGCCGGCCTCGGCGCGGGCGGCGGCGATCAGCTGGGCGGTGCGGGTGGCGGTGCCACTGGGCGCGTCGGCCTTGTGGTCGTGGTGCAGCTCGACCACCTCGACCGACTCGAAGTACCGGGCCGCGGTCTGGGCGAACTTCATGCCGAGCACGGCGCCGATGGAGAAGTTCGGCGCGATCAGCAGGCCGAGCTCCGGTGCCCCGTCGAGCCGGCCGCGGACGGTGGCCAGCCGCTCGTCGGTCCAGCCGGTGGTGCCGGTGACCACGTGGATGCCGTGCTGCAGGCAGTAGTCGAGGTTGTCCATCACCGAGTCGGGATGGGTCAGCTCGACGGCGACCTGCACGCCGGCGTCGGTGAGCTCGGAGAGCTCCGACCCCCGCCCGAGGGTGGCGACCAGCTCCAGGTCCGGGGCGGCCTCGACGGCCTTGACGGCCTCCGAGCCGATCCGCCCCTTGGCGCCGATCACGGCGACACGCAGCGTCATGGTGAGAAGTCCCTTCAGACCAGCAGGTCGGCGAGCCGGGCGGCCCGCTTGTCGTTGATCGGACCGATCAGCGCGAGCGACGGCCGGTGGGCACCCAGCACATCACGGGCCACGGCGTGCACGTCGTCCAGGGTCACGGCCGCAATCTTCGCCAGCATCTCGTCCACCGACAGGTGGTGGCCGTAGCTGAGCTCCGCCTTGCCGATCCGGTTCATCAGCGAGCCGGTGTCCTCCATGCCGAGCACGGTGGAACCGGAGATCTGGCCGACGGCGCGGTGCAGCTCCTCCTCGGTGATGCCCTCGGCGACCACCTTGGCGAGCTCCTCGCGGCAGATCCGCAGCACCTCCTCGACCCGCTTGGGCTGGCAGCCGGCGTAGATGCCGAACAGGCCGCTGTCCGCGTACGAGGAGGAGTAGGAGTAGACCGAGTACGCCAGGCCGCGCTTCTCGCGGACCTCCTGGAAGAGCCGCGAGCTCATGCCGCCGCCGAGGGCCGCGTTGAGCACGCCCATCGCCCAGCGGCGCTCGTCGTGCCGGGGCACACCGGGCACGCCCAGCACCAGGTGGGCCTGCTCGGTGGTGCGCTGGAGCACCTCCACCCGGCCGGCGGTGCGCAGCGTCTTGACGCCGCGCCGCGCCTCGGCGGGGGCGGCCTCGGAGCGGGCCAGCAGCGGGGCGAAGGCCTGCTCGACCTGCTTGACGACCTTGCGGTGGTCGAGGTTGCCGGCCGCGGCGACGACCAGGTGCTCGGGCTTGTAGCGGCGGTGGAAGAAGCCGGCGATCTGGTCGCGGGTGAGCGACCGGACGGTCTCCTGGGTGCCGAGGATCGGGCGGCCGAGCGGGCCGGTGCCGAAGATCACCTTGGCGAAGAGGTCGTGGACGACGTCACCGGGATCGTCCTCGGCCATCGCCATCTCCTCCAGGATGACGCCGCGTTCGGCCTCGACGTCCTCCGGGCGGATCAGGGAGCCGGTGAGCATGTCGCAGACCACGTCGATGGCCAGCGGGAGGTCGGTGTCGAGCACCCGCGCGTAGTAGCAGGTGTTCTCCTTGGCGGTGAAGGCGTTCATCTCGCCGCCGACCGCGTCCAGGGCGGCCGAGATGTCCAGCGCGCTGCGCCGCTCGGTGCCCTTGAAGAGCAGGTGCTCCAGGTAGTGGGTGGCGCCGTTGAGCTGCGGGGTCTCGTCACGCGAGCCGACGCCGACCCAGATGCCGAAGGTCGCGGAGCGCACCGTCGGCAGGGTCTCGGTGACGACGCGCAGGCCGCCGGGGAGGACGGTGCGGCGCACCGTGCCGGCGCCGTCCGCGCCCTTGAGCAGGGTCCGGGTCGTGCCGGGGCGCTGCTTCGCCGCCGAGGCCTGGGCCACGGTGGTACCTCCGTAGAAAGCAATCCGTAGAGAGCATGGGGAGCGGGACAACAGGGTGCGGCCCGCACGCCGACGGGGGCGTGCGGGCCGCTGGGTCAGCTAGCGGCGCTTCACTCGGAAGCGGCCTCGCCGGCCTCTTCGCCCTCGACGACCGGGATCAGGGAGAGCTTGCCGCGCGGGTCGATCTCGGCGATCTCGACCTGCACCTTGGCGCCGACGCCGAGGACGTCCTCGACGTTCTCGACGCGCTTGCCGCCGGCCAGCTTGCGGATCTGCGAGATGTGCAGCAGACCGTCCTTGCCCGGCATGAGCGACACGAAGGCACCGAAGGTCGTGGTCTTGACCACGGTGCCCAGGTAACGCTCTCCGACCTCCGGCATGGTCGGGTTCGCGATCTGGTTGATCGTGGTGCGGGCGGCCTCGGCGGCCGGGCCGTCGGCGGCACCGATGTAGATGGTGCCGTCGTCCTCGATCGTGATCTCGGCGCCGGTGTCCTCCTGGATCTGGTTGATCATCTTGCCCTTGGGGCCGATGACCTCACCGATCTTGTCCACCGGGATCTTGATGGTGATGATGCGCGGCGCGTTCGGGGACATCTCGTCCGGGGAGTCGATGGCCTCGTTCATCACGTCGAGGATGTGCAGGCGGGCGTCGCGGGCCTGCTTCAGCGCGGCGGCCAGCACCGACGCCGGGATGCCGTTGAGCTTGGTGTCCAGCTGCAGGGCGGTGATGAAGTTGCGGGTACCGGCGACCTTGAAGTCCATGTCGCCGTACGCGTCCTCGGCACCGAGGATGTCGGTGAGGGTCACGTAGTGGGTCTCACCGTCGATCTCCTGCGAGATCAGGCCCATGGCGATACCGGCGACGGCGGCCTTCAGCGGCACACCGGCGTTCAGCAGCGACATGGTCGAGGCGCAGACCGAGCCCATCGAGGTGGAGCCGTTGGAGCTCAGCGCCTCGGAGACCTGGCGGATGGCGTACGGGAACTCCTCGCGGGTCGGCAGGACCGGCAGGATCGCCCGCTCGGCGAGCGCGCCGTGGCCGATCTCGCGGCGCTTCGGCGAACCGACGCGGCCGGTCTCGCCGACCGAGTACGGCGGGAAGTTGTAGTTGTGCATGTAGCGGCGACGCGTCTCCGGGGAGAGCGTGTCCAGCTGCTGCTCCATGCGGAGCATGTTCAGCGTAGTGACGCCCAGGATCTGGGTCTCGCCGCGCTCGAACAGGGCCGAGCCGTGCACCCGCGGGATGGCCTCGACCTCGGCGGCCAGGGTGCGGATGTCGGTGACACCGCGGCCGTCGATGCGGACCTTGTCCTTGATGACGCGCTCGCGGACGGTCTTCTTGGTCAGCGCGTTGTAGGCGGCGCTGATCTCCTTCTCGCGACCCTCGAACTCGGGCAGCAGCTTCTCGGCGGCCAGCGCCTTGACGCGGTCCAGCTCGTTGTTGCGCTCCTGCTTGCCCGCGATGGTGAGGGCCTGCGCCAGCTCGTCCTTGACGGCGGCGGACAGCGCGGCGAGCACGTCGTCCTGGTAGTCCAGGAAGACCGGGAACTCGCCGGTCGGCTTGGCGGCCTGGGCGGCCAGCTGGGCCTGGGCGGCGCAGAGCACCTTGATGAACGGCTTGGCGGCGTCCAGACCGGCGGCGACGATCTCCTCGGTCGGCGCCTCGGCGCCGCCCTCGACGAGCTTGATGGTCTTGTTCGTGGCCTCGGCCTCGACCATCATGATCGCGACGTCGCCGTCCGGCAGGGTGCGGCCGGCCACGACCATGTCGAAGACGGCCGACTCCAGCTCGCTGTGGGTCGGGAAGGCCACCCACTGGCCGTTGATCAGGGCGACGCGCACGCCACCGATCGGGCCGGAGAACGGCAGGCCCGCCAGCTGGGTGGAGGCGGAGGCGGCGTTGATGGCCACCACGTCGTACAGGTGGTCCGGGTTGAGCGCCATCACGGTGACGACGACCTGGATCTCGTTGCGCAGGCCCTTGACGAAGGACGGGCGCAGCGGGCGGTCGATCAGGCGGCAGGTGAGGATCGCGTCCTCGGAGGGCCGGCCCTCACGACGGAAGAAGGAGCCGGGGATGCGGCCGGCGGCGTACATCCGCTCCTCGACGTCCACCGTCAGCGGGAAGAAGTCGAAGTGCTCCTTCGGCTGCTTGGACGCGCTGGTCGCCGACAGCACCATGGTGTCGTCGTCCAGGTAGGCCACGGCGGAGCCGGCGGCCTGACGGGCCAGACGGCCGGTCTCGAAGCGGATGGTACGGGTACCGAAGGAACCGTTGTCGATCACGGCCTCGGCATAGAACACGTTCTCTTCCACCTGGAAGATCTCCTCTTTCGTACGTTCTCCGGGAGAGCGTCCCCGCGCATCGTCTGCCGGGGGCCCCTGGCCCTCTTTCGCAGAGGGGGGCAGTCGGGCCGGTCTTCGATCGAAGCCTCCGGTGCGCCCCGCTTCGGTCTGCGGGGCTTCCGGCGGCCACTACCGAGGACCGGCGCCTCTCGACTGGCCGGGTCCGGGTTGGCGGTCCGCGTCTGGACGCTCTCTCGGATGCGGGCGGCTTCCGTTTGAAGCCTTCGTCCCGCGGGGGGTCTGGGGTCTTTCTGCCTGGGTGGCGCTCGACAGCGCCATCACCGGCATTTCCCACAACCCTACGGTGCAATCCTCGGGCACCTGGGGAGGTGCGCGCGAGTTGTTATGTTCGGGCGCCGCCAGGGGCGCCCCGGGCCATCGGCCGCAGCATACGCGCGAGGGGCGGCCCCCCGGTGTGGGGAGCCGCCCCGAGCGGCGGTCTTAGCGGGCGCCACCGGCGGCACCGCGGCGGATGCCCAGGCGGTCGACGAGCGTACGGAAGCGCTCGATGTCCTTCTTGGCCAGGTACTGCAGCAGACGGCGACGCTGGCCGACCAGGATGAGCAGGCCACGGCGCGAGTGGTGGTCGTGCTTGTGGACCTTGAGGTGCTCGGTCAGGTCCGCGATGCGGCGGGAGAGCATGGCGACCTGGACCTCGGGGGAGCCGGTGTCGCCCTCCTTCTGGCCGAACTCGGCGAAGATCTGCTTCTTGACGTCAGAGGCGAGAGCCACGTGCAACTCCTTCGAAGTGATACCAAGCGGTCCTGGTCTACGGCACAGGACTCTGTGAGAACTCGGTGTCGTGACGGGCGCGGCCGGCGGTCGGCGCCCCCGACGGGGGCGGACACACGGCTGCGCTCGAAGGCCAAGCGTACCAGTGCCGGTGATCCCGCCCGACGGCGGCCGGTGCCCGGCAGGACGGGGCGGGTCAGCCGGTGGCTCCGCGCACCAGCCGGTAGACGTCGAGGACCGCCAGCACCAGCGGGACCAGCGCCATCAGGGTCAGACTGTCGACCAGGTCCAGGATCCGCCCCCAGAACGGGGAGACGCCGAGTCGGGGCACTACCAGGGCGATCGCGACGAGGACCGCGGCGCCGAAGGCGATCGAGGCGGTCAGCCAGACGGTGCGCAGGTCCGCACCGGTGGAGCCGGCACCCGCGCGGAGGACGAACTGCGGGGTGTGCAGGGCGAGTCCGACGACCAGCAGGGCGAGTCCGGACAGGCCGGCCACGGTCAGGGCGAGGACCTGCGCGCTGTAGCGGAAGAGCCGGGCCCGGAGCACGGTGGCGAGCCCGAGGGCGAGGGCGAGCAGTTCGGGGAAGGTCCCGTCGGTGAAGCCCAGCACCGCGCAGGCGCCGACGATGACCGCGGCGCAGCCGCCGACCAGGCCCACCAGCACCTCGTGGCCGCGGCGGGCCTGGTGGGCGATCCGCTCGTACTGCACCAGTTCGGCGCGGTCGGCCTCCTCGTCGTGGTCGCGGCTGCGCGTGCGGGCCTGGCCGGGGGCGCTGAATCCGACGGGCAGCCGGGCGAAGCGGGCGGAGAGGCCGGGCAGGAAGCCGATCACGGCGACGGCGGTGACACCGGTGACGGCGGCGATGTGGTCGGCCGGGGTGTCGGGCAGCAGGACGGCCGCGAAGGTGGCAAGCGCACCGGCGGCGGACAGGAAGGCGGCCGCGACGAACGGCGCGTCCTTCTCGGGCAGCAAACCGACCAGCAGGACGGCGACGACCAGGACGGTCACGCAGCCGGTGAGGAAGTGGAGCCGGCCGGGGCCCTCCAGGGCCGTGGCCGGGGAGAGGATCCCGCTGCCGGCGATCACGGCGTGCGGAAGGGCGCCGAGGCCGAGCGCGAGACCGGCCCAGGCGTCCCGGTAGACCCGGGCCCGCACACCGGCGAAGGCGGTGAGCACGACGGCGACGACGCCGGAGAGCACGCCGGGCAGGCCGTGCATGTCGTGACGCAGGTCGGCGAACCAGAGCACGAAGCCGAGCAGGGCGAGCAGCACGCCCGCGCCGGTCAGGCCGAAGGCCCGCATCAGTTCGGGGCTCCAGAACCGGCGGTCGGTCTCACCGGCGGTGGCGATGGCGTCGGCGACGTCGTCGTAGACGGCGGGGGGCAGCGACTCCGCGAACGGGCGGAGGCTGAGCAGGTCGCCGTCGCGCACCTGCTGGGCGGCGAGCGACAGGCTGCCGTCGAGGACGGTGCCGTCGCGGCGGACGAGGTGGAATCCGGTGGGGGCGCCGTCCGGCCGGGTCTGGTGGGAGAGCCGCAGCACCTCGGGATACACGTCCGCGAGCGGGATGTCCTCGGGCAGGGCGACGTCGATCCGGCTGTCCGGGGCGACGACGGTGACCCGGCAGAAGCCGGTGGTGGCAGAGGTGTTCATGACCGGGACCTCGCGTTCGCTCGACGCACTGGGCGCTCCCCCTCGTCGGCCCTGCCGACCTGCTGACCTTGCCGGTTCCGCTGATGGTTCTGCCGGTGGTTCCGTTGACGGCGCGCCGTGCGCCGGCGGCCGGTTCGACCCGGTCCCGATCGCGGCCTTCGATCGGAACCGGTCTACCCGGGACGCACGTTGACGCAGCGTCACTTTACCGTCCGGCTCGCGCCCGTCCTCGACGCAGGGCGGCGGACGGGCGGACGGACGGCGGTGTGGCGAGGCGGGGCGCCCAGTAGGATCGGCCCCTGCGCGAGGCGACGGGGGCGGGGCCACGCTCCCCTCCCGGGTGCCTGCGGTCGGCGGAGCGGGGGCGGCGCCACACGGGGCGCCCTCACCCGTACGGATCCAGTGGCGTGAGGGCTGATGCCGTAGTGATCGAGCGAAGCGTTCGTGGTCGTGGGGTGGGGCGCGCATGGGCGTGATCACGGTGAAGCGGCCGCCCCGGGCCTATCCGCCGGCGGTGCCGGACGAGCCGGTGGAGCTGGTCGGCCCGCCCGAGCTGCCCCGTTCGGGCGGCGAGGACTGGGTGATGGGCATCCTGCCGATGGTCGGGATGGGCGGGTCGGCGGTCTTCTTCTTCTCTCCGGGCGCCCCGGCCCCGATGAAGATCATGGGCGGTCTGATGATCGTCTCGACGGTCGGCATGGTGCTCGCCCAGATCGTCCGCGTCCGCCGGGGCGGCTCCACCGCCACCGCGGACGAGCGCCGCGACTACCTCAAGTACCTGCAGCAGATGCGCCGCCAGGTGCGCCGGACCGCCGAGCGCCAGCGCGGCGCGCAGCTGTTCCTCAATCCCGAGCCCGACCAGCTCTGGTCGATCGTGGCGGACGGCCGGCGGATCTGGGAACGCCGCACCGGCGACGCCGACTTCGCACAGATCCGGGTCGGCCGGGGGCCGGTGCAGCTGTCCACCCCGCTGGTCGCACCGCAGACGGCGCCGATGGACGAGCTGGAGCCGCTCTCGGCGGCCGCGATGCAGACCTTCCTGAAGGCCCACGGCACCCTGCAGGACCTGCCGTTGGCGGTCTCGCTGCGGGCGTTCTACCACGTCACGGTGTGCGGGGACCCGGACACCGTGTACGGCAACGTACGGGCGATGATCGCCCAGTTGACGACACTGCACTCGCCGGACGACCTGCTGGTGGCGGTGGCCGCGGCACCGGGCGCGGCGGAGGAGTGGGAGTGGACCAAGTGGCTCCCGCACAACCAGCACCGCAAGGAGTACGACGGCGCGGGCTCGCGCCGGCTGACCGCCACCGGCCTCGGCGAGCTGGAGTTCCTGCTGCAGGACGAACTGGCGGGCCGCCAGCGGTTCGTCCGGGACGCCGCGCCGTCCCCGGACCAGCCGCACGTCGTCGTCGTGACGGACGGCGCCGCGGTGCCGCACGACTCCTTGCTGGCCGGTGCCGACGGCGTGCACGGGGTGACCGTCATCGAGGTGGTTCCCGGTGACCTGGACGAGCCGACCGGGCATCTGATCATGACGGTCTCGCCGGACACGCTGGTGCTCCGCTCGGCGTCGGGCGCGACGTACTCCGGCAAGCCGGACGTCCTGTCGGCCTGGCAGTCGGAGGCGCTCGCCCGCCAGCTGGCCCCGTACCGGGCGTCGGCCGGCGGCGACGACGAACCGCTGCTCTCCAACCTCGACTTCACCGACCTGATGAACTCGGGCGACCCGGGCTCCTTCGACGTGACCCGCAGCTGGCGCCGGCGGGCGCAGCACGAGCGGCTGCGGGTGCCGATCGGGGTCGGGGCCGGCGGCGAGCACATCCACCTGGACATCAAGGAGGCCGCGCTGGAGGGCATGGGTCCGCACGGCCTGTGCGTCGGCGCGACCGGCTCCGGCAAGTCCGAGCTGCTGCGCACCCTGGTGCTGGCGCTGGCGATGACGCACACCTCGGAGACCCTGAACTTCGTTCTCGCCGACTTCAAGGGCGGGGCCACCTTCGCGGGGATGGCGGACATGCCGCACACCTCGGCGGTGATCACCAACCTGGAGGGTCAGCTCACCCTGGTCGACCGCATGCGGGACGCGATCGAGGGCGAACTCAACCGCCGCCAGGAGCTGCTGCACCGGGCGGGCAACTACGCCAACGTCCACGAGTACGAGCGGGCCCGGGCGGCCGGCGCGGCGCTGGACCCGCTGCCCTCGCTGGTGCTGATCATCGACGAGTTCTCCGAACTCCTCACCGCCAAGCCCGACTTCATCGACATGTTCATCCAGATCGGCCGGATCGGCCGGTCGCTGGGGGTGCACCTGCTGCTGGCCTCGCAGCGCCTGGAGGAGGGCAAGCTGCGCGGCCTGGACACCTACCTCTCGTACCGGATCGGCCTGCGCACCTTCTCCGCGGCCGAGTCGCGGGCGGCGATCGGCGTGCCGGACGCCTACCACCTGCCGCCGGTGCCGGGCGTCGGCTACCTCAAGTTCGGCACCGACGTGATGGAGCGGTTCAAGGCCGCGTACGTGTCCGGGCCGTACCGGGCGCCGGGGCAGCAGCGGTCGACCGGCGGCCGGCTGGTGACCGCGCGGCCGGTGGTGTTCACGGCGGCCGAGGTGGCGGTGTCGGAACCGCCGGTGCAGGAGGTCGAGCCGCTCGCCGAGGAGCAGGACGACGCCCTGGTGGACACCGTGCTGGACGTGTTCGTGCAGCGGATGGCGGGCCAGGGCCCGGCCGCGCACCAGGTGTGGCTGCCGCCGCTGGACGCGCCGCCGAGCGTGGACCAGCTGCTGCCGCCGCTCCGGACGACCCCGGAACGCGGGCTGACCGCACCCGGGTACGGGGTGCTGGGCCGGCTGCGGGTGCCGGTCGGCACCGTGGACCGCCCGCGCGACCAGAAGCGCGACATCCTCGACCAGGACTACGCGGGCGCGGCCGGCCACGGACTGGTCGTCGGCGGCCCCCGGTCCGGCAAGTCGACGGTGGTGCGCACCGCGGTGGCCGCGTTCGCGCTCACCCACACCCCGCTGGAGGTGCAGTTCTACCTGCTGGACTTCGGCGGCGGCGGCTTCCAGTCGCTCCAGGACCTGCCGCACGTCGGCGGGGTGGCCGGGCGGCTGGACGTCGAGAAGGTCCGCCGGACCGTCTCCGAGGTGCACGGCGTGCTGAACCGGCGCGAGGAGCTGTTCCGGGCGACCGGACTCGACTCCATCGCGACCTACCGCTCCCGCCGGGCGGCCGGACAGCTGCCGGACGAGCGGTTCGGCGACGTCTTCCTGGTGATCGACGGCTGGAACACCTTCAAGCAGGAGTTCGAGATGCTGGAGGGCGTGATCGGGGACATCGCCCAGCGCGGCCTCGGCTACGGCGTCCACCTGATCGTCACCGCCGCCCGGTACGCGGAGGTGCGGCCGGCGCTCAAGGACCTGCTGCAGAACCGGACCGAACTGAAGCTCGGCGACGCGATGGAGTCCGAGGTGGACCGCCGGGTGGCGCAGAACGTGCCGGCCGTCCCGGGGCGCGGGGTCACCGCGGACCGGCTGCACTTCCTCACCGGCCTGCCGCGGCTCGACGGGTCGAGCGCGGTGGACGACCTCCGGGACGGCGTGGCCGGACTGGTCGCGGCCGTCGACGCCGCCTGGACGGGCCCGCGCGCGCCGCAGGTGCGGATGCTGCCGACGGTGCTGGACGGCCGCGCGCTGCCGAAGGGCTTCGAGCACCCGGAGCGGGGCGTCGCGTTCGGCGTCGACGAGGCGGAGCTGGCACCGACCTTCGTCAACTTCGAGACCGATCCGCTGTTCATCGTCTTCGGCGACACCGAGTCCGGGAAGTCGGCGCTGCTGCGGATGCTGGTCAAGCAGATCACCGACCGGTACACCCCGGACCAGGCGGGCATCGTGGTGGGCGACTACCGGCGGGCGCTGCTCGGCACCGTGCCGCCGGACCACCTGGTGGAGTACGCGGCCGCGCAGCCGGCCATGACCCGGGTGGTCGAGATGCTGCGCGGGGCGTGCGCCCGCCGTCTGCCCGGACCGGACGTGACCCCCGAGCAGCTGCGCAACCGCAGCTGGTACAGCGGCAAGGACATGTTCGTCGTCGTGGACGACTACGAGCTGGTGGCCACCGCCTCCGGCAACCCGCTGGCCGCGCTGACGGAGTTCCTGCCGTTCGCCCGCGACATCGGTCTGCGGGTGATCGTGGCGCGGAGCGCGGGCGGGGCCGGCCGGTCGCTGTACGAGCCGTTCATGCAGCGGATGCGCGAGCTGGGCGGCCAGGGCGTGCTGCTGTCCGGCAACCGGGACGAGGGGGCGCTGCTGGGCACGGTCAAGCCGCAGGCGCTGCCGCCGGGCCGCGGGGTGTTCGTCTCGCGCCGGGTGACCGGCGGGCAGATGGTCCAGACCGGCTGGCTGCCGGCGTCGTGACGCGCCGGCGCGGCTATGCACGACGGACCCGACACAGGTGACGGAGGGTGATCGACGGGCCGGATCCGTGGGGGTCCGGCCCCGCCCCACGTCCCATCTGCTGAAACGTTACCTAGATCTTTACGCCGGAGGGCTGCGGTTCCCGCACCTCCCGGAACGGCGGGCGGGCCACCCGGGGGCGGCCGATCGACCTGTCCTGACGTCGAGACGCCGCCTTTGAATGGGCGCTCGCAATCCCGCGTTCACCTTGGATTCAGACCCAGGGTGGCGAAGGTAACAAGTCGGACATGCATAGTGATGACGATCTGTGATCATGAGATCGCATGCTTATGCCGTCGACCGCAACGGATTCCGAAGCAATTCGACGATTGACTCGATCGATACGGGCAAGGTTCCATGGCGGCCCGGGAGCGACAGAACCAGAAACCGAGCAACCAGCCAGCGGAGGCGATACCGCTCCCTCTCCAGGACCGCACAGAGCCGATCGGAAGCCTCATGACCGACACGCTTCGCCCGCCACGCGCCGTAGCCCCCGCCACGGCGACCGCGGGCACCGCCGCCGCCCCGCAGACGCTCAAGCGCTCGATCGGCGTCGTGGGCGGCACGCTGCTCACGCTGTCCTGCGTCACCCCGGCCTCCACGCTCTTCGTGATCGTCCCGGAGCTGTTCTCCAGCATCGGCAGCGCCACCGCGCTGGCCATCGCGATCGGCTCGGTGCTCTGTATCGCGGTCGCCTTCTGCTACTCCGAGCTCGGCACCCTGATCCCCAGCGCGGGCGGCGAGTACGCGATGGTCGGCACGCTGGCCGGACGGCTGGCCGGCTGGCTGGTCTTCGTGCTCTCGCTGATCGTGGTGATGATCGTCCCCTCGGTGATCGCCCTCGGCACCGCCGACTACCTCGCGCCCGTGCTCCACGTCGACAAGCCGATCGCCGGCGCCGCGGTGATGCTCGCCGCCACCCTGGCCGGCCTGCTCGACCTGCGCGCCAACGCCTGGATCACCGGCATCTTCCTGGTCCTGGAGGTCATCGCCGCCGGGGTCGTCTCGGTGCTGGGCTTCGCCCACGCCAACAGCGACGCGCCGAGCATGCTGCACGGCGTCGTCACCGGCGAGGACGGCGTCACCACCACGGTGAGCATCGGCGCCGTCATCGGCGCACTCGGCATCGCGCTCTTCATCACCCAGGGCTTCTCCACCGCGGTCTACCTCTCCGAGGAGCTGGAGAACCCGCGCCGCAACGTCTCCCGCACCGTGCTGTGGACGCTGGGCATCTCCGCCGCCGTCATCCTCGTCCCGGTCACCGCGATCACCGTGGGCGCCCCCGACCTGGCGACGCTCAGCTCGGGCGACATCTCCGGCATGGTCACCGCCTGGAGCAACTCCGCGGTCGGCACCTTCATCAGCCTCTGCGTCGCCCTGGCCATCATCAACGCCGGCATCGTCATGGTCATCCAGAACTCCCGGGTGCTGTTCGCCTCGGCCCGCGACAAGGCCTGGCCCGACCCGGTCAACAAGGCCTTCGCCACCCTGGGCCGGTTCGGTTCCCCGTGGGTCGCCACCCTGGCCGTCGGCCTGCCGGGCGCCGCGCTCTGCTTCGTCGAGGGCGAGCTGCTCAGCGAGATCACCGGCGTCGCCGTCACCGGGATGTACCTGCTGGTCGCGATCGCCGCGCTGCTCTCCCGCCGCGACCGGCACAAGCACGCAGCCGCCTGGCGGATGCCGCTCTGGCCCGCCGTCCCGGTGGTCCTGATCGTCGTGCTGGTCTACATCATCACCCAGCTCGACACCGTGCCGCTGCTGTGGACCGGCGGCATCACCGCGGCCGCCACCCTCTACTGGCTGTTCTACCTGCGCCCCCGGCAGGACACCCGCTGGGTGATCAGCCTCCCCGAGGACCAGCAGGGCTGATCCGGCCGGAACCCGACCTCCCCCCTCCCCCACGCGGCAGTGCCCCGGGCCCCCCGGCCCGGGGCACTGCCGTGTCGTGGCCCGGCCGCCGCTACTTCTTGAGCTTCCACTGCGGGGCCGTGGCGACCGCCTTCAGCTGCTCGACGGTCAGCGCCGGGGTGGCCCGGGTGACCGGGGTGCGCAGGCCGGCGCTGTTGAAGGCGCTGATCACCACCCGCAGGCCGTCCGCGTGGAGGGTGTCGACCGTCCACATGCCGCCCTGCTTGAGGACGGTCACCCGGGTGCCGTCCGGGAGCCTCTCGGCGTTGCCGAACAACAGCTCGACCGCATTGTCATGGCTCCCGTCCTGCACGTTGACCTGCACCAGGGACTTGCCCTTGCCGTCGTCCACCACGAAGTCGGCGAAGCCCGGCTGGCCGCCGGTCTCGGTCTGCTTCAGACCGGCCGGCAGCAGCCCGGCGGTGATCGCCAGGATCTCGTCCTTGCCGTACTCCTCGGTGTCGCGCGGCTTCACCGGCGCCGGGAGGGGGATGCCCGCGACGATCCGGTCCCAGGACTTGCCGGTGACCACCGCCGTCAGCTGCTCGGGCGTCAGCGGCGGGGCGGGCCGGGAGACCGGCGCCCCCTTCGCGGCCGGGGCGTTCCACTCGGTCAGCTGGACCATCCGGCCGTCCTGGCCGACCAGCCGGGCGAACCACCGCTTGGTCTCGGCCCGGTTGTCGGGGTACTCGTAGCCCTGGAACACGGTCAGCGAGCCGCCGCCCGGCAGGGCGGTCGAGGTGCAGGCGTCGAACCGCATCGCCTTCCGGTCCGGGCAGCCGTTCTCCGTACGGCGTGCGTCGCCCTCCCCGTACCGGTCCAGCGAGAGGCTCAGCACGGACCCGCCCTTGCCGTCGTCGAAGAGCAGCGGCCCGGCGGCATCACCGGTGACCTTGCCCGCGGGCAGCAGGGTCCGGAGGACGGCGATCGCCTCGGGGACGGAGTAGGCGCGGGCCGGGGCCCCGTCCTGGCCTCCCTGGCCTCCCTGGTCGCTCTGGTCGCTCTGGTCGGTACCGGTGCCGGTGCCGGTGGCGCTCACGCTCGCGGTTCCGCCGCCCGCCGCGGGTGCGGTCTGCGGCGCGGTGGCCGGGGAGCCTCCGGTGCCGCCGGTGAGGTACATCGCGCCGGTGCCAACCAGGGCCAGCGCGACCGCGCCGCCCAGCGCCGCGGTGGCCGAGCGCCGGCGGCGGAGCCGGCGGCCCCGGGCCAGGCCACCGACCGCCAGCGCCTGCCGGCCCTCGCCTCCGAAGCCCTCACCCGTGCGGGTCATGGCGAAGAGAAGATCATCCTCGAACCTGTCCTGTTCGGACATGCGTGATCACCGTTTCAATAGGTGGCGGGTGGTGGCGGGTGGCACCGGGCGTCGGTGCGAGCGCGGGGCCGGGGGCGCCGGGCAGCGGTAGGGCGGGGGGCTCGGTGTGTGGTGTGCGGTGAGCTGTGTGCGGTGAGCTGTGTGCGGCGTGCGGTCAGGAGACGTCCGGAAGCGACAGGAAGCGTCAAGGATCGGTCATCGAACGGCGAGCTCGGCCAGCGTCTCCCCGAACTGCGCCCGCAGCCGGGCCAGCGCCCGCGTGGTCCGGGTCCGGACCGCTCCCGAGGAGACGCGCAGCACCTCGGCGGTCTCCTCGACACTGCGATCCTCCCAGTAGCGCAGCACCAGCACCGCCCGGTCCTTGGGCGGCAGCCCGCCGAGCGCGTCGAGCAGGGTCAGCCGCAGCGCGCGGTCCGCCTCCCGGCCCGCACGCTCGGGCAGCTCGCCGGTGGGCCGCTCCCCGCTGGAACGCCGGCGCTGCTGGGCGAGGAAGGTCCGCACCATGACGGTGTGGGCGTACGCGCCGGGGTTCTCGACCTGGTACCGCCCGCCGGTCCAGGCACTGCGGCGCCACAGCACGTACATCCGCCCGAGGGCCTCCTGGACGAGGTCCTCCGCGTAGTGGGTGTCCCCACTGGTGAGCAGGCACGCCGAGCGGTACAGCCGCCCCGTGTGGCCCGCCACGAGCTCCAGGAACTCCCCGTCCTTGGCCTCGCGCGTGCCCCCGGTCCGTCCCATCCGACGTGCCTCCCCCGCCCGCTCGCTCCCCCGACACGGGAGGGATGCGATGAGCGGGGCCGGATGTTACAACCCGACCGGAAAAGATTCCGGAACTCAGTCCGAGGGCCGGCGGCGGTGGTCGCGGAGCACCACGGCGCCGCCGATCACCAGGGCCACCAGCAGGGCGCCGACACCCAGCACATAGGTGGCGGTCCGGCCGTCCCGGTCGGCCCGGGTCTCGCCGAGGCCGGGCGGCCGCGGCACGATCGGGGCGGCGGCCAGCCGGACCGGCGGATCCTCGGTGGCCCGGTCCGGCGGCGCGACGGGCGCGGTGGCCACGGCCTTCACCGGGTCGACGACGCCCCACCCGACGTACTCGTTGGGCTTGTGGTCGGTACGCTGCGCGGTCTGCTCGATCCAGGCCCGCACCTGGCTCGGCCGCCAGTCCCCGTGCGCGCCGACCAGCAGCGCGGCCAGCCCGGCCACGTACGGCGCGGCGAAGCTGGTGCCGTTGTCCACGCACTGGCCGCCGCGCGGGACGGTGGAGAGCATGTCGACCCCGGGCGCCGCGACGTCCACGAAGTCGCCGTACTGGGAGAAGTAGGTCCGCTCGTTGTTTCGGTCCGAGGCGCCGACGGCGAGCACGGTCGGGAAGGCCGCCGGGTAGGTGTCGCCCTTCCTGCCGTCGTTGCCGCTGGAGGCCACCACCACCGCGCCCCGGCTCTCGGCATTCTCGATCGCGGCCTTCAGCTCGGCGTAGCCGACGAACCCGCTGTCGCCCGCGCCGCGCACGTCCTGGGAGATGTTGACGACCCTCGCGCCCTGCCGGACGGCCGAGTCGATCGCCTCGACCAGCGAGTGGACGTCCCCGTTGCCCTCCGCGTCGTTCTGCCGGATCGACAGGATGGTGGCGCCCGGGGCGATGCCGACGAAGCCGGTCTGCTCGCTGCGCCCGGCGGCGATGATGCCGGCGACCTTGGTGCCGTGCCCGACCAGGTCGTTCTTGCCGCCGCCCTCGATCCGGCGGCCCTCCTTGTCCTTCAGCAGCGATCCGCCGTCGATCACCCGGTGCGCGAGCTGCGGGTTCTGGTCGTCCACCCCGGTGTCGATGACCGCGACCAGCACCCCCGCGCCGGTGGTCGCGCCGCCCTGCCAGAGCTCGTCCAGCACCATCCGCTGCAGGGACCACGGCACGGCCTGCACGTTCGGCGCGGACCTGCCGCAGTCCCCGGCCGCGGCGATGCCCGGTCCGGCGGCGGCACCCGGTCCGGCGGCGACCGACGGGGCCACCGCCGGGCCGCCGAGCACCGCCAGCGACGCCAGCGCCACGGCCGCCGTCCGGTACCTGCCCGGCACCCTGCCACCCCTCATGTCGTCCACCCCGGTTGCGCGCCAGGGGCGGGTGCCCGCCGGGCAACCCGCCCCTCGTCGAGTCGTGCTCGGGCCGCAGCCCGCCGTCAGCCCGTCCAGAGGGTGGCGTTGCGGTTCTCGGTGTTCTGGTAGCTCTCGGCCGCCTTGTCCAGGGAGTTGGCGATCTGCGCCAGCACCTGCTGCAGGTGCGCGGCGCGCTCGTCCCACTTCGTCTGGTGGGCCTGGTAGCCCTGCTGGGCGACGCCCTCCCAACTGGTGGCGATTTTGGTGACACCCGCCTTCAGCTCCTCAAGCTGGGCGTTGACCGTCTGCGCGGTCCGCCGAACCTCGGAACTGGCGCTCTTGATGGTGCTGAAGTTGACGAGAATGTGTTCGGCCACGATGTCTCCTAGTCGAGGCTGCGAAGCACCCCATCACCCGAGGGGCGCGTCGCCGGGTGAGCGGACGGAACGGGGATCAGACCGTGCCGGCGCCGAAGGTCGCCTGCTGCTCCGCGTCGGCCTGCGCGTACTTCTGGGTCGTGAGCTCGATCGCTTCCTTGATCGCCACCAGCGACTTGTTGAGCTCCTGGGCGTCCGTGTTGAACTGGCCCTGGAGGTTCGTGTACGCCTGCGCGGCCTGCCCCTGCCAACCGCTGGTGATCGAGGTGACCAGGTTGTTGAGGCCGTTGATCTCGGTGTTGATCGCGCCGATGACCTCGTCCATGTGCTTGGCGAACGCCAGCATCTCCTGAGCGGTCGTCCTGAACTGACCCATGCTCCACCGTCCCCCACGAGACAGACCCTGTGTCCGGGGCGCCGGTTCCGAGCCCCCCGCGCATCACCGGTGTGATGTCCTGCAGCACTGTAGTCGGCACACGCAGCTCACCCAACCTCGCGCGGGGGCCGGTTACCAAGCCATGACATCACGTCAGTTTCCTTGCCCTGAAAGGCGATAGACCGATCATGCGTTCTGCTGCTGAGCTGCGCTCCTGGCATTGAGCGCCGGGCCGGCCGGCACCAGGTTCGACCACTGCCGGGGGACGGGGGCCGGCTGCAGGCCCTGGTAGCCGAGCCGGGCCTGGTTGCCGCCCGCCTCCTCCGGCCGGCCCGCCGCGGCCGGGGCCCCGGACTGTCCGGACGAGGCCGACGAGGCCGACGAGGCCGACGGGACCGGCTGGGCCGACGCCGCGGCCTGATCGCCCTTGCCGCTGTCGCCGCTGGCCGGCACCGCGTACCGCAGGCCCGTCTCGGTGATCAGGAAGTCGGTGCCGGAACCGTCCGTCCCGTTGTCCAGCGCCCGGTAGAACAGGCCGTGGCCGGGCGTCACGTGCGCCGACGCCGCCCCGTTGCCGTACCGCGCCGGATAGTCCGTGCCGGCCCAGACGCTGCGCCGCGGGGACCTGCCGTCCTCCGCCACCCCGTCGAAGGTGCTGCAGACCACGGCCCTCGCGCCCTTCTGCGCCTGCCAGTCGTTGACCGGGGCACCCGTCCTGGTGGGCCAGTCGGCGGCGCCGTCGGCCGTCAGCGGAGTGCTGCTGTTGAGCGCGGCGTGCTCGGCCGGGGTGATGTCCTCGATCCGCGGGTTCCGGTTGGCATCCTGGTCGTACAGCGGCTGCAACAGCGGGTTCTGCCTGATCAGTTCGGCCTGGAACGGGGTGATCAGCAGCAGCCGGCTCCTCCCCACCACGTAGTGCCGGTCACCGAACCGGACCAGCCGGCCCACCTTGCGGTTCTCCGGATTCTGCAACGCCACGGAGGAGTTGGGGGCCTTGGTGTCCGGCACCAGCCCGTCGATCCGCGGGAAGACGATGTCACTGCCCGGCGCCAGCGTGTCCAGCCAGTCCTTCTTCACCTTCTGCGGGTTGGCGGTCGCCCCGAAGACCGCCCCCATCAGCTGCGTCCGCGTGGCGTCCGAGTCCTCCGGACCGCCGATCGCGTGCCTCCGGCCCTTCGAGTCCACCAGGAACAGCCTCAACCGCCCCCCGCCCGCACCGGCCTGCCCGGAGCGGGCCGCCACCTGCGGGTCGTCCGCCTGCTGCACCAGCAGCGCCTGGTCGACGTCGAGCAGCCGGTCCGGAGCCTCCAGCGCCCGGGCGTCGGCGCCGCCCGCCACGAAGACCGCCTGGTTGACCGTGTTCCCCCCGTCGTCCGCGCCCGGACGGTCGCAGACCGACCACTTCATCGGCCGGCTCGCGTTCTCCCTCGACGGCAACTTGTCCGGGGCGTAGGGGATGCCGATCGTCGGGCCGTGGTTGGGGTACTTGTCGAGCACCCCGTCGGCGACCACCACCACCTTGGCGCCCACCGGCAGCACCAGCCGCGCCGACGACATGTTCAGCACCTGGTGCAACCGCTTGGTCCGGCCGTCCGGATCGGTCAGCACGACGTACCGGGTGGTGCTCTGCTTGCCCTGGACGATGAACCTGCCCTCGTCCCAGCCGAGCGGCGCGCTCGGCCGGAACACCCCCCAGAGCCCGAAGCCACCGACCACCAGCGCCCCGACGACCACGCTCGGCAGGACCGCCCTCACCGGACGCGGCGCGTCCTCGTCGCTCCCCCCGCCACCGGGCAGGAGGAAGGCTCCGACCGTGCGCCTGCGGGCGAAGGTGTAGGCGTTCAGCTCGTCCCGACGCGATGCCATGCTCGTCGTCCCCCCTGTCAGACCGACCTGCCCCGTGGTCCGCATCCGCCGGGCGAGAACGTGCTCGAACCTCTACGATGCGGCAGCAGACGGTGAGTACGGTACGGGCACGGATCGCGAACGTGCCAGCGGGACAAGACAACTGACTTAGCGAAAGGGGCCACCGGGGGATGCCAGGCCAGACCGCTCCAGGACGTCGCAGTACGGCACGGAACAGCGGACCACGCCGCCCCGGACCCCGCCCGCGACCCGGCCCCGGCACCTCCGCCGCCCCGACCCGCCCCGACCCGGCCGACGGCCCCGTCCCGGTCCGCATCCACCCCCGCCCCGGGCTCCTGGGCGGTCGCCTGGCGCTCCACCAACTGGTGCTCGTCGAGGTCGCGTCGGCACTGGCCGCAGTCGGCTGGACAATCAGCCGACCGGTCGCCGCCGCGTTCGGCGCGATCGCCCTGGCCCTGCTCGTGCTCGCGGTCGTCCCGGTCCGCGGCCGCACCGCCCCCGAGGCGCTGCGGGTCCGGGCCGCCCTGCGGGCCCGCCGGAAGCGCGCCCGGGCCGACGCACCGCCGGCCGGCACCGACCCGGCGCTCGCCCCCGCGCTGGAGCTGGAGCCCGCGCTGCGCACCTGCACCCACACCACCGAGGCGGCCTTCGGCGGCCGTCCGGTCCGCCGGGAGACCGGCATGGTCGGCGACGGCACCTTCCTGAGCACCGTCCTGCTCGTCCAGACCAAGGAGCGCCCGCTGCGCCCCGCCCGCACCGCCCGGCCGCTCCCCCTGGACGTCGTCTGCTCCGTGCTGCGGGTGGACGACATCACCCTGGAGTCGGTCCAGCTGGTCCAGCACACCCGGCCGGCGCCCGCGCCGCACCTGCCCGAACAGTCGCTGGCCGCCCGTGCCTACCGGGAGCTGCCGGACGGCGCAGCCACCCCCGGCCTGCGGCTCACCTGGGTGGCCCTCAAGCTCGACCCCGAACGGGCGGCCACCGCGGTGCGCGCCCGGGGCGGCGGCGAGGAGGGCGCCCGCAAGGCACTCCAGCGGGTCACCGACCAGCTCGCCGGGCGTCTGAACAGCGCGGGCTTCGACGCGACCGTGCTCGACGAGCGCGAGCTGGTCGCCGCGCTCTCCACCTCCGCGTGCGTCAACCCCCTGGCCACGGCCGGCCGCCAGGGCGCGGGCGGCGGCGGCAGCGGGCGGCGCACCCAGGAGGGCAACCGGTTCTGGCGGGTCGACGACCGCTGGCACAGCACCTACTGGATCTCCCGCTGGCCGCAACTCGGCCGCCCCGGCGGCGCCCCCGGCCGGATCGCCGTCCCCGACCTGGTGAACCTGGTCACCGGCGCACCCGCGCTGGCGAGCACCTTCAGCCTCACCGCCGGGCACGGCACCGGCGGCTCGGTGACACTCAGCGGCCACGTCCGGGTGACCGGGCGCAGCGAGAGCGAGGCCGTCCGGATCGGACGCCGGGTCGAGGCCCGCGCGCAGGGCGCCGGCCTGGGGCTGACCCGGCTCGACCTGGAGCAGGCCCCCGGCGTGCTCGCCACCCTCCCGCTGGGAGGTACCGCCTGATGGCGTACCAGGGCTACCGGCCGACCGGTGCGCCGACCGGAGCCGGGCGGCGGCCGAGGATCCCGTCCCGGCTGCTGCCCGGCTTCGGGCTTCGCGGCCCGCGGCGGGAGAAGCACGTGCTGGCCGTCGGGGATCTGGCCGCGCTGGCCTTCCCGGTCGGCGACGACGGCGTACTGATCGGCCAGGACGTGCACCGGGCGCAGCCCGCCGTGCTCGGACTGTTCCGGCCCGGCGCCTACGACCTGGTCCTGGTCGGCGGCGTCTGGACGGCTCAGGTCATCGCGCTGCGGGCGGCCGCCACCGGCGCCCGGGTCGCCGTGGAGACCGCCCGCGCCCACCTGTGGGGCCCGCTCGCTCAGGCCGCCGGCGGCGGTCAGCCGTGCGTCACCGTCCACCAGGTCGGCAGACTCGGCCCGCAGGGCGCCTCGGTCACCTCGCCGGTCCTGGTGGTGCGCGACCTCGGCGCCCGCCCGCCCGGCAGCCGGCTCTCCGCCACACCCTGGCAGACCACCCTGACCGTGCTGCCGTACCTGGGGCCGAACGCGGCCCGGGTGCTCAACGCGGCCGACCTGGTCGGGGTGCAACGGGTCTCGCCGCAGGAGGCGGAGCTGATCGGCCGGGTGCTGTCGCTCGGCCCGCCCGAGGTCGGGGCGCTGCCCACCCTCGCCGAGGACCTGACGCTCTGGACGACCCGGATGAGCCGGCAGTACGTACGGGTCGTCGCCGGGCAGGCGGAACGGCAGGTCCTGGGCGGCCCGCGGCGGATCGACTGACCCGGCCGATCCCGGTCGCGGCCCGGTCGGAGATGAGATACCGCCTTCAGTGGGGGGTGGCTCACGGCCTAGGCTGTGATGCGGCAACGGCACCGCGAACGTGCGGCGGCGAACACGAGGGAGCCTCAGGTGAGTAGCGATCGGGACGGCGTCTACGTCGGCGACAACGCGGCGGAGGACGACGACGACTGGTCCGACGCACCCGACTACACTCCCCCGTCCTGGTACGTACAGACGGACGCCCCGGGTGCTCCGGCGGCTCCCGGTCCGGCTCCGACGCCTGCCCCCGCCCCTGCCCCCGCCCCGACGGCAGCGGCTCCGGTGGCGCCGCCCGCTCCGGCTCCGGTGGCCCCCGCGCCGGTGGCGCCCGTTCCGGCCGCCGAGCCCGCTCCGCAACCCCAGCCGCCGGTCCAGCCCCAGTTCCAGCCGCAGCCGGCGCCCGCGCCGGCCGTCCCGGCCGCACCCACCGCCGGGATAGCGGCGCCGCACCCCCCGTTCGCCGCTCCGCCGACCCACCCGGCCGTGCCCGCGCCCGCCCCGGTTCCCGCCCCGTACGCGGAGCAGCCGCCGGCCGTCGCCCAGCCCTGGCCCGCGGCCGACCCGTCGGTGCAACCGCAGCCCTACCCCGGTGGACCCCACCCGCCTGCGCCCGCCCCGGCGCCGCTGCCGGCGCAGCCGGCCCTGCCGTACCCGGACCCGCAGCAGCAGGCCCAGGGGTACCCGCAGGCCCAGCCCCAGCCTCAGCCGTACTCCCAGCAGGCCCAGCAAGCCCAGCAGGTGCAGCAGTCGCAGGACCCGCAGGCCGCCGCCTGGGCCGCCGCGCAGCAGGCCGCCCAGCAGGCCCCGGCTCCGCAGCCCGGCCCGCAGGCCGGCCCGCAGGCCGCCGCCGACCCGCGCGCGGCCGGCTGGCCCCAGCCGAACGCCTACCAGCAGCAGCCCCCGCAGCCGGGCCCTGGCCTGCCCGCCCAGCCCTGGCAGCAGCAGCCCGACGCCCCGCAGGCGCCCGCCGCGATGCAGCAGTCCGGGGCCCCGCAGCAGACCGCGCACGGCGCCCCGCTCGGCTACACGGCCGCCGTCGAGCTCTCCTCGGACCGCCTGCTGCGCAGCCAGCCGAAGCAGCAGCGCCAGCAGCCGCGGTTCCAGTTCGGAGGCAAGGCCGCCGCCGCCGAGAAGTCCCGCAAGCTGGAGATCATCCGCACCCCGGTGCTCAGCTGCTACCGGATCGCCGTGATCAGCCTCAAGGGCGGCGTCGGCAAGACCACGACCACGACCGCCCTCGGCGCGACGCTGGCCAGCGAGCGCCAGGACAAGGTGATCGCGATCGACGCCAACCCGGACGCCGGCACGCTCGGCCGCCGGGTCAAGCGGCAGACCGGCGCGACCATCCGCGACCTGGTGACGGCCATCCCGCATCTGCGCAGCTACATGGACATCCGTCAGTTCACCTCGCAGGACCTGCACTCGGGCCTGGAGATCCTGGCGAACGATGTCGACCCGGCCGTCTCGACGACCTTCAACGACTCGGACTACCGGCAGGTCATCGACGTGCTGGGCCGCCAGTACCCGATCATCCTGACCGACTCCGGCACCGGCCTGCTGTACAGCGCGATGCGCGGGGTGCTGGACCTCGCCGACCAGCTGATCATCGTCTCCACCCCCAGCGTGGACGGCGCCTCGTCCGCCTCGACCACGCTGGACTGGCTCTCCGCGCACGGCTACGCCGATCTGGTGCAGCGTTCGATCACCGTGGTCTCCGGGGTCCGCGAGACCAGCAAGATGATCAAGGTCGAGGACATCGTCGCGCACTTCCGGACCCGCTGCCGGGGCGTGGTCGTGGTGCCGTTCGACGAGAGCCTGGCAGCCGGCGCCGAGGTCAACCTCGACATGATGCGGCCCAAGGTCCGCGAGGCGTACTTCGACCTCGCCGCGCTGGTCGCCGAGGACATCGTCCGCGCCCAGCAGGCCGCGGCCCAGCAGGCGAGCTGGCAGCACCCGGGCGCACAGCAGTACGCCGCCGCACCGCAGCCCTACGCCCCGCAGCAGCAGCCGGCCCAGCAGCCCGGCCCGCTCCACCCGGACCCGCAGCAGCAGCCGTACCCGCACCAGCAGCCGGTGCAACCGTGGCAGCAGCCGGGCCCCCAGCCCGTCCCCGGTGCTCCCTGGGCGCAGCCGGGCCAGACCCCGCCGCCGGCCGGCTACGGCTACCCGCCGCAGGGGCCGCCCCAGCCGGCGCCGGAGTGGCAGCAGCCGCAGCAGCCCGCGCCGCCGGGCGGTGGATACGGCTACCCCCAGCCCGACGGCGGCCAGCCGCCGCCGCCCGCCGGGTACGGCTACCCGCCGCCGCCCGCACCGCCCCAGCAACAGCAACAGCAACAGCAACAGCAGTAGAAGCAGTAGGAGAGCGCACCGCGCGCAAGGGCCCGCCGACCGGAGTCGGCGGGCCCTTGCGCGCGGATCCGGCGGGTCAGCCGGCGTCGGTCAGCTCGCGCGACCGCTTCACGTCGTCGGCCATCCGGTCCAGCAGCGCCTCGATCGAGTCGAACTTCTCCATCCCGCGCAGGTAGACGAGGAACTCGACGGCCACGTGCAGCCCGTAGAGGTCCAGCCCGACCCGGTCGATGGCGTACGCCTCGACGGTCCGGGCGGTGCCGTCGAAGGTCGGGTTGGTGCCGACCGAGATGGCCGCCGGCATCCGCTCGCCGTCGGCCGTCAGCCAGCCCGCGTACACCCCGTCGGCCGGGACGGCGCTGTGCGGCACGGTGTCCACGTTGGCGGTCGGGTAGCCCAGCTCACGGCCGCGCTGCGCGCCGCGCACCACCTCGCCCTCCACCCGGTGCGGGCGGCCCAGCACCTCGCCGGCCCCGGCCACGTCGCCCGCGGCGACCAGCCGGCGGGTCAGGGTCGAGGAGAACGGCTCGCCGTCGCCCGCCGCCCCGCGCACCCGGAGGTCGACGACCTCGACGCCGCAGTCGGCCGACCGGCCCAGTTCGGCCAGCAACGCGACGTTGCCGGCCGCCCGGTGGCCGAACCGGAAGTTCGGCCCCTCGACGACCAGGCACGCGTGCAGCGCGTCCACCAGCACCTGCCGGAAGAACTCCTCCGGGGACTCCTTCGAGAACTCGGTGGTGAACGGCAGCACCAGGACGGCGTCCACGCCGAGCGCCTCGATCAGCTCCGCGCGGCGCGGCTGCGGGGCCAGCAGCGCCGGATGGCTGCCCGGACGAACCACCTCGCTCGGGTGCGGGTCGAAGGTGACCACGACCGACCGGACCCCGAGCTCGCGGGCGCGCTCGACCGCCCGGCCGATGATCAGCTGGTGCCCACGGTGCACTCCGTCGAACGAACCGATGGTGACGACGCTGCGTCCCCAGTCACCGGGGATCTCCTCCAGGCCACGCCAGCGTTGCACCCTGACCGCTCCTTGTTCCGTACGACGCGTACCTTCTGTACGCTCAAACGCTCAAAACCCGAACCCCTATAGCGTGCCATGCGCCTGTCCCGAGTTCGGCACCGGAAGGCGGGTTGGACGCACCGCCGGGTGCCGGGCCCCGGTGCCGGGTGTACGAAGCGCCCCCGTCCCGGACCCCGGGCCGACCCCCCGCCCGGCCTCGGCAGCCGCGTCCCGCGGGTCCCGGCCCGCCGCCACCAGGTCGCGCAGCCGGTCCAGGCGGGGACCGGCGGGGCGGGCGGGCCTGCCGCCCGCCGGCCACCGTGCCAGCAGCAGCGCGAACGCCGCCGACCCGCCGGCGCAGCGGACCAGCAGCCCGTCCGCGTCCGGCAGCCCGGCCGCCGCCCGCACCAGGACGGCCCGGGCCCTGACCGGCCGCTCGGCCGCGCAGTGCTCGGCGAGCGCGGCCACGGCGGCGGCCAGCACCTCCGGATCGCCCTCGGTGGCCAGCAGGGTGTCCAGCAGCTCACAGCGCAGGGCGTCCGCCACCGGGTCGGCCACCGGACGGGACAGCACCTCGGCGAACGGCCGCCGGACGGCCACCGCCCGGGCCGCCAGACCACTGCTCAGGAGCACCCGGAGCTCCAGCCGGGCGGCCGCGCCCTCGACGGCCCCGCCCGCCAGCCTGCGGCCGAGGTAGTCGACCGCCACCGGCCCGGCCAGGGCCGGACGCTCGCGCAGCAACCGGGCCACCAGCTCGGCGCCCCGCCGGACGGCCAGGGGTGCCCGGGCGTCCGCCAGCACCCGGAGCGTCCCGGCGACCGGGGCCGGTCGGCCTGCCTCATCCGCCCGGCCTGCCGGACCCGTCCGACCCGCTGGCCCCTCCGGCCCGCCCAACCGGGCGGCGAGGGCGGCGAGGACCGGCTCCGGGTCGCTCTCCAGGGCCGGCGCCAGCACCGCCGCGGTGAGGAAGCGGTCCTCCCCTCGCCGGTACGCGGCCAGCGCCGCCGGGAGGTGGGCCGTCCGGGTCCGCCCGTCCCGGACCAGCAGGGCGAGCGCGGCGCCGTGCAGGGCCGGCTCGTCCTCCCGGGCCAGCAGGGTCAGCGCGGTGAACCGCAGCAGCTCCGGCCCGGCGCCGCTCGCGTGCGGGGCGGTGCGCAGCGCGTGCACGGCGGCGGCGACATGGCGCTCGGGGCGCCGGTCGTGGCTCCAGCGGTCCACCGCCCGGCAGAGCGCCGAGGGCTCCTCGACGGCCAGGACGGCGAGGAGCGCGTCCGCCCTCGGATGAGCGGCGCCGGCCAGCGCCTCGGTCAACTCGTCCAGGGCCAGGGCACGGTGGGAGTACAGCAGATCGTGGACGAGGTCCGCGACAGTGCTGCCGGGGCGGACGGGCAGGCCCCGCGGGTCGTCGAACCAGGCGCAGAGCAGCGGGAGGGTGCCCGCCGGGTCGGCACGCAGCCGGTCGGCCGTTGCCGCGAGGAAGCCCCGGTCGGGGCCGTCGGCGACCACCAGCCTTCGGTACAGCGCGAGTTCACGCTCGACGGGCAGGCGCAGGCCGGCCCAGAAGTCCGGGCCGAACCGGCCGAGCCCGGCCTCCGGAAGCCGCTCGAACCCGCCCTCGGCCGCAGCGCGTTCGACGATCCGGTCGGCCAGCTGGTCGAGCAGGGCGCGGTGCTCGGCGAGATCGGGGCTGGCGGCCAGACCGGCGATCAGCAACCGCCCGGCCCACCAGCCGGGTTCACTGCCGGGCGGGCGCAGGTCCAGCGCCCGCCAGATCCGGTGCAGCCACGGGTCCAGCGCCGGCGCGCCCCAGGTGTCGGCGATCCGCCGGAGCGCGGCGGCCACGGGACCGACCCGGGAGCGGGACACCGTCCGGGCCTCGCCGGCCGGGCGGGTGTCCTCGGTCTCGCCGAGCAGCAGCCGCAGTGCCTCGTCCAGGTCCAGGTGCCGCCCCTGCAGCCAGTCGGCGAACTCGCCGTGCGCGAACCGGTAGCCCGGTCCGGCCGGCACGAACAGCCCCTCCGCCAGCACCGCCGCCGCCCAGCCGCCGGCCACCGGGAACAGCTCCTCGAACACCGCCCGGCCCAGCCCGCCCTGCTCGGCGCCCAGCATCCGCCGGGCCGCCTCGTGCACCCGGCCGGCCACCGCCGCCGCCAGCCGCCGCACCCGCCCGTGCCCCGCCCGGCGGACGGCACCCCTGCGGTGGGCTCCCGACCGGCGGGGCCGCCCGTCCTCGGCGAGCCGCTGCGCCACCCGCAGGCAGCACAGGTCGAGACGGGCGCCGAAGAGCTCGCCCCGCCGGGCGGGCTCCCCCCGCAGGCCCTCGGCCCACAGTTCCCCGGCCAACCGGACCGCGAGCGGGTGACGGGCGTCCGCCTCCTCCGGCCACCCCGGCGGCAGCCCGTACCGCCGCCGGACCCGGTCCGCCGCCTCGGCCGGGAGCGGCCCCAGCCGGCGGACGGCGACCCGGACGGCGGGGGAGGACGGCGGCGACCCGCCGTACCGGGCCGCCGCTCCGCCCACCGGGACCAGGAAGTCCCCCGTTCCGCCGCCCGGCGCCAGCCGCTCCCATGCCTCGTCCCCGCAGGCCGTGAGCAACCGCGCGCCACAGGCCGCCAGCCACCGCGCGGTCACCCGCAGCCAGTCGGCGTCGAGCGGCACCGGCGCCTCCTCCGGCCCGTCCAGCACCACCAGCAACGGCCGCCCGGCCGCCGCGCAGAGCCCGGCCGCCGTGCCCGGTCCCGGCGGCGGTGTGCCCGGTTCGGCCGCCCCGGCGAACGCCCGCTCCACGGCCTCCGCGAGCGAGGCGTCCCCGGCGCCCAGATCGGCGCCGCGCAGCCACAGCGTGGGCCGGGGCCGTTCCCCGCCGCCGCGCCGCACGGCGAGGGCCGCCAGCTCGGTGCTCCGCCCCGACCCGGGCGCCCCGACCAGCGTGACGATCCCCGCCCCCGCCGGGCCCCCGGGTGGACCGGCCCACCCGTCCGGACCGTCACCGGCGGCGCCGCCGTCCTCGCCGTCACCGGGCCACTCCCCCAGCCCGTCCGGCCGGTCCACCCGGTCGGCCGCCAGCCCGGACACCCGGCCCGGCCCCGCGCCGGCGGCGGCCAGCTGGGCCGCGGCCAGCCGCAGCACCCCGGCCAGGTTGAGCGCGCCGCCGTAGGCGGGCACCCCGGCCGCGTTGCGGGCCAGTACCTCGGCCAACTCCGAGCCGCCGTACCCGGTGTCCGCTCCCGCACCCGCCGCACCCGGGCCGGATCCCGGCCCCGCCACCGGTACGGCGACGGGTGCCCCGGGCCGGCCGGGGGCCCGCAGCGCGGGGGCGACCACCGCGACCACCGCGCCGGTGCGGGCGTCCAGGACGGGCGCGCCGGCCGGCACCACCGCCGCGTCGCCGGGCGGCGGCACGTCGAGCAGCAGCGCGCCGGCGATCAGGTGACAGCCGCCCGCCCGCGCGTAGAGGGCCCCGGTGGTCTCGGCGACGCCGCAGCGCAGCAGCACCGTCCGCCCGTCGGGGCGGCCGTCCGCCCAGACCGGTACGGGCACCAGCAGGACGTCCCCGGCCTGCGCCGCGGGGGGCGCCGTGACCGGCAGCGGCGGCACGGGGACACCGCCGACCGCGTCGGTGCGCAGCAGGGCGAGGCCGTACCCGGGCAGCGCCCGGACGTGGTCCGGGCCGAGGACCCGGGTCTGGCCGCCGGGGGTGTGCAGAACGATCCGGTCGAGTCCCTCGACGGTCTCGTGGGCGGTGAGGACGGTGCCCTGCAGGTCGACCACGAAGCCGAGTCCGCGCGGGCGCCCGTCCCGGTCGCGGATCCGCAGCAGCCGGTGGCCGGTGTCGCCCGCCGCCCCGTCGTCCGCCGGCAAGCCCAGGAAGCCCAGCAGTCCCGGCATCGAGCAGCCCCTCCCGGCAGGGCCGGCCGGCCCCGGAGTGGACTCGTCGCGGCGACCTGTCCGCCGCCCGGGAGCCTGCCCGGCCCCGGTGCGGGCCGACCACACCCACGCCGTTCACGACTGCCGTTCGCCTCGCGCGCTCCCCCGTGCGGGTGAACTCCGGGCGGTACGAACCCCTGCGCGCCCCCGCCCGCCCCCTCCGCCCTCCGCCTCGCACGACCGGTCGCCGAGAGACCGTGGCCGGAAAGCACGGAACCCCGGAAGCCCCGAGCCCGAGGGCCCGGGGCTTCCGGGGCCCTGCCCCGGGCCGTCCTCAGCCCACGAAGACGGCGACCGGCCTGGCCTGGCCGCCCTTCTCCTCCACCAGCGCGAGGAACCCGCCGTCCGGCCCGAACACCGCGATCGGCCCGCCCACGTCCAGGCCCGGCGCCTTCAGCCGGGCGCCGTGCGACAGCTGCTTCGCCTGGTCGGCGTCCAGGTCCCAGCGCGGGAAGGCCGCCGCGGCGGCCTCCCCGATCGGCAACACCTCCAGCGGCGCGCCGGAGCCGTCGGAGCCCCCGGTGACCGCCTCCTCCAGCTCCTCCAGGGTCCGCGCCGACTCCACCCCGTACGGGCCGACCCGGGTGCGCCGCAGCGCGGTCAGGTGGCCTCCGACACCGAGCGCCGCGCCGAGGTCGCGGGCCAGCGCCCGGATGTAGGTGCCGGAGGAGCACTCCACGGTGACGTCCAGGTCGATCACCGGCGTGCCGTCCTCGGCGACGGCGGCGCGCTGCTCGTGGACCGTGAAGGAGTGGATCGTGGTCGGTCGGGCGGCCAGCTCGAAGTCCTCGCCCTCGCGCACGCGCGCGTACGACCGCTTGCCGTCGATCTTGATCGCACTGACCTTGGACGGCACCTGCATGATCTCGCCGGTGAGGGCGGCGATCCCGGAGTCGATGTCCTCCCGGCGCACCGCGTCGGCCGGGGCGGAGGCGGTGACGTCGCCCTCCCGGTCGTCGGTGACGGTGGTCTGACCGAGCCGGACGGTGGCCTCGTAGGTCTTGGCGGTGAGCATCAGGTGGCCGAGCAGCCGGGTGGCCCGTTCGACCCCGATCACCAGCACGCCGGTGGCCATCGGGTCGAGGGTGCCGGCGTGGCCGACCTTCCGCGTCCCGGCCAACCACCGCAGCTTGGCGACCACCCCGTGCGAGGTGATGCCCTCCGGCTTGTCGACGATGACCAGGCCGTCCGGACCGGTGCCTTTGCGCTTCATCAAGTTCTTTCTCTAAGGATGGTCAACTACACGGGACGGGCCGCGTCCGGGCCGGCCGAACGGGCCGGCCGTGCCGGACCGCCCCCCGGCGCCCCGCGCGCCGTCCCCACGGCGGCCGGTCACACGGGCCGCAGCGCGCCCCGGAACCGCTCCACCACCGCGGTGACATCCTCCCGGACGGAGAATCCGGCCGCGAAGGTGTGCCCGCCACCGCCGAGCGCGGTGCAGGCCGCCGCGACGTCCACCGCGCCCTTGGAGCGCGAGGAGCCGCGCAGCGTGCCGTCCGGGTCCTGCTTGAGCACCAGCGCCACCTCGGCCTCGGCCGGGCGGCGCAGGATGTCGATCAGGCCCTCGATCTCCTCGACGGTGACACTGAAGAGCACCAGGTCCTGGTAGGGCACCCAGGTCCACACCAGGCCGAGCCCGCCGGCCGCGGCCGGCTCGTAGACGGCCCGGTCGAGCGCACCGGCCAGCACCTTGAGGTAGCCGAAGGAGGAGGTGTCCCACAGCTGCCGCGAGATGAGGTCCTGCCGGATGCCGGTGGCCAGCAGCCGCGCGGCGAGTTCGTGGGTGGCGGGCGTGGTGGCCCGGTACTTGAACGAGCCGGTGTCGGTGGCGACCCCGGTGTAGAGGCAGGTGGCCAGGTCCTGGTCGAGTTCGACGCCGAGCCGGCGCAGCAGCTCGTCCACCAGGACGGCGGTGGCCGGGGCGCCCGGGTCGATCAACTGGTGGGTGCCGAACCCGGGGTTGGAGGCGTGGTGGTCGAAGACCACCAGCACGGGCGCCGCGAAGGCCTTCCCGTGCAGCAGCCCCAGCCGGCTCTCCGCGGCGACGTCGAAGCAGAGCACCAGGTCCGGGGCCTCGGGCACCTCGGAGGCCGGCACGATCAGTTCCCGGCCGGGCAGGAAGGCCAGCGACTCGGGCACGACCTGCGGGTCGTCACCGAAGGAGACCCGCACCTCCTTGCCGAGGCCGCGCAGCGCCAGCCCGGCCGCCAGGGCGGAACCGAGCGCGTCGCCGTCCGGGCAGATGTGGCAGATCAGGTCGACGGAGCGGGCCCGCCCGATCTCCGCGACCACCTGCTGCCACACCAGCTCGAAACCGCTCTCCTCGGCACGCGGTCCCGGAAGCACCGCGAGGGCACCCTCCACCGTGTCGGTGGAGGATGCCCCCGTGGCCGTACCGGCCGTGGCCGTACCGGTTGTCGAACCGGCCTCCGCCGGCTCACCCGCCATGACTACTCGTCCTCGTCGTCACGCTCGGACGCCGGAACCTTGTACGGGTCCGCGTCACCGGCGTAGACCGCGCCCGCGGCGGTGGTGCGCACCGCCGCGTCGATGGCCCTGGCCCGGTCGAGCAGGTCGTCGATGTTCCGGGCGTTCTCCGGCAGTGCGTCCGCGATGAAGGTCAGCGTCGGGGTGAAGCGCACCCCGGTCTGCTTGCCGACCTCGGAGCGGAGCACGCCCTTGGCGCTCTCCAGCGCGGCGGCCGTGGCCTCGCGCTCGGTGTCGTCACCGTAGACGGTGTAGAAGACGGTGGCCTCGCGCAGGTCGCCGGTCACCCGTGCGTCGGTGATGGTCACGAACCCCAGCCGGGGGTCCTTGATCCGCCGTTCCAGGGTCTGGGCGACGACCACCTGGATGCGGTCGGCGAGCTTGCGCGCCCTTGCGGTGTCGGTCACGTTGCCTCCTCGTGCAGTGGGCCGGGTGGTCGGGCATGTTGCGCGCCCGTCGGGGCCCCAGCCCCAAAGTACCGGCCCGCGCCCAGCCTTGTGGGCGCTCTCGGTCCTGATCTGTGTGAGAACGGCGACTCGCGCCGGTCTGCTCCGCAGATCTCATTCGTCGTCGTCGTTGTGGTAGCGCCTCCTGGCGGAGAGCAGCTGAACCTCGGGGCGGCCGGCGACCAACCGCTCACAGCTGTCCAGGATCTCGGTGACGTACCCGGCTTCGCCGGACACCACCGCGAGGCCGATCTCGGCCCTGCGGTGCAGATCCTGGTTCCCGGTCTCGGCAGCGCACACGCTGTACTTGCGCTGCAGTTCGGCCACGATGGGCCGTACGATCGACCGTTTCTCCTTGAGCGAGTGGACGTCGCCCAGCAGCAGGTCGAAGGTGAGTGTTCCCACGAACATGTGTGACAGGTCCAGCCGACCTGAAGGCCTCGGTGACAGCCCGGGAGCGGGCTGGTCTACGAGGACCCTACACAGCGAGACCGGGGCCGGTCGACGGGAATTCCACCCGCCGACCGGCCCCGGACACCACTCGCTTACGCGCGCGGCTTCTCGCGCATCTCGTAGGTCTCGATGACGTCCTCGACCTTGATGTCGTTGAACGAACCGAGCGTGACACCGGCCTCGAAGCCCTCGCGGACCTCGGTCGCGTCGTCCTTGAAGCGGCGCAGACCCTCGATGGTGAGGCTCTCCGCCACGACCTTGCCGTCGCGGATGAGGCGGGCCTTGGCGTTGCGGCGCAGCAGGCCCTCGCGGACCAGGACACCGGCGATGTTGCCGAACTTGGAGGAGCGGAACACCTCGCGGATCTCCGCGGAGCCGAGGCGAACCTCCTCGTACTCCGGCTTGAGCATGCCCTTGAGGGCGTTCTCGATCTCCTCGATCGCCTGGTAGATGACCGAGTAGTACCGGACGTCCACGCCTTCCTTGTCGGCCGCGGCGCGCGCACGACCCTCCGCGCGCACGTTGAAGCCGATGATGATGGCGTCCGAGCCCATCGCCAGGTCCACGTCGGACTCGGTGATGGCACCCACACCGCGGTGCAGGACCCGGAGCTCGACCTCCTCGCCGACGTCCAGCTTGACGAGGGCGTCCTCAAGAGCCTCGACCGAACCGGAGACGTCACCCTTGATGATGAGGTTGAGCTGCTCGATGGAGCCGGCGGCGATGGCCTTGTCCAGGTCCTCCAGGGACACCCGGACCCGACGCTGCGCGAAGGCGGCGTTGCGGTCACGGGCCGAGCGCTTCTCGGCGATCTGGCGGGCGGTGCGGTCCTCGTCGACGACGATGAAGCTGTCGCCGGCGCGGGGCACCGAGGTCAGACCGAGCAGCAGCACCGGGCGGGACGGGCCGGCCTCGGCGACGCTGTTGCCGTTCTCGTCCAGCATCGCGCGGACGCGGCCGTAGGCGTCGCCGACCACGATCGAGTCGCCGACGCGGAGGGTACCGCGCTGCACGAGCACGGTCGCCATGGCGCCGCGGCCCTTGTCGAGGTGGGCCTCGATGGCGATACCCTGCGCGTCCTGGTCGGGGTTGGCCCGCAGGTCGAGCGAGGCGTCCGCGGTGAGGACCACGGCCTCCAGCAGCTGGTCGATGTTGAGACCCTGGCGCGCGGAGATGTCGACGAACATGGTGTCGCCGCCGTACTCCTCGGCCACCAGGCCGAACTCGGTCAGCTGACCGCGGACCTTGGTCGGGTCGGCGCCGTCGACGTCGATCTTGTTGACGGCGACCACGATCGGCACACCCGCGGCCTTGGCGTGGTTGAGCGCCTCGACCGTCTGCGGCATGACACCGTCGTTGGCCGCGACCACCAGGATCGCGATGTCGGTGGACTTGGCACCACGGGCACGCATGGCGGAGAACGCCTCGTGACCCGGGGTGTCGAGGAAGGTGATCGGGCGCTCTTCGCCGTTCACCGTCGTCGCCACCTGGTAGGCACCGATGTGCTGGGTGATGCCACCGGCCTCGCCGGCCACCACGTTCGACTTGCGGATCGCGTCCAGCAGTCGGGTCTTACCGTGGTCGACGTGACCCATGACGGTGACGACCGGCGGGCGCGCGGCCAGCTGGTCCTCGTCGCCCTCGTCGGCACCGAAGTCGATGTCGAACGACTCCAGCAGCTCGCGGTCCTCGTCGTCCCGGCTGACGATCTCCAGGACGAAGCCCATCTCGTCCGCCAGCAGCTGCAGCGTGGCGTCGGAGACCGACTGGGTCGCGGTGACCATCTCACCGAGGTTGAACATGACGGAGACGAGCGCGGCCGGGTTGGCGTTGATCTTCTCCGCGAAGTCCATCAGCGAGGCGCCGCTCGACAGGCGAACGGTCTGACCGTTGCCGCGAGGCAGCATCACACCGCCGACGGACGGGGCCTGCATGGCCTCGTACTCCTGGCGCTTCGCCCGCTTCGACTTGCGACCACGGGCCGGACGGCCACCGGGGCCACGGCCGAAGGCACCCTGCGTGCCACCGCGGGCACCCGGGCCACCGGGACGGCCGCCGAAGCCACCCGGACGCGGGCCGAAACCGCCGCCGCCACCCGGGGCACCGCCACCGGGACGGGGGCCGCCGAAGCCGCCACCCGCCGGACGCGAGCCCGGACCTGCCGGACGACCGGCGAAACCGGGACGGGCGCCACCGGCACCACCCGGACCACCCGGACGGCCACCGGGGCCACCCGGACCACGGCCACCGGGGCCGGGACGCGGGCCCGGACCGGCCGGACGCTGCGGCATCATGCCCGGGTTCGGACGCGGCATGCCCGACGGGGTCGGACGCGGGCCGGCCGGACGCGGCATGCCGTCGGGACGCGGGGCGCCACCCGGACGGGGGGCACCGGCACCCGGGGCACCGGGAGCGCCACCGGGACGCTGCGGACGGTCGCCACCGGGGCGCGGGGCGCCACCGGCACCGGGAGCGCCACCGGGACGCTGCGGACGGTCGCCACCCGGACGAGGAGCGCCACCACCGGGAGCACCGGCACCCGGACGGGCCGGACGGTCGCCACCGGGACGCGGACGGTCGCCGCCCTGTCCACCCGGACCGGCCGGACGCGCACCGGGCGCGGCCGGACGACGGTCACCGGGGCGGGCCATGCCGGTCGCACTGCCCGAGGTGAACGGGTTGTTGCCCGGACGCGGGCCGGCCGGACGCGGGCCCGGACGGGCGCTGCCACCGGCGGGGGCGCTGCCGCCACCGGCCGGGGCACCCGCCGAACGCGGGGCCTGCGGGGCCTGCGAGGCCGGGCGCGGGGCCTGGGTCTCGCCGGACACCGGGGCGGGCGAGGAGAACTCGGCCGCCGGGGCGGCCGGGGCCGCGGGAGCGGCCGGACGCGCCGGGCGCGGGCCCGGAGCGGGGGCGCCGGCCGGCTTGGGCGCGGCGGCGGGGGTTGCGGGGGCGGCCGGGGCGGCGGGAGCCGCGGCGGCCGGGGCCGGACGGGGACCCGGGGTCGCGGCAGGGCGCGGTCCCGGGGTGGGCCCACCCGGCCTGGGTGCGGCCGCACCGGCGGCGGCGCCACCGGTGGGCTGGGGCGCCGCGGGCTTCCGCGGGCCCGGCTTGGCAGCGGAGCCCCCACCGGTGGGGGCCACTCCCAGCGCGTCAGTCAACTTGCGTACGACCGGCGCCTCGATGGTCGAGGACGCCGAACGGACGAACTCACCCAACTCGGTGAGCTTGGCCATCACGGCCTTGCTCTCCAAACCGAGCTCCTTGGCGAGTTCGTAAACCCGGACCTTAGCCACTTCACTCCTGATCTATGAGTCCGGGGTGTCTCGTCCGCCGGACCGTCGCTACTTCATGGGCGTACCCATCGCGTACTCATCGCGTACTCATCGAGTGCTCATCGCAATCTCGACCTACTTCCACATCGCGAGGTACCTGACTGGTGGCACGGCGTGCGGCTGCCCGCCCGCCGTGCTTGTTGCGGTGGTTCTCCGCCGCGCGAGCGGCGGCCGTGACGAGGGGGTGCCCCACCGGACCTGGCCTGGGAAGCTCAGGGCTCCGGGGTGTCGCCCGCCCGTTCCCCGAGGTACTCGCGGATCCGCTCGGTGTCGAGCGTGCCCTGGAGCCGGAAGGCCCGGGGGAACGCCCGTCTGCGGACCGCGAGGTCGAGGCAGGCCGGTTCGGGGTGCAGGTGAGCGCCCCGGCCCGGCAGTGCGCCACGGGGATCGGGGACGCAGACGCCCTCGACCGCCGTGACACGCAACAGCAGGTGCTTGGCCGCGCGCTTTCGGCAGCCCACGCAGGTGCGTTCCGGGCGTGCTCGGACGTGCGTCCGGCCAGACGAAGGCAAGTCTACCCCTCCGGAGGGACATGGCGCCGCCCCGCCGATCCGGGGAGGATCCGCAGGGGGCTCGTGCGGCACCGACCCGCCGGCAGAACCGCGGTCAGTCACCGGCCCGGTCGCCGGCCTCGGAACGGCCCTCGGGCTGGCCCTCGGTGTCCGGACGGATGTCGATCCGCCAGCCGGTGAGACGGGCGGCGAGGCGGGCGTTCTGCCCTTCCTTGCCGATCGCCAGCGACAGCTGGTAGTCCGGCACGATCACCCGTGCGGAGCGCTGCTGGAGGTCCACGATCTCCACGCTCGTCACCCGCGCGGGGGACAGCGCGGCGGCGACCATCTCGCGCGGGTCCTCCGACCAGTCGACGATGTCGATCTTCTCGCCGTGCAGCTCGCCCATCACCGCGCGCACCCGGGAGCCCATCGGGCCGATGCAGGCGCCCTTGGCGTTCAGGCCCTGGCGGCGCGACCAGACCGCGATCTTGGTGCGGTGGCCGGCCTCGCGGGCGATCGCCGCGATCTCCACGCTGCCGTCCGCGATCTCCGGGACCTCCAGCGCGAACAGCTTCTTGACCAGGCTCGGGTGGGTCCGGGACAGCGTCACCGACGCACCGCGGACGCCCCGGCGGACCGCCACGACGTAGCACTTGAGTCGGGTGCCGTGCCGGTAGTCCTCGCCCGGGACCTGCTCCTGCGGCGGCAGGATGGCCTCCAGCTTGCCGATGTCGACCAGCACGTTCTTCGGGTCGTTGCCCTGCTGGACAACACCGGTGACGATGTCGCCCTCCTTGCCGGCGTACTCACCGAACGTCTGGTCGTCGGCGGCGTCGCGCAGCCGCTGCAGCATCACCTGCATGCCGATGCTGGACGCGATCCGGCCGAAGCCGTTCGGGGTGTCGTCGAACTCCTTGGGCTCGACGCCCTCGTCCAGCTCCGCCGGGTCCTCGGTGGCCCACACGGTCACGTGGCCGGACCTGCGGTCCAGGTCGACCCGGGCCCGGCGGCGCGAGCCCTCGGTGCGGTGGTACGCGGTGAGGAGGGCCGACTCGATCGACTCGACCACCAGGTCGAAGGGGATGTTCTTCTCGCTGCTCAGCGCGCGCAGGGCACTCATGTCGATGTCCACGGCTACGCCTCCTCGTCTTTCGTCACGTTCATCATGGTGCGGTCGGTGCGAAGGTCGTCACTGCGCACCGTCGTCCCCCTCCTCCGAGGAGTCGCCCGCCAGGGCGTCGTCCGCGTCGTCCGCGAAATCCGGGGTCTCGTCGAGAAGCTGCTCGTCCTTGCGGTTGAACTCCACCTGGACGCGCGCCCGGTCGACCTCGGTGTACTCCAGACGGCGCTCCTTGGGCCGGCCGCGGCCCTTCACGGGCTGCACCTCGACCAGTGCGCCGTCCTCGTCGGCCGACAGCACCCGGGCGACGATCTCCCCGCCGTCGACCAGGTTGATCTTGGCCAGTCGGCCCTCGGCGCGGATCCAGTGCCGCGGTGCGCCCAGCGGACGCTCCGCACCCGGCGAACCGACCTCCAGCACGTACGCGCCGGCGCCCATCACGTCCGACTCGTCCAGGGCCTCGCCGACCACGCGGCTGAACTCCGCGATGGCGTCCAGGTCCACGCCGCCGTCGGCGTCCACGTCGATCTGGACCTGCCGGCGGTTGCCCGCCTGGGTGACCTTCACGTCCTCCAGGTCCAGGCCCGCCTGCGCGGCCAGCGGCTCCAGCAACGCACGCAGCCGGTCGGTGTGGGTGGTGCTCATCCGGGTGGACTCCTCGGCCGCGTGTGCTGTTGTCGGAAGGGCGCGCCGCCTTCCCGGGCGCCGGTCCGGCGCACGCCGGGTCTCGGCAGCTCGGCCCAAAGCGTAACCGGTGAAGCGCCCAACCACCGATTCCGGACCCGTGCGCCCGCCCGGCCCGCACCCGGTGCGAGCAAGGTCACACCGGCCCCGCGCCCCGACCGGCAACGCAATCCCCGCCCGGGGACGTGAGGATTCTGTAATCATTCACGCCAACGAGGGCAGGCGGGCAGGCCGTCCTCCCGTACACGCCCCGGAGTGACGCCGATGCAGCCGCCCAGCCGACGGACCTTCCTGGCCCTCGGGCTGCTCCTCGCCGCCGGCGGAGCCCTCACCGCCTGTACGGACGGGCCGGACGCCGGTACCGGCGGCACCGCCGGCGAGCACCGCCGCCCCGACCCGGACGAGCCCGTCCGGCTGCGCGCCGTCGCCGCCACCGACGCGCTGCTCGCCGGGTACGACGCGCTGCTCGCCGGGCCCGGCGCCGGGCAGGCGGCGCAGCTCCAGCCGTTGCGCGCCGAGGTCGTCCAGCACCGGGCCGCGCTGGCCGCCGGACTGCCGGAGACCTCGTCCAGTCCGTCCGGCCCGTCCGGTTCCGGGTCCGCCGTTCCCACGGCGTCCGCCTCCGCCTCCTCCGTCTCCCCCGGTGCGACCGGCACCACGGGCACCGCCGGCACCGCCGTGACCAGCGCCGCCGCGCTCGCCTCGCTGGAGCGGCAGACCGCCCAGGCCAGGCTGGCCGACCTCGGCGCCGCCTCCCCGCAGCTGGCCCGGCTGCTCGCCTCGGTCTCCACGGCCGGGGTGCTGCACGCCGTCGCCCTCGGGGACACCCCTCCGCCGACCGTCCCGGCCCCGGCGCCGACCGACCCGCCCACCGGGTCCGCCGCGACCGGGTCCGGCAGCCCCGAACCCGCCGCGACGGCTTCCGGCACGCCCGTCGCCACCGAGGCGGTCGCCGCGTTCCAGACCGCGCTCGGCGCCGAGCACGCCGCGATCTACGGCTACGGCGTCGTCGGCGCCCGCCTGCCCGACGACCAGCAGCGCGCCGACGCCCGTACCGCGCTCGCCGCACACCAGGCCCGGCGGGACGCCTGGCAGCGGCTGCTCGGCGCGGCCGGTGCCACCCCGAGTGCCGCGGCGGCCGGCTACCAGCTGCCGTTCGCCGTCACCGACGCGGCGGGCGCCGCCCGGCTGGCCGCCCACGTCGAGACCCGGCTCGCCGGCGTCTACGCCGACCTGGTCGCCGCCGTCGCCACCCCCCGGCGGGCCACCGCCACCGACGCGCTGCGCGAGTGCGCCCTCCGCGCCCGTCGCTGGGGCGCCGCGCCCACGGCGTTCCCCGGCATCCCCGAGACCGCCGGCACCGCGTCCCCGACGACCCCCGGGAACGCCTCCCCGACCGAGGCGGCCTCGCCCACCGCCTGACCCGCCCCGTCGTCCGGGCCCGTCCCCCGCCTGTCCCCACCTGTCCCCGCCGCACGCCGCCGTGCGTCGCCCCACCCCCGCCGACCTGCGCCTTCACCGCCGCCCGGACGGCTCCGGCCCGCCCCCGCCCGCATCACTGACCTGCGGTTTCGGCCCCATGGTCGACAATGGACGGGTAACACCACGGGGGAACGGCTACCGGAAGGCCAGCATGTCGGCAGCACCAGGGCAGATCACCGTCCCCGCGTGGCTGGCGCGGAGCGTCGTCGCCGGCCGGGGCGAGGAGGGACGGCGCTGGGTGGCGGAGCTGCCCGACCGGGTGGCGGCGCAACTCGCCCGCCGGGACCTCACGCTGGAGCGGATCCTCGACCCGGGCGGCAGCCTGAGCCTGGTCGCCTACGTCCACCGCGACGACCTCTCCCCCGCCGTCCTCAAGATCGGTCTCCGGACCCCCGAGACCGCCCGCGAACCCGACGCCCTCGCCGTGTGGGCCGGCCGCGGCGCCGTCCTGCTGCTGGAGGCCGACCCCGCCGAGGGGGTGCTCCTGCTGGAGCGGCTGCACGGCGAGATCCCGCTCCGCTCGCTGGCCGAACCGAAGGCGATGCTGGAGGCGACCAGCCTGCTGCACCGGCTCTGGGTGCCGCTCCCCGAGGGCCACCCCTTCCCGCTGCTCGCCGACCGGACGGCGGGCACCACCGAGGCCCTGCACCGGCACCGCGGGCTGCCCGGCGCCGGGGAGGCCGACACCCTCGTCACCGAGGCGCTGGAGACCGCCGAAGGGCTGACCGCCTCGGCCACCGAGGAGTTCCTGCTGCACGGCGACTTCCACCACGGCAACGTGCTCGCCGCCGACCGGGCCCCCTGGCTGACGATCGACCCGCGGCCACTGGCCGGCGAACGCGCCTACGACCTGGCCCGGCTGACGCTGGACCGGGCGGACACCCTGATCGGCTCGCCGGGCGTGCCGGCCGCCGTCCGGCGCCGGCTGCACCAGCTCGCCGACGCGCTGGAGGTCGACCGGGAGCGGCTGCGCGGCTGGACCCTCGTGCGTGCCGTCGAACTGGGGCTGGGAGCCCTGGCGGCCGACCGCCGGCCGGACGCCGAGCTCTACCTGGAGTTCGCGGGCGCGCTCTGAGCCGATCCGGTCGGTGCCTGCAACGGCAGCCGGGCGCCCATCACCGCATAGAGCCGGTCGGTGTTCGGGAAGTGCACCGCTCGGGCGAGGTCCCGGTAGCCGAGCGCGCGGTAGAGCCGGCGGGCGGGCGTCTCGGCGTCGATCGCGGAGAGGATGCTGCGGTCCAGCCCGGACCGCTCGCAGAGGGTGCGGATCAGCGCGGAGCCGACGCCGCGGCCCTGGAACTCCGGCAGCACGTGCAGCTCGGTGATGGCGAACACCCCGTCCAGCCAGTCGCCGTGGCCCCGGGCGACCAGGTAGGGCTCGATCACCGAACTCCACCAGTGCTCGCGCCGGTTGGGCATGCCGTACCCGAAGCCGACCAGCCGGCCGCCGCTCAGCGCGCCCAGCGCGACGACCCCGGGCTGCTGCGCGTGCCGGCCGACGATGTGCAGCCGGACCATGACCTCCTCGGGCGTCAGCCCGAACGCCACAGCCTGGACATCGAGCGCCTGCGGAGCCCACGCCGCAAGGTCGATGGCCTCGATCGTCACCCCGGTCAGCTGATCCATGACCCGGACGTTACTACCCGTCCGGCCCGCGCGCGGGCCGGGTCGGGGACGCCGGTCCGCCGGGCGGTTCCCGGTGCCACGGCGCCGGTCAGAACAGCACGCTCATGAACGCGCCGACCTCGCGGAAGCCGACCCGGCGGTAGGCCGCGCGGGCCCGCAGGTTGTAGTCGTTGACGTAGAGCGAGGCGACCGGGGCGATCTCGCGCAGGGCGATGTCGAGGACGGCCGCCATACCCGTCTCGGAGTGGCCGCGACCGCGGTGCCCGGGGGCCACCCAGACGCCCTGAATCTGGCAGGCGCCCTCGGTGACCGCTCCGATCTCGGCCTTGAACACCACCTCGCCGTCCTCGTCGAAGCGGGCGAAGGAGCGTCCCGAGGCGACGAGTTCACCGACCCGGGCCTGGTAGAGCAGCCCGCCGTCACCGGCCAGCGGGGAGACGCCGACCTCCTCCGTGAACATCGCCACGCAGGCCGGCATCAGCGTCTCGACCTCGTCCCGCCGCACCCGCCGCACCAGCGGGTCGGGGGCGATCTCGGCGGACGGCACGGCCGTGGCCAGCAGCGGCTGGTGGGCACGGACCTCCCGGGCCGGGCCCCAGCTGCGCTCCAGCAGGGCCCAGAGGGCGGCGGTGGGGCCGGCCGGGCCGACGACGGAGGAGCAGCGGCGGCCCTGGCGGCGGGCCCGCTCGGCGAACGCCTGGACGGCCTGCGGTCCGGCTTCGACCAGCACGAGGTTGGCCCCGGCGTAGCAGAGCGCGTCGAGTTCGCCGCGCTCGTCGTACCAGCCCCACATCTCGCCGCCGAGGCGCCAGGGATCGAGGCCGACCGTCTCCACCCGGGTGGCGACGAAGGCGTTGGCGACCGGGTCCCGGCGGAGCACCGCGAGAGCGTCGGCGAGGTCCGACGGCTCCAGTACGCGAGTGGTCGCCAGGGCGCGGGCGGCCTGGAACGAGCTGGGGAGCATCACACCTCGATCGAGCATCGAGACAGCACCTTACTGAGACGACTCTGGCCGCACCCTACTCCCCGGCCCCACCCGGCTACGGCCGCGGGGCCGTCCGCGCACGGACGGCCCCGCTTCCGGAAGAACGGCGAACTACCGGGCACCAGGGCCGGTCACTCTCCGGCGATGACGGTCGGCGCACCGGACTCGACGCCCGCGGCCTGCATCTGCTCGGCGAGCTTGAGGGCCTCCTCGATCAGGGTCTCCACGATCTTCGACTCGGGGACGGTCTTGATGACCTCGCCCTTGACGAAGATCTGGCCCTTGCCGTTGCCGGAGGCGACGCCGAGGTCGGCCTCGCGGGCCTCGCCCGGACCGTTGACGACGCAGCCCATGACGGCGACGCGCAGCGGCACCTCCATGCCCTCCAGGCCGGCGGTGACCTCCTCGGCGAGCTTGTAGACGTCCACCTGGGCGCGGCCGCAGGACGGGCAGGAGACGATCTCCAGGCCGCGCTCGCGCAGGCCGAGGGACTCCAGGATCTGGTTGCCGACCTTGATCTCCTCGGCCGGCGGGGCGGACAGCGAGACCCGGATGGTGTCGCCGATGCCCTCGGCGAGCAGCGCACCGAACGCGACCGCGGACTTGATGGTGCCCTGGAAGGCGGGGCCGGCCTCGGTGACGCCGAGGTGCAGCGGGTAGTCGCAGGCGGCCGCGAGCTGGCGGTAGGCGTTGATCATCACGACCGGGTCGTTGTGCTTGACCGAGATCTTGATGTCGCGGAAGTCGTGCTCCTCGAAGAGCGAGCACTCCCAGAGCGCGGACTCGACCAGCGCCTCGGGGGTGGCCCGGCCGTACTTCTCCAGCAGGCGCTTGTCGAGCGAGCCGGCGTTGACGCCGATCCGGATCGGCACGCCGGCGGCCCCGGCGGCCTTGGCGATCTCGCCGACCTTGTCGTCGAACGCCTTGATGTTGCCCGGGTTGACCCGCACCGCCGCACAGCCGGCGTCGATCGCGGCGAAGACGTACTTCGGCTGGAAGTGGATGTCGGCGATCACCGGGATCTGCGACTTCCTGGCGATGATCGGCAGGGCGTCCGCGTCGTCCTGCGACGGGACGGCGACCCGTACGATCTGGCAGCCGGAGGCGGTCAGCTCCGCGATCTGCTGCAGCGTGGCGTTGATGTCCGAGGTCAGGGTGGTGGTCATGGACTGCACCGAGACGGGAGCGTCGCCACCGACCGGTACGTTGCCGACCATGATCTGACGGGAGACACGGCGCTTGGCGAGCGGCTTGAGCGGCAGAGACGGAATACCGAGCGAGATCGCGGTCATGTGCGCAGGGTTCCCCGGGGTTGAGGTGTGGTCGGCCCGGTCGAAGACGGCCGAACCCGGGCGCGCCGACGATCGCACACCCGGGCTCCAACGGTACGGCACCGGGACCGGCACCCGTGCACCACCGGTCCCGGCGGGTTAACTGATCTTGACCGGGTTCACCAGGTCGGCGACCAGCACCAGCAGAGTGAACCCGATGAACACGCTGGCCACGACGTAGGCCAGCGGCATCAGCCGGGCCACGTCGAACGGACCCGGGTCGGGCCGCCGGAACACCTGTGCGAACCGGCGGCGGATCGACTCCCAGACCGCGCCCGCGATGTGACCGCCGTCCAGCGGCAGCAGCGGCAGCATGTTGAAGAGGAAGAGCGACAGGTTGATCCCGGCGAGCAGGTTCACGAAGTAGGCGACCCGCTGGGTGCCCGGGATGTCGAGCGCGAACACCTCACCACTCACCCGCGCCGCCCCGACCATGCCGATCGGCGAATCGACCTCGCGCGGCGTCCCGTCCACCACCGAGTGCCAGAGACCGGGGACCTTGCCGGGCAGCGCCGCCAGCGACTCCACCCCGTTCTCCGCCATGTCGTACATCCGGTCGAGGGACTGCCCGAAGCCCAACCGGACGATGCCGGAGGCCGGCGTGAAGCCGAGGAAGCCGGCCCGCACCGTCTCGCCCTTGACCGGCAGGCCCTCGGCGTCGTACTTCTGCACGTCGTTGACGGCGATGGTGGGGTTCAGGGTCAGCTCCTCGCCGTCCCGCTCCACCACCAGCTCCACCCGCTTGTCCGCCGACTTCCGGATGTCGGCCTGGAGCTGTTCGTAGTCGGTGATCCGGTTGCCGTCGAAGGAGATCACCTTGTCCCCCGGCTTCAGCCCCGCCTGGAACGCCGGCGCCGGCAGCGCGTCCGCCGGGCAGGTGTCGGTGGGCTGCCCCGCCTTCACCACGCACTCCGAGACGGTGCCGATGGTCGGCACGGACATCGGTACGCCGAAGCCCATCATCACCGTCAGGAAGAGCCCGAAGGCCAGGATCAGGTTCATGAACGGGCCGGCGAACATCACGATCACGCGCTTCCACGGCTTGCGCGTGTAGAAGAGCCGCGTCTCGTCGCCCTCCTTGACCTCCTCGTACGAGGCCTCCCGGGCGTCCTCGATCATCGTCCGCCAGGGCGAGGTACTGCGCTGGGTGATCCGCCCGTCCGCACCGGGCGGGAACATCCCGATCATCCGGATGTACCCGCCCAGCGGAACCGCCTTGAGGCCGTACTCGGTCTCGCCCCTGCGCCGCGACCAGATCGTCGGGCCGAAGCCGACCATGTACTGCGGCACGCGGATGCCGAACAGCTTGGCCGTGGAGAGGTGGCCGAGCTCGTGCCAGGCGATCGAGAACAGCAGCCCCAGTGCGAAGACCAGGATGCCGACCACCGTCATCACCGTTGCCACTGCTGCTCCTCCGTCATGCCACTCCGCTCATCCTGTCGTCGTACCGGTCGTCCCGGTCGGCCCGTCACCCGGGTCCGGTCCGGAGACCGGCGTCAGCCGGCCGCCAGCTCGCGGGCCCGGGCGCGCGCCCAGTCCTCCGCGTGCAGGACGTCCTCGACCGTCAGCGAAGTTCCCGTCGCCGGCCGTCCACCGTCGTACTGTCCGTGCTCCGCCACGACCTTCGCAACAGTGTCCACGATTCCGGTGAAGGCGAGACGGCCGCCCAGGAAGGCCTCCACACACTCCTCGTTCGCCGCGTTGAAGACCGCCGGGGCCGTCCCGCCCAGCGTCCCCACCTCGCGGGCCAGCTCGACCGCCGGGAAGGCCTCGTCGTCCAGCGGGAAGAACTCCCAGGTCGACGCCTTGGTCCAGTCACAGGCCGACGCCGCGTCCGGCACCCGGTCCGGCCAGCCCAGGCCCAGCGCGATCGGCATCCGCATGTCCGGCGGGCTCGCCTGGGCCAGCGTGGAACCGTCCGTGAACTCCACCATCGAGTGGACGACCGACTGCGGGTGGACCACGACCTCGATCCGGTCGAACGGCACGTCGTACAGCAGGTGCGCCTCGATCACCTCCAGGCCCTTGTTCACCAGGGTGGCCGAGTTGATCGTGACGACCGGGCCCATCGCCCAGGTCGGGTGCGCCAGCGCCTCCGACGGGGTGACACCCGCCAGCTCCGCACGGCTGCGGCTGCGGAACGGACCGCCGCTCGCCGTCACCACCAGCTTGCGGACCTCCGCCCGGGTGCCGCCGGCCAGCGCCTGGAACAGCGCGGCGTGCTCGGAGTCCACCGGGACGATCTGACCCGGCCGGGCCACCGCCTTCACCAGCGGACCGCCGACGATCAGCGACTCCTTGTTGGCCAGCACCAGCACCCGGCCGGCCCGCAGCGCCGCCAGCGTCGGACGCAGGCCGATCGAACCGGTGATGCCGTTCAGCACCGAGTGGCACTCCACGCCCGCCAGCTCGGTCGCCGCGTCCGGACCGGCCAGCACGGCCGGCAGCGGACGGCCCGCCGCCTTCGCGGCCAGGGCCTCGCGCAGCGCCGGCTCGGCCGCCGGATCGGCCACCGCCACGGTGTGCACGCCCAGCTCCAGGGCCTGCTCGGCGAGCAGTTCCACCCGGCCGCCGGCCGCCGACAGGGCGACCACCCGGAACCGGTCCGGGTTGCGGCGCACCACGTCGATGGCCTGGGTACCGATCGAACCGGTGGAACCGAGGATCACCAGCTCCCGGGGGCCGGAGGGGTCGTTCACCTCGGGGGTGAACCGCAGCTGCGGGTGGGCGAGCGAAGTCATGCGCCCATTGTGTCCTGCCCGGCCGTCTCCCCCGGACGCCGGGCCGTCCCCGCGCGGCTCCGGAGCTCCCGGCCGCCCGGGGATCCCCCCGACGGCTCCCCGGGCACCGGACGGGCTCCCGGGCTACCGTCGGAACCATGCGTACCGTCATCGCCGGAGGCCACGGACAGATCGCGCTCCGGCTCGAACGGCTGCTCGCCGACCACGGCGACCGGCCCGCCGGCATCATCCGCCGCCCCGAACAGGCCGAGGACCTGGCCGCCGCCGGGGCCGAACCCCTGCTGCTCGACCTGGAGACCGCCACCCCCGCCGCCCTCGCCGACCTGCTCACCGGCGCCGACGCGGTGGTCTTCGCGGCCGGCGCCGGACCGGGCAGCGGAGCCGACCGCAAACTCACCGTCGACCGGGACGCCGCCGTCCTGCTCGCCGACGCCGCCGAACTCGCGGGCGTCCGCCGCTACCTGATCGTCTCCTCGATGGGCGCCGACGCCGGGGCGGCGTACCCCGACGACGAGGTCTTCGAGACCTACCTGCGGGCCAAGGGCGCCGCCGACGACGCCGTCCGGACGCGCACCGCGCTGGACTGGACGGTGCTGCGCCCCGGGCGGCTCACCGACGGCCCGGGCACCGGCCTGGTCCGGCTCGCCCCCTCGACCGGCCGCGGCGCGATCGACCGGCAGGACGTCGCCGCCGTCCTCGCCGCCCTGCTGCACGAACCGGCGACCGCCGGGCAGACCCTCGAACTGACCGCCGGCGACGCGACCGTCGCGGAGGCCGTCGCCGCCGCCGCCGGCCGCGGCTGACCACGCCGTTACCCCTTCTTCCCCGGACGTGCGAGGGGCCCGACAGCACAAGGCTGTCGGGCCCCTCGCACGTCCGGACCGGACCGGTCGGTCAGGTCAGGTCGTCAGGTCAAGTCAGGTCAGGTCAAGTCAGAGGTCGAGACCGGTGAGGACCATGACCTTCTCGACGGTGTAGTCGTCCATCGCGTACTTGACGCCCTCACGGCCGACGCCGGAGTCCTTGACGCCCCCGTACGGCATCTGGTCGGCGCGGTAGGACGGCGCGTCGCCGATGATCACACCGCCGACCTCCAGCTCCCGGTGGGCCCGGAAGGCGGTCTGCAGGTCATGGGTGAACACACCCGCCTGCAGGCCGAACAGCGAGTCGTTGACGGCGGCGAACGCCTCGTCGGTGCCCTCCACCCGGTGCAGCGACAGGACCGGGCCGAACACCTCGGCCTTGGCCAGGATCGCGTCGGCCGGCATCTCCGCCAGCACGGTCGGGGCGTACGTCGCGCCCTCACGGGTGCCGCCGACGAGCAGCTTGGCCCCCTTGGCGACCGCGTCGTCCACCCAGGACTCGACCCGCCGGGCCGCGTTCTCGTCGACCAGCGGACCGACGTCGGTCGCGTCGTCGTTCGGGTCACCGGTGACCTGCGCCGCGACCTTGGCGACGACCTTCTCCACCAGCGCGTCGTAGACGGACGCGTCGGCGATCACCCGCTGCACCGAGATGCAGGACTGGCCGCCCTGGTAGTTCGCGAACATCGCGATCCGGGTGGCCGCCCAGTCCAGGTCCGCCTCGGAGGACCAGTCGGCGAGCACCACGGCCGCCGCGTTGCCGCCCAGCTCCAGGGTGGTGTGCTTGCGCGGCACCGAGTCCATGATCTGGTAGCCGACCGTGTCCGAACCGGTGAACGAGATCACCGGCAGGCGCGGGTCCTGCACCAGCGCCGGCATCCGGTCGTTCGGCACCGGCAGAACGCTCCAGGAACCGGCCGGCAGGTCGGTCTCGGCCAGGATCTCGCCCAGCACCATCGCGGAGAGCGGGGTCGCCGGGGCCGGCTTGAGGATGATCGGCGCGCCGACCGCGATCGCCGGGGCCACCTTGTGCGCCACCAGGTTCAGCGGGAAGTTGAACGGCGCGATGCCCAGCACCACACCGCGCGGGAAGCGGCGCACCACCGCGAAACGGCCCACGCCGCCCGGGTCGGTGTCCAGCCGCATGGTCTCGCCGTTGGTGCGGCGGGCCTCCTCGGCGGCCCAGCGGAAGACGGAGACGGCGCGGCCGACCTCACCACGGGCCCACTTGATCGGCTTGCCGTTCTCGGCGGTGATCAGCTGGGCGATCTCCTCCGTACGCTCGGCCAGCCGCCGGGCCACGTGGTCCAGCGCGGCGGACCGCACGTGCGCGGGGGTCGCGGCGAACACCGGCAGCGCGGCCACGGCGGCGTCCAGCGCCTCCTCGACCTGCGCCTCGGTGGGGATGCTCACCTTGCCGACCAGACGGCCGTCCCAGCTGTTGTGCACCTCGAAGTCGGCGTCGCCGCTCGCCCGGCGGCCGGCCAGCCAGAAATCGTACGTGGTGGTCACCGTGGTACCGGCCCTTCCCTCGTCATCCTCAGGGCCCCACGGACGTGGAGCCAGAATCGAGGGTAGGGGCGGGGGCGCGCCGACCGGATTGGCCACGGCGTAGCGTTCACCCCCGCGGCCACTCCACCGCGTCCAGCGGCGCCGCGGCTACTCCTCGCCCGAGCGAAGCGCCAGCCAGAGCTCCATCCGGACGTCCGTGTCGTCCAGCGACCGCCCGAGCAGCTCCTCGACCCGCCGCATCCGGTACCGCAGCGTGTGCCGGTGCACACCGAGATCGGCCGCCGCCGCGTCCCACTGCCCGTGCCGGGACAGCCAGGCCCGCAACGAGGCCACCAGATCACCGCGCGCCGTCCGGTCGTGATCGCGCAACGGCCGCAACAGGCCCTCCGCGAAAGCCGTCACGGCGTCCTCCCCGAGCAGCGGCAGCAGCGACCCCGCGCCGACCTCCTCGTGGTCCACCGAACGCCGCCCACCCCGCAACGCCACCGCCAGCGCCCGCTCCGCCTGCGCGTGCGCCGTCCCCGCGTCCTCCAGCGCGGCCGGCGCCGAAACGCCCAGCGACAGGCCCTCGTGCTCCTCCACCGTGCCCAGGCACGCCCGGTGCACCGCGCCGTTGTCCAGCGCCAGCACCATCAGCCGAGACCCGTGCGCCCCCTCCTCCCGCGCCACCAGCAGTTTCTCCGCCACCCGCGCCCCGGCCTGCTCCGCCCGGTCCCCCAGCTCGCCCAGCGCCTCCCCGGCGTCCACCCCCTGGCCGGCCCCGGCCACCAGCACCCGGACCGTCCCCTCCGGCAGTCCGCCGAACAGCCCCGCCGCCACCTGCCGGGCGGTCGTCACCTCGCCGGCCAGCACCATCCGCAGCAGCGCCGCGCCCATCTTCTCCTCGGCCTGCCGCAGCTCCCGCGACCGCTCCAGGGTCAGCGTCAGCAACGCCACCGCCGCGTTCAGCACGTAACGCTCGGTCGGCGTGATCCGGTCCTCGGTCCCCACCGCCAGGAACCCGCGCGCCCGCCGGTCCGCACCCAGCGACTGGACCACCACGTAGTCCTCGTCCGCCGTGTCGATCCCCGGCGACCGCCCCTGCAGAGCCGCACTCGACGGCGCCGGCCGCCGCCGCAGCCGGTCCACCTCGGCCGCCAGCCGGCCCGCGCGGCGCGCAGCCCAGTCCGGCGCCACCACCGACAGCGCACCCGACCCGTCGTACAGCGCCGCCCAGCCACCCAGCCGGGCCGCCAGGCGCCGCACCACCGCGGTCGTACCGTCCTTGCCCAGCGCCGCCCGGGTCAGTTCCTCCTGCGCCTCGAAGCTGGTGGTCACCGCCTCGTACTGCTCCGCAGCCAGCGCCGCCGAGACCACCTTGCTGATCGCGATGAACGGCGTCGGCTCCGGCACCCGCAACAGCGGCAGCCCGCGCTGCGCGGCCGCCTCCACCAGCGGCTGCGGCACCTCGGCGTGCGACAACCCGACACCGAGCCCCAGCCCCACCACCCCGGCGTCCGCCAGACGGTGCACGTACGCCTGCAACCGGGCGGCGGTCCGGCCCAGCTTGATACCGGTGGTGAGCAGCAGCTCGCCACCCTCCAGGAACGGCGTCGGGTCGTCCAGCTCGCTGGTGTGCACCCAGCGGACCGGCCGCTCCAGGTGGTCCGCACCGGCGAGGACCGTCAGATGGAGCGAGGTGTTGCGAACGACGGAGGCAAGTGTGGGGGGCATGGCACCTTCGGGGGAACGACCCGACCGCGCCGTTGCGGCCGGGCGAGAAGAGGGCTGAGGGTTCTCGGGAACTCCCTCCTCTCATTATGGACGCCCCGGACAAGCCGCACTGCCGAATCCTCCTCGAAGGCGAGCTTCATCCCCACTTCACCCCCGCAGATCCACCAGCAGCGGTGGCACCTGCTCCCCCGACACCGCCGTCAGTGACACCACCGCGTGCCCCGCCGGCAGCGCGTGCGCCAGATCCGACGGCGACCACCGCAACCGCTCCACTTCCCGCGTCGTCACCGACTCGGTCTGCGCCGTCGTCCCCGACAGCGCCTTCCGCCCCAACCGCCCGGCCCGCCGAACCGCACCGCCCTCCGTTTGCGGGGAATGCGTGACGACCCGTTCATGGATCACGTGAGTACCCCAGGCTTCGGAGAAGAACTTCCCGTCCCATGGCGCAATGCCGGGGAAGACCATCCGACAGCCGACCGCGCCAAACAAGGGGGCCCGAAGTGCCTCCGGCAAGTCCATCAACGTCCGGAGCAGCAGCACTGCTCCGGCATTGGCTCCGCGCATCCGCTGCAGGCCACGAACGGTATTGGCGTCCAAAGCCGCGGAGGCGTCGTCCACTACCAGACCGGCGAACAGTGAACGGTCCTGGCGGGAGATCGCCGCCAAGACGAACTGACCGACCACCAGCCGGGACAAGATCCGCGCCGCCTCCGGGTGGCTGCGCTCAGGAAGCTTCACCCGCACTCGCAGCGGGTGGTCAAGGGCCCTCATTGCAAAAGGCGGCCGCCCGGTACCGTCGGTCAGGAAGGCGCCTTCGAAGGCTGGACGGTCCAGCAGTGCCAACCGGTCGGCCAGTAGTGCTCCCGGGTCCTCCGCCCGACCCTGCTGCTGCCTGCGATGTTCGAGATCGCGTTCGTAAGTCGCGAGTCGGCCGGCTTCCCGCAATGCCTTGGTCAATGCCTTGGTCGCGTCCACGTCGCCCGTAAGCAGCGATCGCAGTTCGTGCACCCCGGGGTAACGGCCATAGGCCGCGTGGAATGGCCCGACAACCTGCTGGAGGGCCATCCTGGCGCTCTCCGCCCGGGCGATCAGTTCGTCCGGAAGGAGCGCGTCCGCCAACCTGGCCGCGGCCTCGTCGGGATCCTGAGTGGCCCCGTAAAGGTCAAGTCCATAGGTGCTCCCCGGGTCGCCCGGTGCGATCACCACGTCGTACCAGGAGTCGGGGCCGAGTTCGGAATCCGCGGCCCCGATCACCACGGCACAGGCTGTCCCCGCGAGTGCTTGAAGGCACAACGCCTCAGCTGCCGGCCGGGCCAGCCTCGTCGTCTTGCCGGTACCAGCGGGGCCAACGGCGAGAAGTGACGAGCCCAGCACGGTCGGGTCCAGGGCAAAGCCCGTGGCACGAAACACCTGGGGATTCTTCGGCACATCCTGCGTCGTGCCCAGCCGCACCTGCTGCAGCAGCAGGTCGTGCCTGGCCGCGCGGCCAGGCAGGTCGCGATTTTCCGAGGGGTGGCTGAACGCCGCCGCTCCCCGCTCCATCACCTGTTCCACAAAAGCCGGAACATAGGCGGGATCCGCCTGAGCCGATTCCCAGGCCCGCTGAATCCGCACGAAGTCGACGTCGCCCACCATCGCTCGGTCCAACCGCTCAGCAGCCGCCACGGCACCACTCACTCGCTGAACGGCCCAGGGATCGGCCGTGGGCAGCGGCCCGGCCTCGTCGACGGACTTGACCGGCCCGGACCCCTCGTGTGTGACAGCGCGGGCGAGTACCGGGGCGATGTTCTGGCGCCAGCCTGCTCGGGTGAGGAATCGCCGTCCCACCTCCTGCCATCGCCCTGTCCGCCAGAAGACCGCAGCCGCACAGCCGATGGTGACGATATTGATGAGTATTTGGACCACATCGAACTGCTCCGGCGATGTCCCGTCGAACCAGCGGAGGAAGAACCCCGCCGCATACATCAACACCACGGTGCCGACGTAGTAGGTGATGACCGTCGCAACGACGTTCAACAACGCCCGCCACAACAAAGGCCCAGTGGGTACCTTCGCCACTTCCGCCCGTTCGGGGTCGAGCTGCCGGTGCCCCTGGCGGAAGATGCCCGGGGCGGCTTCGGGGCGGGGGGCGGCGACCCAGGTGGGGAGGTCGAAGGGGAGCTGGGCCGGGGGCCGTGGGCGGGGCATGGGGGTGAAGGGGGTGGCGGTGGTCCGCTCGCCGTGGTTCTGTGCCCCGTCCGGTCCCATGTACGGCCCCGCTCCCTCGCCCGCCGGCCCGACCGCCGTCGGTGCCGCCATACCCATGCCGCCGCCCCGGCGACACGCCCGCGCTCAATGTAGTGGAGTGCGGGCCGCCGGTAGTCGCGTCGCCCGCGCTGGCCGCGCCGGACAAGTCGGACGGCGCAGTGCTACCGAGTGGCGCATGCCCGGCCGGGGAGGCCCGCCGTAGCCTGCGAAGCACCGAGCCGAGAAGTCTGGAGAAACCCATGAGCGCCGCAACGCCGCTCCCGCAGGAGCGCCGCCTGGTCACCGCGATCCCCGGTCCGAAGTCGCAGGAGCTGCAGGCCCGCAAGCTGGGTGCGGTGGCGGCCGGCGTCGGCACCACCCTGCCGGTGTACGTGTCCCGTGCCAACGGTGGCGTGCTGGAGGACGTGGACGGCAACTCGCTGATCGACTTCGGCTCCGGTATCGCCGTGACCAACGTCGGCAACAGCGCCGAGGCCGTGGTGGCCAAGGCGTCCGAGCAGCTGGCCGCCTTCACGCACACCTGTTTCATGGTGACCCCGTACGAGGGCTACGTCGCCGTGGCCGAGCAGCTCAACGAGCTGACCCCGGGCGACCACGACAAGCGCACCGCGCTGTTCAACTCGGGTGCCGAGGCCGTCGAGAACGCGGTGAAGATCGCCCGCGCGTACACCAAGCGCACCGCCGTCGTGGTGTTCGACCACGGTTACCACGGCCGCACCAACCTGACCATGGGTCTGACGGCGAAGAACATGCCGTACAAGCAGGGCTTCGGCCCGTTCGCCCCGGAGATCTACCGGGTGCCGGTGGCCTACCCGTACCGCTGGCTGACCGGTGCCGAGAACTGCGCCGCCGAGGCGGCCGCGCAGGCGATCGAGATCATCACCAAGCAGATCGGTGCCGAGAACGTCGCCGCGATCATCATCGAGCCGATCCAGGGCGAGGGCGGCTTCATCGAGCCGGCCAAGGGTTTCCTGCCGGCGATCGTGGAGTTCGCCAAGGACAACGGCATCGTCTTCGTCGCGGACGAGATCCAGACCGGCTTCTGCCGCACCGGCCAGTGGTTCGCGTGTGACGACGAGGGCATCGTCCCGGACCTGATCACCACCGCGAAGGGCATCGCCGGCGGTCTGCCGCTGGCCGCGGTGACCGGTCGCGCCGAGATCATGGACGCCGCGCACGCGGGTGGCCTGGGCGGCACCTACGGCGGCAACCCGGTGGCCTGCGCCGCCGCGCTGGGCGCCATCGAGACCATGAAGGAGCAGGACCTCAACGGCAAGGCGCAGCGGATCGGCGAGATCATGCTGGGCCGCCTGCGGGCGATGCAGGAGAAGTTCGACGTCATCGGCGAGGTCCGCGGTCGCGGCGCGATGGTCGCGGTCGAGCTGGTGAAGCCGGGCACCAAGGAGGCGAACGCCGAGGTCACCGCAGCCGTCGCCAAGGCGTGCCACGCGGAGGGCCTGGTGGTGCTGACCGCCGGCACCTACGGCAACGTGCTGCGTTTCCTGCCGCCGCTGGTCATGCCGGAGCACCTGCTGAACGAGGGCCTGGACATCATCGAGGGCGCTTTCGCCGCCGTCTGAGGTTCTCGCCGTCGACGGCACCGCAGTGCCCCGGGCGCCGTACAGGGGCGCCGCACGATACCCGCCGGAGGGATGTCCGGACAGCGCTGATCGGCCCGTGGGGACGCCCGTCCCCACGGGCCGTTCGGTTTCGCAGGACGGGCCGGTCGAGCAGGCATCCGGGCTCGGCGCCGCCTCGCGCGACCCCGGTGCGTCCCCGGTTCGAACGGCGATGCGGACCCCGTGTGGCGCCGGCTGCGGGGCGGTGAAGATGGTGTGCGGAATCGCTGAAGCTCCTCGGCCGTGCAAGGACCTTGACGTAGTGTCATCACAGATGGACAGCGAGCCCCAGCCACTGGCGGTTCCGTACGCCGGCCGCGAGGACAACCAGGCCGTCCCCCGCGGGGCGGCACACACCGAAGGCCGATCGACCGACCGTCCGACCCACACCCCCCGGGACGCACGGAACGGCGATCATCAGAGCCGCCCCGGAGCTCTCCCCCCTGCTCCGGGGCGGCTGTCCCGCGTCCTCGGCCGTCCGGCGGTGCCGGTGCTGCTCGCGGTGGTGCTGGTGGCGGTGTCCTGGCAGGTGGCGGTGGACGGCCCGCTGCTCGGACTGGACCGCTGGGCGCGGAGCGCCGTCCGGGAGACCCGGCACGAGCTGCACAGCGCCCTGCTCAACCATCTCGGCAAGGCACTGTCCGACCTGGGCGGCGGCGCCGTGGCGGTGCCGGTGCTGTTCCTCGGCGGGGCCGTGGCCGCCTGGCGGGATCGCCTCGCGGGGGTGTCACGCTGGTGGTTGCCGGGCGTGGTCGCGGTGCTGACGGCCGGGCTGATTCCGCTGCTGGTGGTCCCGGCGAAGGCGTGGTTCGCGCGGCCCGGCCCGTTCGGGCTGCCGCTGGCGGCCGACCAGTGGGGCTGGTACCCGTCCGGGCACACCGCCACCGCGACGCTCGCGTACGGGGTGGCGGCGCTGCTGCTGGCCCGGACGGCCGGGCCCCGCTCGCGGCGCCGACTGGCGGAGGGGGCGGCTCTCCTGTCGGCGGGCGTGGGGCTGGGGCTGGTGTGGAGCGACTATCACTGGCTGCTGGACGTGGTGGCCAGCTGGTGTCTGGGCGGGCTGGTCCTCCTGGCCCTCGCCCGCTGGCTCCCGGCCCGCCGTCGACCGGGTGGTCCCGGCTTCCCGGCGGGCCGCTGACGGGCTCAGCTCTCGGCCGGCTCCTCGTCGTTCCGGTGGACGAGGCCGGTCTCGCCGTTGTCGCGCCGCCACTCGACGACCAGCTCGTCGCGGGCGCCGAAGCGGACCAGGTGGCGTCCGACCACGTCCTCCAGGCCCGGAAGGTTCGCGGTCTCGCCCTCGACCGCGAGCAGCAGTGCGTCGGGGGTGGCCTCCAGCGTGGCGGTGCCCAGACCGAAGGTGAGGGTGCCGCGGCCGGTCTCCTCGGACCAGTCGGCCTGGATCTTGCGGCCCATGTGGGCGGCGAGCTGCTTGGCGTAGCGGGCGGAACGGTCGGTGGCGACGCGTGCTTCGGAGCGGGGCATTGGCTCTCCAAGGTGCGGGGAGGGAACTTAGGTCGCCCTCACTCGGGCTACGCTAACCCAGATACTGAGCCTGGCTCAACATTTTTCGGCCCGCGGTCCGCAACCGGCTGCCGACCTGCCCTCGAACGGCTCCCGCCCGGCTCCGGAGCGACCCTCGGTCCTGGCCCCGGCCTCCTTCGACCCCGGTCCCGCGCCCGAGGCGGCCGATACCCTTGGCCGAACACCTGCCGAGGAGATCCGCCCATGACCACCACGCCGACCGACGACGCGGCGAGCTCCTCCCCCGTTCCGAACACCGGCGCGAGTCCCGAGGAAACGAAGCGCGAGGAGGCGCTCCCCGGGGAAGCGGGCTCCGGCGAGGCGAACGCCACCGAAGCGCGTGCCGCCGACACCGCCGCCGAGCTGGCCGACGCGATGACCCGGGCGATCAAGCGGATCCGCCGCCGCACCAGCGAGCGGCTGGAGCCCTACGGCATCACCCCCGGCCAGGGCCGCGCCCTGCGGGCCCTGGCGCACGCGCCCGGCTGTGAGCTGCCCGGCCGGGCGATGCGCCTGAGCGATCTCGCCGACCGGCTGCACATCGCCCCTCGCTCGGCCACCACCGTGGTCGACGCGCTGGAGGAGGCGGGAATGGTCGAGCGGGCCCCGGACCCCGCCGACCGCCGTGCCGTACGGATCGTGCTGACCGCGGCCGGCCGGTCGGCGGTGGAGCAGATCGGCCAGGTCCGGCACGAGGTGGCCCAGGAGTATTTCGGTCCGGTCAGCCCCGCCGACCAGGACGTGCTGCTGCGGGCACTGCGGACCGCCGAGGCCGCGTACGCGGCCACCACGCCGCCGTGCCGACCGTCCCCGGGCGCAGGGCGGTGATCCCGATCCCGGCGATCACCAGCAGCGCGGCGGCGCCGGCCAGGGGGCTGACCGGTTCTCCGAGCAGCAGCCAGGCCGAGGACATCCCGAACACCGGCACCAGCAGCGAGTAGGGCGCGACCGCGGTGGCGTCGTAGCTGCGCAGGAGGTAGCTCCAGGCGACGAACCCGAACAGGGTGGAGACCAGCCCGACGTAGCCGATCGCGCCCAGTCCGGCCGGGGTGATCTCGCGCAGCGCGCGCAGGTCGGCCTCCGGTCCCTCGACCAGCAGCGAGAGGCCGAGCAGTGGCAGCGGCGGGACGGCGCTGACCCAGACCATCCAGCGCAGCGCGTCCGGCGGGGCGGCCTTGCGGGTCAGCACGTTGGAGAGGCCCCAGGCGGTCGCGGCGAGGACGACCAGGACGAACGCGCCGACCGGTCCGCCGACGCCGCGGTCGACGGCGCTCAGTCCGATCCCGGCGAGCGCGACCGCCAGCCCGGTCAGCCGCCGCCCGCCGGGCCGCTCGCCCAGCAGGACGGCGGCGAACAGCGCGGTGAAGACGGCCTGCCCCTGGAGCACGAGGGAGGAGAGGCCGGCCGGCATCCCGGCGTGCATGCCCAGGAAGAGCAGACCGAACTTGACCACCCCGAGCACCAGGCCGACGGCGAGCACCCACCGCACGGCGACCCTGGGCGGGCCGATGAAGAAGATCGCCGGGACGGCGACCACGGCGAACCGCAGCGCGCAGAAGAGCAGGGGCGGGAAGTTCTGCAGGCCGACGTGGATGAGGACGAAGTTGAGGCCCCAGACGGCGGCCACCAGGACGGCCAGGGCGATGTGACGCGGGCTCATGCCGGCGCCGGGGACGGCCTGCGGGGTTGCGCTCATGGATCGAGGATGACCGCCGCCATCGTTCAGCACCAGCGATGAATACTGAAGGCCGTGCTTAAGCGTTGCTGCATGATGGACCCATGATGGATCTGGGGCGCCTGCGGGCGCTGTACGCGGTGGCCGTGCACGGTTCGGTCGGCGGGGCGGCGGCGGCTCTCGGGTTCACCCCGTCCGCCGTCTCGCAGCAGATCGCCAAGCTGGAGCGGGAGACCAGGACGGTGCTGCTGGAACGTCAGGGCCGCGGGGTGGTGCTGACGGACGCCGCGCGCGAGCTGGCCGCCACCGCACAGGCGGTGCTGGGCCTGGTGGAACGGGCCGAGGTGCGGCTGGAGGAGCAGCGCGGCCAGGCGGTCGGGCGGCTGACGGTGGCCGCGTTCGCCACCGGCGCCCGGGGGCTGATGCCAGGGGTGCTGACCGATCTGCGCACGCGGTGCCCGGATCTGGACGTGCGGCTGCTGGAGAGCGATCCCTACCCGGCCGCCGATCTGGTGGCCCGCGGCGAGGTGGACCTGGCGCTGGTCCAGGACTGGCCGACGGTGCCGTTGCCGGTGCAGGAGGGACTCTCCCGGCTGGATCTCGGCCCCGACCCGGTGGACCTGCTGCTTCCCGCCGGCCATCCGCTGGCCGGACTCTCGGTGGTGCCGGTGGGCCGGCTCCGCGAGCAGCGCTGGATCAGCGTGCCGCCCGGCAACATCTGCCACGACTGGCTGGTCCGGACGCTGCGGGAGGCCGGTGAGGAGCCCGACGTCCACTACCGGGTCGGCGAGTTCGAGACCCAGATCGCGCTGATCGCGGCGGGGCTCGGCGTCGGTCTGGTGCCCCGACTGGGCCGGGGCGTGCTGCCGTCGGGCGTGGTCGCACGGCCGGTGGTCCCGGAGCCTGCCCGGCGGGTGTTCGCGCTCTGGCGCTCGCAGGCCTCGCGGCGCCCGGCGATCACCGAGGCCCTGGGCGCGCTGCAGGCGCGGTGGGCCGCCCGCCACCGAGAAGTGACCGCGGCCGAGAAGTGACCGCGACCGGGAGGTGACGGCCTGACGGGCACCCTGGCACCGGCGGCCCCGCCGTCAGCCGGCGAAGCCGATCACCAGCCACATGAAGCCCACACCGACGAGGGTGCAGAGCAGCGTGGAGCGCGAGGGGTGCGGGCTGTGTGCCTCGGGGAGGATGTCGGAGGTCGCCAGGTAGAGCAGGAAGCCGGCGAAGAACCCGAGGTAGAGGCCGAGCACGTGCTCGGAGATGGTGAACAGCAGGGTGATCGCCGCCCCCGTCACCGGCGCGATCGCGTCCGCCGCGAGCAGCGTCAGCGCCCGCCGTCGGTCGTTCCCGTAGAGCCGGGTCAGCGTGTAGGTGTTGAAGCCGTCGGCGAAGTCGTGCGCGACCACGGCGATCGCCACCACCGTCCCGACCGTGGTGCCGGCCTGGAAGGCCGCGCCGATCGCGAAGCCGTCCATCAGGCTGTGGCCGACCAGGGCGAGCGCCGCGGTGAGGCCCACGCCCTGCTGTCCGTCGAGGCCGGACCGGGTGCGGCCGTGGGAGTGGCCGTGCGCGTGGCCGGACACGGACCGCTGGCCGTGGGTGTGCTCGGCGTACTCGTCCTCGTGGCCGCGGTGAATGGCGACCGCCCGCTCGACGATGTGGATGGTCAGGAAGCCTGCCGCGAACATCAGCAGCGCCTGCGGCACCCCGTGGAACTCCTCGGGCGCCTGGTGCAGCGCCTCCGGGAGCAGGTCGAAGGCCACCACGCCGAGCATCAGCCCGGCGGCGAAGCCGAGCACCAGGTGGCGGCGGTCCCCGGTGCGCTGGGCGACCCAGCCGCCCAGCAGCGTCATCAGGAACGCCCCCGCCGCGACCAGGATCGCGGTCACCGCTCCTCCGCCGTGGCGGACCGTCTGTCCATTCCCTCTCCCCCGTGTCCCGCCCGTCCCCGGGCCGACCGCCGGCCGGTGCCGGTCGGTCTCGCGAACCCGTCCGACGCCGGGTGCCGCCATTCGGCCGGGCCCCGGTTCACCCGGACGCCCGTGCCCCCAGCCTCACGCGGGCCACCGGGCGGCGCCCGCCGGACGGTCCGTCAGGGTGAGCCGCCGTGCGGGGTCCGTTCCGCTCAGAGCCCCGCGGCGAGCGGCAGGCCGAGGTGGGTGCGGGCCAGCTCGCGGACGCCCTCGCCGTCGACCAGGTGGATGTGCCGGTGCCCGTCCTCACCCGTGAGGTCGAGCGCGCCGTCGGTGAACCGGCCGGTGGTCAGCCGGAGCCCGCGCTCGGCCGACTCCTCCCGGACCGCTTCCGCCAGCGTCCGGATCTCCTCCTCACCCACCGCGTCCGCGCTGCGGGAGGCCCAGACCACCCAGCGGCCGGGCAGCGCGCTGCCGGCCGGTCCCTCACCGGTGGCGACCAGCCCGGCCCGGCCGCGCAGCCGGACGCTCCACTGCGCCAGCCCGCCCCGGGTGAGCAGTTCACGGACCAGCTGGGCGAACTCGTTGCCCGAGAGGTCCGGTGCGGCCGGCACGGCGGCGGCCGCCAGTGCGGCCGGTTCGACGACCACCCGGGCGTACGGGTCGGGGGTGACGGACGCGCCCAGCCTGCGCAACCGGACGAGGGCCTCGTCCTGTTCGGCGTCCGCGTAGACGCCCTCGCCGTCCGGTTCCTCGTCGGGATCGGCCGGCGGCAGCAGCCTGGTGCGGGCCAGCGCGTCCCGGTCGGCGTCCACGCTCAGCAGGCAGTGCGGCTCGCCCGTACCCGGCTCGCGCAGCCAGCCGTTGAGCACGACGCCGGCCAGTATCTCGTCGGTGTCGACCGCGTCGGCGGCCTGGAGCGCGCGCAGCGCCAGCCTGGCGACCAGGCGCAGGTAGTCGGCGGCCCGGTCGGCGGGCGGGCGCGGCACCGGGAGGATCTCGCCGTCGGCACCGAGCCGGTAGCCGGCCAGCGAGGGCGCGACGTCGAGGGACGGCAGGTCGAGGTCGAGCACGGCGGTCCGGGTCAGCGGACGGTAGACGGCCCGGCAGGGCGCGGGCAGGTCCTGGGTCGCGGTCTCGGCCGAGGCGAGCGCCCGCTCCAGCAGCGACTCGACGGCGGCCGGCTCGGCCAGCCGGTACGCCCGGCGGCACTCCTCCAGCGACTCGTTGTACTCGCGGACCGCGCGCGCCCGGGCCTGCTCGGACTCCTCGTGGGCCCGCCGCTGCCCGTCCACGGCCGGGCTGCCGGACTCGGCCCGCCGGGTACGCCACTCGCGCAGGGTGCGCTGATGGGTGAGCCGGGCCTGGGCCAGCTCACGCTGGTAGCCGGAGTCCAGCAGCCGGCGGGACGGGGCCTCGTCGGGGTCGGCGGCCGGCGGTCCGGCGGGGGCGAAGTCCTCCCAGCGCGGTTCCGGGTCCTCGCCCGGCCCGGCCGCAGGACCGTCGGAGGGGTAGGGCCGCGGCTCGTAGCGGCGCAGCTGGCTCTCGAAGTCCATGGCCGAGACGGGCAGGGCGGCCCGCCGCAGCAGGTCGGCCAGCCGCTCGTGCTCGGCCTGGACGGTGAGCGTGCGGTGGTGCGTCAGCGCGGCGGCGCGGGCGTGCGCGGCGACGGCCTCGTCACCGCCCGCGCCGTACGGGTCGTCAGGTGCGGGGCCCGGCGGCGCACCGCCCGGCCCCGTGTCGGCGGCGGCACCGGCGGGGCTGTCGGGCCGACCGTCCCCGTCCGGCCCGTCAACCCCGAGGTCGCGGAAGACCGAGGCCAGGAAGCCCGGTCGGGGGGCCGTGAGCGCACCGTCGGACTGGCCGTCTGCTGAGTACTGCATCGGTGGTCGTTCCCCCATGCTCGTCCGGCGCCTGCCCGGGGCCTCCGGCGACCCCGAGGTCGGCCCCTGCCGGACATTGTCCACCGAACGGACGCACCGGTCAGCCAAGCCTCTCAGTTGGTGCGGGTGTTGGTCAGGTGCAGGCCGATGTAGCCGACATAGATCCGGCCACTGCCCGAGCAGTCGTCGAGGTAGTGCAGCCTGGGCGCGGTGCGACCGCCGCCGATCCGCAGGTGGGCACCCATGAACGCGCGCCGCGACGCGTCGACGCACTCGGGCACCGGCAGCATCCGTTCGCGTTTCCACTTGGTGTGACTGAACACCGTCCGGGACTCCCCGCGCACCGCCTTGCGGGGCGGGAAGCGGTGACAGCCGGCCGGGGTGCGCTCGCACCACTGCTTGAAGTCACCGCCGGCCCGGCCGCGTACGGCGGCCTCGGCGTACTCCTGGAGCGCCGTCAGGCCGTCCCAGGTGAGCCGGGCCCAGCCGGTGCCGGTGCAGCGCAGTTCGTCCAGGGCGATGGCGGCCTTCTGGTCGCCGGTGAAGGTGAGCAGCGGGAACTCGCCCAGCCGGGCCATCAGCTCGGTGAAGGTGGCGGGGGTGTCGGTCGGCGCGGCCCGTCGGCCGGAGCGCCGCCCGGCGCCGGAGGGAGCGGGCGGCGGGCACCCGCGTGAAGTCGGTGAACCGGCACCCGCGGCGACCGGCGCCGGTCCGGCCGCTCCGCCGGGAATGGTGGGGAAGGTACAGAGGCGGCCGGACGGCGCACGCCCCCGGCCTGCGCGACGGCGCTCGCGGCGCAGGCTGTGCCGGACCCGCTCCAGTTCGTCGGCCCGGGCCTGCTGCTCGGCGAGGTCCTGCCGCTCCTCGTGGGCGAGGGCCGCCGACTCGGCCCCGGCGACGGCGTCCGGGCCGGCAGCGACCCGGTCCGACGAGGTTCCGGACGAGGAGCCGGAGGGGTGTCCCGGCGACCCCGTCGGGGCCGGGGCCGAGCACGACGCCGGAGCCTGGTTCTCGGTCCGGCTCCGGGTGGCGGGTCGGGGCGAGGACGGGACGACCCTGAGGACCGGGACGGCGGCCAGGACGGGTGGCAGCGGCAGCTCGGCGGCGATCCGGCGAGGCTCGCGGGCCAGCAGTCCCGCGGCCCGGCGGAGGTCCTCCTCGATCCGGCGCCTCGCCAGTACGAGGTGCCGCGCGCCGTCCTGCCGGGAGGCCGGGTCGACCTCGGGCAGGTAGGTGCGCACCGCGCCGCCGTAGACGGCGTGGTGCTCCAGCGCGACGTTGAACCTGGTCCGGGCGCCCGGGTCGAGGACGTACACGGTGGCCAGCCCCGGCAACTGGTCACTGAGCGGGCCGACCACCTCCGCCATCCACTCGCCGACGGAGTGGCCGACCGGGACGCTGGCCACCACGGTGGGCATCCGGCGGTCGGGGTCGCAGAGTTCGTCGATCAGGTCGTCGACCCCTGTCACGGTGAGTACCCGTGGCACGGTCTGGACGGCGACCGGCCCGTCGGCGGCGTCCAGGAGCGGAAGCAGGGTGCGGGCGAGTTCGGGCACGGGCACCCGGCAGGGCGTCCGTACACCGCTGTCGGTGGTGTGCGTCTCGGCCTCCAGCCGGACCCAGGTCGGTCCTGCGGGGCCGGTCGCGACGGTGAGGGTGAGCTGGCCGGTCCCGTGCGGAGCGGGTGTGCGGAGCCGTCGGCGGTCGTAACGGCCGGTGTCCGGGTCCCGGCCCGGGCCCGCCCCGCGGCCGGCGGCCGGGAGGAATCCGGGGCGGAGCGAGCCGCTGTCCCGGTCGAGCAGGACGCGGTCGCCGAGCCGGAGGCGTTCGGCCACCGGGCCGCGCCCGGGTCTGTCCGCGGCGGGTAGGTCGGTCGAGGCGGGTACGTCGGGTGAGAGGACGGGCGGACGGGCGGAGAAGGTGGCCGACGGAGTCACGACGGGCGTGGGTGCGACGGACGGGGGTTCCTCGCACCCCTCCTGTTTCAGCCAGTCGGCGAGGTGCCGGTCGGCCAGGGCAACGGCTTCGGCGTGCGGGAGCGCGGTGGTGACGGTCATCCGGTAGGGCGTCGCGGGGCCTCTGGAGCCGGGGGGACCGGCATGGGCGGGCGACGACGGAAAGCGGTCCGAGGTCATGCGCGTACCTCCGTGAAGGCGGTGGTGGGGTCCGGTGTCCTCCATCGATGGGTCATTGGTCCGGTTCGCCGGACCTTGCCCAGGAAACGCCATGACCCGGAGCGGAAGTTCCGACTCCGGGCCACGTCAATACGTTCGAGTGAATCTGCTCAAGCCGCCCCGCATGGTCGGCGGCGATCTGCTCCAGTCCCGACGACTCCTCCGGCCTGGCGTCCGGCCGGGTTTCGGTGAGGTCTCCGGGCTCAGTCCTCGCAGCACTCCGCTCCGCTCCGGGTCCACTCCGGCTCCGTGACCGGCACGGCCAGCGGGCACCCCTCCGGCGCCTCGTAGGTGGCGACCAGGACGACGGGCACCGTCCCGCGGTTGTGACCGACGTGGATGTACGCGGGCCCGCCCGGCTCGACCAGCGAGTCCCCGGCGTGGCTGACCTCGATCCGGCCGTCGTGCAGGGTACGGGTGAGCGTCCCGGAGAGCACCACGACGTCGACCCGGCCCGGGTGGAAGTGCCAGCCGGTGCCGTCCCCCGGGGCCAGTGTGATGGTCTGGACGACGGGCATCGCGGCCTCGGTTCCCTGGTCGGCGGATCCGACCAGGCTAGACAGGGCGCACCGGGCTCGAAACCGGTCGTTCCGGATCTGTCCGAAAACTCGTCCGGAACCGGCACGACCGCACAGCCCGGCCCGTCGGGGGTGTGCGAGGGCGCACCGCACGCCGGATGCGTGCCCCGCCGCTCCCCCGCTCCGCTGCCCTCCCGGGATCAGCGGCTCAGACCGGCACCTCGACGAACGTCCGGCCAGCCGCCACCGCGACCGCCGTGCCGCCGGTCGCCTCGGCCAGCCAGGTGTGGAACGCCCCGACCTCCGGTTCCGGCACACCGACCTCGATCCGCACCCCGGCCGCCCCGTAGCCGAGGTCGCTCACCGTGTAACCGGCCGCCCGCAGGTCGTTCTCGACCCGCCCGGCCCGGGTGTGGTCGGCCGTCACCGCCAGCAGCGCGACCGGCCGCCGCTCCAGCAGTCCGACCTCGTCCAGCGCCTCCGACACCGCGCTGCCGTATGCCCGCACCAGACCGCCGGCGCCCAGCTTGATCCCGCCGAAGTACCTGGTCACGACGGCGGCCGTGTCGGTGACCCCGCGCCGGCGCAACACCTCCAGCATCGGCACACCGGCCGTCCCGCCGGGCTCGCCGTCGTCGCTGGAGCGCTCGCGGCGCTGCTCCTCGCCGACGACGAAGGCGGTGCAGTTGTGCCGGGCGTCCCAGTACTGCCGACGGATGCCGGCGATGAACGCCTGGGCCTCCTCCTCGTCGGCGACCCGGGCGAGGTGGCAGATGAACCGCGACTTCTTGATCTCGGTCTCGTGGCTGCCCGCGCCCCGGACGGTGAGGTACTGCCTGGGGGTCGGCTCCGGCGTGGCGGACATGGCGCGGTGGTTCTCCCGGAGGACGACGAGGCTGGCGGGCATCCCGGACGAGCGGTCCGGGCGGCTCAGCCAGCCTAACCCCCGGCCACCGGCCGGCCACCTCGTCCCCGGGCCCGGGCCGGGCCCGGTCAGCGGCCGGCCAGCGCCTCCAGCCGGGCCCGGTCCAGGCCGGTCGCCGCGGCGACCTCGACGAGGTCGACCGCACCGCAGTCCAGCCCTCGCAGCAGGTGGCCGCTGAGGGCCCGCGCGGTGGCCGGCTCGTCCATCACGTCGCCGCCCGCCTTGGCGACGTAGGCGGCCAACCGGGCACCGGCGGCGGCCACCCCCTCGCGGTAGAAGGAGTAGACGGCGGCGTAGCGGGTCGGCAGGTGCGCCGGGTGCATGTCCCAGCCCTGGTAGTAGGCCCGGGCCAGCGATCGGCGGACCAGGTCGTGGTGGAGCTTCCAGGCGGCGTGCACCTGTGCGGTGGAGCCGGTCGGGATCACGTTGGTGGACCCGTCCGAGAGCCGGACCCCGGTACCGGCGGCGGCCACCTGCATCACCGCCTTGGCGTGGTCGGCGACCGGGTGGTCCAGGCTCTGGTACGCGGCGCCGACCCCGCAGGAGGCGCTGTAGTCGAAGGTCCCGTAGTGCAGGCCGGTGGCCCGGCCACCGGCCGCCTCGATCATCCGGGCGACGGTGGCCCGCCCGTCCGGGCCGAGGATCGCCTGGGTGGTCTCGATCTGGATCTCGAAGCCGATCCGCCCGGCCGGCAGTCCGGCGGCGTGCTCGAAGTCGGCCAGCAGTCGGACCAGGGCGGTGACCTGCTCGGCGTAGGTCGCCTTGGGCAGGGTCAGCACCAGCCCCTCGGGCAGGCCGCCGTGCGCGAGCAGGGTGCCGAGGAAGAGCTCCAGCGTGCGGATCCCCCGGTCGCGGACGGCCGCTTCCATGCACTTGATCCGGATGCCGACGTACGGCGGTGCGCTTCCGTCCGCCACCGCCGCGGCGACCAGCTGGGCGGCCCGGACGGCGGCGGCGTCCTCCTCCGCGTCGGGGCGTGCGCCGTAGCCGTCCTCGAAGTCGATCCGCAGGTCCTCGACCGGCTCGCGTTCCAGCTTGGCCCGGACCCGGGCGTGCACGTCGGCGAGCAGCGCGTCGTCCGCCGCACCGAGCGCCCGGGCCAGCTCGGCCGGGGTACCGGCGTGGGTGTCGAAGACCTCCAGCGCCTGCCGGCCCCACGTCCGCACGGTGTCGGCGGCGAAGGCGTCGGCCGGGACGTAGACGGTGTGGACCGGCTGACGGGTGCCCGGGTCACCCGGGTAGCGGCGGGCCAGGTCGGCGTCGACCGGGGCGAGCAACGCTTCCACCGCGGTGCGGGCGGCGGCGGAGAACGCGGCTCCGCCCGTCGGCCCGGTACCGCCCACCTCGACCTGCGACATCCGTACTCCTCACGCCGGCATGCGCGCGGGGCCCGTGCCAGGCCGGCGCTTCAACAGTTTGTTGAGGTGAAGGTAGACCGGCCCGGGTCGGGCGTCAATGGCCGACCGGACGGCGGACCGGCGATCGGGTGACGGGGAACGGGGAACGGGGAACGGGGAGTGGGAGTGGGAGTGGGGGACTCGCCTCGTGGGAGGCGGGCGGCCTGCGGCGGGGTCAGTCCCGCCCCGAGGCCGCGTAGCGGTCACGCAGCTCCGGGATGAGCTCGGCGACCTCCTTCGGGTGCACCGACCCGTCCGCACGGTTGCCGATCACGCCGTACTCCCTGGTCAGCCAGTCGGCGAGCCGCTGCGGATCGGGCTGGTTCTCGAAGGTGTCGATGTAGCTGACCAGGGCCGCGTACACGACCTCCGGGTCCAGCCGGTACGAGCCCGGACGCGGCACGGGGCCGATCGGAGGCTCCGCCGGCCCGTCGAAGGCGGAATCCTCCTGGAACTCCGGCGCATAGCCCTGCTCCGCGACGCTCTCCGCGTACTCGGCCTGCTCGACGTAGCCGTCCTGCTCGGGGTACTCGGCCTCGTCGGCGTAACCGGGCAGGCCGGCCTGCCCGGCGTACGGCGCCGCGGCCGACCCACCCAGCGCGGCGGCGGCCGGCTGCGGCTCCGGCTCGGACTCCGTCGGACGCGGCGGCTTGAACCACGGCGAGGCCTGGCCGGGCACCCGGCCGCCCGGCGCGCCGTCGTCCTGGTGACCCGTGGTCCGCACCGCCCGCTCGGTCCAGACGTTCAGCTCCTCACGGGGCTGCGGCGGGGTCTGCTGCTCCTCCCCCTCCGGTTCCTGAACCGCCCGCAACCGCACCGCGGCGAGCTTGGCCAGCATCGGCGCGGCCACCTCCGCCGGCATCGGCGCCACCCCGGAAGGGGCCGCCGAGACCGGGGCCGCCACGGGCTCGGCCTGCGGCCTGGCCTCCTGGGCCTGCTGCTGCGGCGCCCGCTGCACCCCGGCCCGACCGGGCTGCTCCGGCTGCGGGTCGTGTGCCTGCGGTTGCGGCGCCGCCGGCACCGCGGCCTGCGGTCCGGCAGGAGCCCCGCCCCGGAGCCCGGCCGACGCGTCCGCCTGCGGCCCGTTCTGGACGGCGGCCGGCGCGAGCGCACCCGCCGCGCGGCCGTCGTGGACCTCGTGGACCTCGTGGACCTCTCGGGACGCCGGCACCTCGCTCACCGTCCGCCCCTCCTCGTCCAACCCGTCGAGCACCGCCAGATCGAGCGGAACCCCGTACTTGGCCAGCTTGAGCGGCAGCAGTGCCTGGATCGGCGCCGAGCGGCGCCAGCCGCGCCCGTACCGGAAGCGCAGCTGTGCCCGGTAGACGAGCCGGTTCTGCTCCAACCGCACGACCTCGTCGTACGAGCGCAGCTCCCAGAGCTTCATCCGACGCCAGAGCCGGAAGGTCGGCACCGGGGAGAGCACCCAGCGCATCAGCCGGACCGACTCCATGTGCCGGTCCGCGGTGATCGCGGCGATCCGCCCGACGGCGTGCCGGGAGGCCTCGACCACGACGACGAACAGCACCGGGATGACCGCGTGCATCCCCATGCCGAGCGGGTCGCCCCAGGAGGCGGCGGCGTTGAAAGCGATGGTGGCGACGGTCAGCAGCCAGGCGGTCTGCCGCAGCAGGGGGAAGGGTATGCGCAGCCAGGTCAGCACCAGGTCCAGCGCGAGCAGGACCACGATGCCGGCGTCCACACCGATCGGGAACGCGTAGGAGAAGCTGCCGAAGCCCTTCTCCGCGGCCAGGTCCCGCACGGCGCTGTACGACCCGGCGAAGCCGATGCCGGAGATGAGGCAGGCCCCGGCGGCCACGACGCCGAGCAGGCCACGGTGGGCCTTGGTGAGCGATGGGCGTGCCATAACGTCAATCAACCCCTGGATGTCGGCTGCGGCCGTACGCTGCCCCGGCTACCGGTTCCCGCTTGTCGGGGTGCCGGGGCTGAGCAACCTCCGGGCTCGGCCCACCGGAGTTTACTCGTACACCTGTTTCAGCGTTTCCGCAGCCCGGAGTGTCACCTCCGGCACCGGCTCGCGTCCGGGGGAACGGGCGATCTGTCAGCCGGTCCGCTCGGCCGACCCGTTGAGGTAGGCGAGCACCGCCATGACCCGGCGGTTGGCGTCCTCGGCCGGGGCGAGCTCCAGCTTGGTGAAGATGTTGGCGATGTGCTTCGCCACCGCACCGTCGCTCACCACCAGCCGGGCCGCGATGGCGGAGTTCGAACAGCCCTCCGCCATCAGCTCCAGCACCTCGCGCTCCCGCGGCGAGAGCCGCTGGAGCGGACCCGGCCGCCGGGACGTGCTCTGCATCAGCTTGGCGATGACGTCCGGGTCCATCGCCGTACCGCCGGCGGCCACCCGTCGGACCCCGTCGATGAACTGGTCGGCGTTGAAGACCCGGTCCTTCAGCAGGTAGCCGATCCCGCCGGTGCCGTCCGCCAGCAACTCCCGCGCGTACAGCTGCTGGACGTGCTGCGACAGCACCAGCACCGGCAGACCCGGGATCCGCTTCCTCGCCTGGAGCGCCGCCTGAAGTCCCTCGTCGGTGAGCGTCGGCGGCAGCCGGACGTCGACCACGGCGACGTCCGGGCGGTGCGTCAGCAGGGCGTCCAGCAGTTCCGGGCCGGTCTCGACGGCCGCCGCGATGGTGAAGCCGTGCGCTTCCAGCAGCCGGATCAGACCTTCGCGAAGGAGGTAGAGGTCCTCGGCGAGGACAACTCGCACGGCAGCTCCAGGGTGATGGTGGTCGGACCGCCCGACGTGCTGTCGATGGCGAGGACACCGTCGAAGGTACCCAATCGGCGCTCGATCCCGCGCAGCCCGGTCCCCCTCCCCGGATCCGCCACACCGACCCCGTCGTCCGTCACGGTCACCCGCAGCCGCCCGGCCCGGTACATGATGTCCACCCACACCTGTTCCGCACCCGAATGCTTGGCCGCGTTGGCCAGCAACTCGCAGATGCTGAAGTACGCCGTCGCCTCCACCGGCGCCGGCGGGCGGTCCGGCAGGCTGACGCAGACCTCGGTCGGCAGCGCGGAGTCCAGTGCCAGCGCACGGACCGCGTCACCCAGGCCGCGCTCGGCAAGCACCGGCGGGTGGATGCCGCGGACCAGGTCCCGCAGTTCCTGGAGCGCCCTGGCCGAGGACTGCCTGGCCTCGGAGAGGAGCTCCCGCGCCGCCTTCGGATCGGTCTCCATCAGGTGCTCGATCGTGCCCAGCGTCATCCCGATCGCCACCAGCCGGGCCTGCGCACCGTCGTGCAGGTCCTGCTCGATCCGGCGCAGTTCGGCCGCCTGGCTGCCGACGGCGTCGGCCCGGGTCTCGGTCAGCTCCGCCACCCGCTTGGTCAGCTGGGCGTGCGAGGCCCGTCCGTCCTGGTCCAGGACCCGGCGTGCGAGCTCCGCGTAGGCCCGCACCGCGTACGGCGACGCCACCACGGCCAGGCCGATCAGTGCCAGCCCGATCAGGACCGACGCCAGCACCGTGCCGGTGGGCACCGGCCCGTAGTCCTGGTAGCCGTCCACCGCGTTGATCAGGTACGCCACCCCGGCGACCAGCAGTCCGGACACCATCGCCGCCATGGCACCGACCGCGAGCGGGCCGACCAGCAGCCAGAGGATCTCCGACCGCGTCGCCCGGTCCCGCGCCGACCAGTGCAGCAACTGCGCCAGCCTCGCCACGGAGTGGGACCGGTGGTACGAGTAGCCCGTCCACCAGTGGCCGCGCTCGTCCGCCTCCAGCGCCGGCCGGGGGCTGTACTCGACCGGCAGCCGGATCCCGTACCACCGGACGAGCTGGGCCCGCGTTCGGTCCGCGCACCGGCGGACGAAGAGGCCCGCCACCGTGGCACCCGCCGTCAGCCCTGCGACCAGTGCGAAGAGAGCCCCGGGGTAGTAGTTCTCCATGGCCCAGGCGGCGGTGCCACCCGCGAAGAACGCCCCCAGGACCGGCAGCACGACGACCGGCGCCATGCCCAGGACCAGCCCCGAGAGCCGCGCCAGCCCGCGGCCGCCCGACGCCAGCGCAGTCTCGGCCTGGGCGCGCACGGTGCCGCCGCTGAATCGACTCTCTGCTGTCACGGGTACTCCTGGTGCTGGTGCTGGTCCTGATGTCGCCGGCCTACTCCGACCGCCGTGGTCAAGTCTTCCGTCCCAGCGCCGGCCGGGCACTGGCCGTCCTACCCCGAATCCGGGGTGGTGCTAGGTCCACCCCTGGTGGTGGGGGGTGACGACCCGTCCGTCGCCGCAATTCCCGTCGACTTCTCTCGATTTCTCTCGATTTCTCCGGAAACGCAAAGAACCCCCGTCCGTATCCCGGACGGGGGTTCTTCACAATGATTGTTCGGCGGCGTCCTACTCTCCCACAGGGTCCCCCCTGCAGTACCATCGGCGCTGTGAGGCTTAGCTTCCGGGTTCGGAATGTAA
>NZ_JAQYWW010000541.1:0-570 GCF_036322525.1 Streptomyces sp. BE20 | reverse complement strand
GGTGGGGGCTGGTGCCGCTTGCGTATGTGTCGGCCGGTGGCCGTCATGCGGGCAGTTCGGCCCAGACCAGCTGGCCGGTGGCGGTCTGCATGGCGCCCCAGGTGCTGGCCAGGGCGGCGACCATCAGCAGACCCCGGCCGCTGCACCGCCCCGTATCAGCGGCTGCGGAGGTGCGGTCTTCGGGGTCGAAGCCGGGGCCGGAGTCCTCGATCTCCAGGCGCACGACCCAGTGGCCCGCCTCGGGTTCGCACAGGGCCAGGCTTGCCCGGGCGGGGGTGCCGCCGTGCCTCACGGCGTTGGTGGCGAGTTCGGTGGCGATCAGGGTGAGGTCGTCGATCAGGTCGGGCAGCTGCCAGCCGGCCAGCAGGGCGGTCACCCAGTTCCGCAGCAGGCCCGGGGAGCGGGTGTCGGCGGTGAGTTCGCAGTGGTTCGAGCGGGGGGCCGCTTCCGCGGGGAGGATGCCGGGCGTGGTGGTGACGGCGCGAGGCATGGTGGCTCCTCGGCTTGTGGGGGACGGTGCACACCCGGCCCGGGCGGCGCCCGCACGGCGACCGAGGGAACGCCTCAGGT
>NZ_JAQYWW010000540.1:0-1038 GCF_036322525.1 Streptomyces sp. BE20 | reverse complement strand
ACGAGTTGGTGCGTGATAGCGGGTGGGGCAGCAGGGGGCTGGTTGAGGTCTGTGGTTCACGTGCCGGCGGTGCGGTCGGAGACGAGGCCGGCGATGGCGCGGTAGGTGTCGGGCAGGGTCTCTCGGCGGTGTGTCCAGCGGAGGAGTTGCTTCCAGCGCTTGTGGTCGGCAAGAGCGTGTTCGACGGTGATGCGGTCGGAGGAGTGCTGGTGGCGGTCCTGTTCCCAGCGGGCGTGGACGTCGGCCAGGGCGCTCCTGTTCGGTTTCCTCGGTGGTGTGATCGCCTGGCCGGGGTGGTCGCGTCGCAGGCCGAGGTAGCCGTCGTCGAGAAGGACCTCCACATCGGGGAATTGCCGGAAGCAGTCGGCGATGCCTTCGTTGCGGGCGGCGGTCGCATCGTGCATTCGCCCTGGTCGCAGGGCATCAGTCCACAGGGTGCGGCCGTGGTGGTCGGCGATCACGGTGGCCTTCATGGTGTTCTGCTTCTTCTTGCCCGAGACGAACGCCCGCCGTCCGCCGCGGCCGGCCACCGGCCGTCGGACCTGGATCTCGGTGGCGTCCAGCCGCAGCTCGACGCCTTCGGCCTGCGCGTATGCGAACACGTCCGTGAGGGTCCTCAGGCGCACGCCGGGCCGGTCGGGGACCGCGCAGCCCCGCCGGGCGAGCAGGGCGCGGATCTCTGCGATCGCCCGGGTGACGGTGGAACGGTCGACGCCGAACAGCAGCCCCAGTACCGCATGCGGAAGGTCGTGCCGCAGATGGATCAGAGTGGCCACCACCCGGTCGGTGAAGACGAATTGGTGACGTGCACCGGCACCGGCGGCTCGCTTCCTCGCCCCGCCTCGCGCGTCGTGGCGGCGCCCCTCGACCACGGCCTGCCAGGGCTCGGCCAGCTCGGCGATCAGACTGCCCAGATGCCGCCGGGAGACACCGGTAAACAGCCGATGCGCCAGAACCGCCCGATTGACCATGATCCGCACGCCGCGATCATGCCACCCGCAGCACAAAGGCCCCACTCGCTATCACGCACCAACTCGT
>NZ_JAQYWW010000539.1:0-1352 GCF_036322525.1 Streptomyces sp. BE20 | reverse complement strand
TAAGTCCGTTTCTGGTAGCGGCCTCGTCCGGGTTGGGTGAGGAAGCCTTGGCGAGTGAGGCGTCCGAGGCGGCTGCGGGTGATGTTGACGGACGCCTCGTCGGTGGGCATGCCGAGGAGTTCGTGCAGCTCGCCTGCCCGGAATGCCTGGTCGGGGTGCTGGTTGAAGGCGTTCACGATGGCCTGGTAGGTGGTGTTCGTCTCGGGTGGCTCGGATTCGGTTCCTGCCGGCGTGACCTCCGCGATGATCTTTCGGGTGGTGGCCAGGTCCGTGAGCCGCGCTTCGGTCTCGGTCAGGTCGGTGGCGAGCTCTTCGATCCGGGCGCGTAGTTCCGCGGCCCGGGCGGTGGCCTCGTCCTGCCGGGTCTGGAGGTCTGCCAGGAGTTCGGCGACGTTCACGCGGCCAGTCCGAGGGTGTCGCGCCAGGCCGGGGCTGGTGTGGTGAGGCGGCGGGTCATGTTCGCGGTGGAGGCCCAGTAGACGCGTGAGGCGGAGTTGTCGGGCCGGTGGTCGTACTCGCGAGCGAGGCGCCGATGCAGCATCAAGGTGCCGTTTGTCTGCTCCACCACCCACCGTTTCGGCTGCGGGACGAAGCCCTTGCCCTGGTCGGCCGGGTTGCGGCGGACGACCTCGACGTCGATGTCCAGCAAAGCGCCGTGGATGATCACCTCGTCCTTGAAGCCCTGGTCCACCAGGGCCTTCTCCAGACGCATCCCGCACCGCTCGGCGACCTGGTCGAGCAGGGCGGCGCCGGCGGCGTTGTCGTGGGCGGAGGCCGCCAGGACGACGACGCCGATGATCAGCCCCATGACGTCCACGGCCAGTCCCCGCTTGCGCCCCGACACCTTCTTGTTCGCGTCCAGCCCCGTCGTGGTCTTCGGGACACCGGCGGCCGCACGGACGGACTGGGTGTCGATGATCACGAGGGACGGATCCTCTAATCGGCGGGCCCTCTCCCGTACCTGGCAGCGCAGGAGTTCCTGGATCCGCCGGTCGAGCCCGTCCTGGCGCCACAAGCCGAAGTAGTAGAACACCGCCGACCAGGCCGGCAGGTCATGGGGCAGGTAGCGCCACTGACAGCCCGTCCGATTCTGGTAAAAGATCGCATTCACGATCTCCCGCAGATCACAGGCCCCCGGATCCCCGGTAGCCGATCGCGCCACCCGGTCCTGCTTCCAGGCCGTGATCATCGGCTCGATCAACGCCCACTGCTCATCCGATAAGTCGCTCGGATACGCCCGTCTGTCCATGCGCCGCAGAACATCACCCGAACCCCGACTGGCACGCCAGTACGGCCGACGTTCACACGAACGAGCGATCATGAACCGAGAGAAAGCGGACTTAACGTCCACT
>NZ_JAQYWW010000538.1:0-17974 GCF_036322525.1 Streptomyces sp. BE20 | reverse complement strand
GAGGCGTAGGAGGCGCCGCCGCCGCCGTGGACGTGCAGGTCGACGAAGCCGGGGACGACGGTGTACCCGGTCAGGTCGAGGTCACCGGCCGTGGTGGCGCCGCCGAGACCGGCGATCCGGGTGCCCTCGACGGCGAGACGGCCGTGGCCGACCACCCCGCCGGGCAGGACCAGCCGGGCACCGGCCAGTGCAGAACGGTCCGCTGTCACGCGGTCACTACCTCTCTGGGGGACGGGCCGTACCCGTGTGCGGGTCTGTTCGACGGTCACCCGCGGCCACGACGGCTCGGGGTCCCGCTCATGTCCTGGGCGATGCCGGTCCCGTAGGAGACGAGCGGGAGCCCGACGTACCCGGGCACCCGGAGAGAGCTCTCGAAGGACGTTCACGCGAGGCGCCGAACCGGTGCGGCGCCCCTTTGTCCCGCTGTGGTCAGCGGTTGGCGAGGATGCCCAGCAGGCGGGTCACCTCGGCTGCCACCGTGTCCCGGGCCGGCCCGAGGTAGGTGCGCGGATCGGCGGCGTCGGGCCTCGCCCGCAGGCGGTCGCTCACCGTGCGGGTGAAGAGCTTGTTGAGATGGGTGGAGATGTTGACCTTCGCCATGCCGGCCGCGACGGCCTTGGCGAGGTCGGCGTCGTCGACGCCCGAGGAGCCGTGCAGGACCAGGGGCACGTCCAGCGCGGAGCGTAGCCTGGCTATGAGGTCGAGGTCCAGGGCCGCGTCGCGGGTGAGCATCGCGTGGGAGCTGCCCACGGCGACGGCCAGTGCGTCGACGGCGGTCGCCGTGGCGAACGCGAACGCTTCGCGGGGGTCGGTGCGGACACCGGGGGCGTGCGCGCCGTCCTTTCCGCCGATCTCGCCCAGTTCGGCCTCGACCCAGACGCCGGCCCGGTGGCAGTACTCGGTGACCTCCCGGGTGGCGGCGACGTTGGCGTCGTAGGGGAGCTTGGACGCGTCGAACATCACCGAGGTGAACCCGAGCTCGACGGCCTCGTGGACGAGTTCGGGGGACTCGGCGTGGTCGAGGTGGACCGCCACCGGCACGGAGGCCGTCCGGGCGAGCGCGAGGGAGGCCAGGGCGATCGGGGTGAGCGAGCCGTGGTAGCGGGCGGTGTTCTCGCTGATCTGGAGGATGACGGGCAGGGCGGCCTGCTCGGCTCCGGTGACGATCGCCTCGGCGTGTTCGATCTGGACGACGTTGAACGCCCCGACGCCGTAGGCGCCGGCGTGTGCGGGACCGACGATGTCGGCGGTGGGTGTCAGAGGCATGGGGGTTCTCCACGAAGGCGGTGACGGAGCACCGGGCGGGGACGTCGGGACCGCTGTCGCGGGCCGGGCGGTCCGGTCACCCGCCGGGGCGCCCCGGCTCGGCGCGGGACGGGACGGGAGGGCCGGGCCCTCACGCGGCGGCGGGGCCGAGGATCACGGAGCGGGTCAGGTTGCGGGGGCGGTCGGGGTCGTAGCCGCGGCCGGCGGCGAGGCGTACGGCGAGCCGCTGCGCGACGATCAGGTCGGCGAGCGGGTCGAGGGCGCCGGGCGCGTCGGCCGAGGTGGAGTGGAAGTGGCCGCCGACCCGGGCGACGTCGTCGGCCAGGCCCTGGGGGGCGGGGCCGAACAGCCAGGTGACGCGGCCGGGGCCGGTGATGCTGATGGGTCCGTGGCGGTACTCCATGGCGGGGTAGGCCTCGGTCCAGGCCCCCGCGGCCTCGCGCATCTTCAGGCCGGCTTCGAGGGCGAGCCCGTACGTCCATCCCGTCCCGAGGAACGTGATCTGCTCGGCGTCGCTCACCTCGGGGCCCAGTGGGGTCGCGAGGGCGCGCCGAGCGTCCTCGATGGCCTGGACGAGCGGGCGCACCCCGGCCGGCAGGGCGCCTTCGGCCTCCAGGTGGGCGCGGAGCAGGACCAGCGCGGTGGTGGCGAACCGGGTCTGGACGACCGACTCCTCGTCGGCGAAGTCGAGCACGACGGCGTGGTCGGCGACCGTCATGACGGGCGTGGCCGGGTCGGCGGTGAGGGCGGTGGTCGCGACGGAGCCCTTGATCTTCGCCAGCAGGTCGATGACCTCGGTGGTGGTACCGGAGCGGGTGAGCGCCACGACCCGGTCGTAGTCGCGGCCGAGCGGGAACTCGGAGGCCGCGAACGCGTCGGTCTCGCCGTGGCCGCCACCTTCGCGCAACTGCGCGTAGGCGTGGGCCATGAACCAGGAGGTGCCGCAGCCGATCACGGCGACGCGCTCGCCGCGGCGGGGCAGTACCTCGGCGTACGAGCCGACGGACCGGACCGCCCGCGTCCAGGTCTCGGGCTGCGAGGCGATCTCGATCGAGGTACGGGAGGTTTCGAAGGTGGTCACGCGAGTTCCTTGCGTTCGGAGTGGGTCGGAGAACGTGTCCGGTTGCTCAGCATGCTGTTTCACGAACACTCTCAATGTCAAGAGTTGCTCATAAGCTCGCCCAATCGAGCATTATTGAGCATTGAGTGCGACGAGGCGTCCAGGCCCGGGGTCCGGGTGGCGACGAGGCGTCGCGAGCCGGCGTCACTCGGGGCCGGCGTCGGCAGGGGTGGACGGGACCTCCTCCACGGAGATCCTGGTGAGGAGCCGGTGGTAGACGGCGGCATCCACCTCCCCGGCGACCGGGCAGGGGACGGCGGCGGCCGACAGGGCCACCGCGGTCCGGAGGATGTCCGGCCAGGCGGAGCCGGCCTCCAGCCCGGCGGCGATCGCGGCCACGCAGGCGTCGCCGGCGCCCGTCGGATTGCCGGAGAGCTGTTCGGGAGGCGCTGCCCGCCAGGTGCCCTCGGGTGTGACGGCGTGCAGGCCGTCGGGGCCGGCGGACGCGACGACCGTGCGGGCTCCCAGGGCGCGCAGCGCGGCGGCGGCCTGTGCGAGGTCCTCGCAGCCCGTCGCCGCGACGATCTCCTCGGTGTTGGGTTTGATCACGTCGGGGCGGGCCGCCAGGGCGTGGAGGAGGGCGGGGCCGCTGGTGTCGAGCACCGTGTGCGCACCGGCCGCCGCAGCCGTGCGGATGAGCTGTGCGTAGGCATCCGCCGGGAGGCCCGGCGGGGTGCTGCCGCTGAGGACGACCACGCGCGCGCCGGCCGCCAGTGCGGCGAAGTGCTGCCGGAAGAGGTGCCATTCGGCCTCGGTCACGAACGGCCCGCGCCCGTTGAAGACGGTGGCGTCGCCGTCGTCGCGCGAGACGACGGCGAGGGTCCGGCGGGACTCGCCGATCACCTCCAGGAACGCGTTCCGGATGCGGGCGTCGCGCAGTCCGTCGCGGATCCGGCGGCCGGTGGCTCCCCCCACCAGACCGGTCGCCACCGGGTCGCGCCCGAGGGCGCCGAGGACGCGGGCCACGTTGATTCCCTTGCCGCCCGCCCGCTCCTGTGCGGTGTCGACGCGGTGGGACGTGCGGGGCCGCAGGCTGTCGACGCTCCAGGTGGCGTCGAGGGCGGCGTTGAGGGTGACGGTGAGGATCATCGGGCGGGTGCTCCTGTCCCACGTGCGGTCGCGGTGTGCCCGGCCGCCTGCCAGGCCGCGAGGCCCGCACCGAGGCATGCGGCCCGGTCCCCCAGTTCGGCCTGGACGACCAGGGGGCGGCGTTGGAAGGTGAGGCGTTCGACCAGCCCGGCGCGCACGGGGTCGAGCAGCAGCGGGCCTGCTTCGGCGAGACCGCCGCCGAGGACGATCAGTTCCGGTGCGAGCAGGGTGGTGGCGGTCGCCAGCGCTTCCGCCAGCCCCGTCGCCGCACGCTGCCAGACCTCCCGCGCCACGGGGTCGCCCTGCGCGGTCAGGGCCGCGACGTCGGCCGCGCCGGCCACGGCCCGTCCGGTACGCGCGGTGTAGGCGGACGCGACGGCGGCGGCGGACGCCATGGTCTCCAGACAGCCGGTGCCGCCGCACGCACACGCCTCCGTCCCCGACCCGACGACGATGTGGCCGATCTCGCCGGCGTATCCGCCGGCCCGGACCGGCCTGCCGTCACAGACGAGAGCTGCGGCGATGCCGGTGCCGATGGCGACGAAGAGCACGTTCTGCGCTCCCCGGGCCGCCCCCAGGGTGCATTCGGCCACGCCGCCCGCGCGGACGTCGTGGCCCAGGGTGATGGGCAGGCCGGTGCGTTCCTGCAGGAGCGTGGTGAGGGGGAGGTCGCGCCAGCCGAGGTTCGCCGACCAGACGGCTCGCCGGAGGCCGTCGTCGACGATGCCGGGGACCACCACGCCCGCGTGGTGCACGAGCAGTCCGCGCTTGGTGGCCATGCGGTCCAGGGCGAGCAGGGTGTTGGCGATGGTGTCGAGGACCGCGTCAGGCCCGTCGGCGCGGGGCGTGGGCCGGTGCACGGTGTCCAGCGGCCGCAGGCTGTGGTCGAGGACCGCCCCCTTCATGCCGGTGCCGCCGACGTCGAGGGCGATCACGCACCCCTGGGGGGCGGGGCCGGGGGGCCGGGCCGCCGGGTCGGCGTGCTCACGCCGGACGCCGAGCGGGGGGAAGTCTTCGGCCGGGGCCGGGGAACTGTTGCTGCTCATGGATGTCGAACCGCCCTGATGATCGAACATGCGTGATATGCGCATGGAGTATGCGGATTCGTTCAAGATGTATGAGCGAAGTATCCAGACGAGAGCCGGTGGCGTCCAGAGTTCGGCACCCGAAACGTTGTGTGGCATGCGCCAATCGCCCGCGGCACGCGGTGCGCGATGCTGCGGAGCTACGATCAACTCCGCGCATACTTCCCGGGGGGTGGCCGATCGGCCGCTCAGGCGGACCCCGCCTCTCGGTGCGCGGTACCGGAGTTCCAGGGCGAAGAGGGGATACTGCGCATGTCCAAGCAGGAACGGTGGAGCAGGCTGCTCGAACTGCTGGCGGTCGACGGCAAGCTGGACGTCGAGGAGGCGGCTACTTCGGTCGCGGTGTCACCGGCGACCATCCGGCGCGACCTCGACGAGCTGGCCGAGCAGCGACTGCTCGTCCGCACGCGCGGTGGCGCGATCGCGCACGGCGTCTCCTACGAGCTCCCGATGCGCTACAAGTCCTCGCGGCGTGTCTCGGAGAAGCAGCGCATAGCGATCGCCGTGGCAGAACTTCTGGGCGAGGGGGACGTCGTCGGTCTCAACGGCGGCACCACCACCACCGAGGTCGCCCGGGCGCTGGTGCTCCGGGCGGGCGGGGGGCCCTCCGAACGCCCGGAGAGCACCTCGGGGCCGATGTACACGGTCGTCACCAACTCCCTGAACATCGCCGGCGAACTGGCGGTCCGCCCGCAGTTCAAGCTCGTGGTGACCGGTGGCGTGGCGCGCCCCCAGACCTATGAACTGGTCGGCCCGCTGACCGAGGGCGTGTTGAACCAGGTGGTGCTCGACGTCGCTGTGCTGGGGGTGGACGGCGTGGACCCGCGGCTCGGCGTGATGACGCACCACGAGGACGAGGCTGGCATCAGCCGGCTCTTCGCGGAGCGCGCCCGGAAGGTGATCCTCGCGACGGACTCGTCCAAGATGGGCAGACGTGCCTTCGCCCGGATCTGCGGCCTGGACCGGATCGACGTGCTCGTCACCGACTCCGACCTCGACCCCGACATGGCGGCGCGGTTCGTCGAGGCGGGTGTCGAGGTCATCGGCGTCTGACGCTCTCGCGCCGCACCCGCGCCGCCGGAAGGGTTCGCCCACCCTCCGGCGGCGCCGCCGTTTCCGGGGGGCACGGCTCACTCCCGCTCCGCCGGGCTTCCGCGGCCGGGCCGCGCGGCCGGCGTCCGCGCCCGGGGTCCGTACCGTCCGGGGCCCGCGCCGGCCGGAGCCCGTACGGCGGGGACCAGCGGACGCCGCGGCAGAACCCTCCGGCGTCCGAGCCGCCCCCCTTCCCTCCCGTGGGGGAAAGTGGCACCGTCGAGCGGAACAGCCGCGGTACCCGCAGGCGTCCGTGGTCGATCACGTGCCCCGACCGGAGGGCTCGCACGGCTCCGCCCCTGCCCGCCCGCGCCTCGCGGTCGCGACCAGGGCGCCGAGCGGCCCAACTCCTCGGCCCCGCGGGCCCGGCAGCTGTCCGGTTGGCATCGTTTGCGTAACAGGCCTGGTTCCCGGTCCCCTCCTCGTGTTTACTGTGCCCACAGCAGATGCTCGTTTATGAGCGAAACGCGGATGAATATTTCATCTGTGCGCATGCTCCGGAATCTGCAGCAGTTCCCAGACCCCCACTGGGCCGCGTCGTTGCGACCGGCCAGGAGACAAGGCGGTACTGACGATGAACAAGCGGTCTTTCGCGGCGGCCTGTGCCTGCGCCGTCGGCGCACTCACCCTCACGGCTTGCGGCAGCGGCGGCGGCGGCGCGTCGCAGGGCGAGGACGTCACCCTGAAGCTGGTGGCCGCCGACTACGGCGACAAGGCCTCGAACAGCTCGGCGGCCTACTGGAAGGACGTGGCGCAGCGGTTCACCGCCGCCAACCCGAAGATCAAGGTCGACGTCCAGGTGATCAACTGGAACGACATCGACTCGCAGGTCAAGACGATGATCCAGAGCGGCAACGTCCCGGACGTCCTCCAGACCGGCGGCTACGCGGACAAGGTCGCCGACGACCTGCTGTACCGGGCGGACGAGGTGCTGTCGGAGAAGACCCGCAGCAACCTGATCGACAGCTTCGCCAAGGCCGGCGAGGTCAAGGGCGTCCAGTACGGCATCCCGTTCGTCTCCTCGGCCCGGGCGTTCTTCTACAACAAGGCGGTGTTCGCCCAGGCGGGCATCACCGAGGCGCCCAAGAGCTGGGACGACCTCAAGGCCGCGGCCGAGAAGATCAAGGCGAAGGTGCCGGGCGTGACCCCCTACGCGCTGCCGCTCGGCCCGGAGGAGGCGCAGGGCGAGTCGCTGATCTGGGAGCTCGGCAACGGCGGCGGCCTCACGGACGCCCAGGGCAAGTACACGCTGAACAGCCAGGCCAACATCGAGTCGTTCAGCTGGCTGAAGACGAACCTCGTCGAGCCCGGCCTGACCTACGCCAACCCCGCGACGACGGACCGTAAGACCGCCTTCGCGGACTTCGCGGCCGGCAAGGCCGCGATGCTCAACGGCCACCCCTCCCTGATCCAGATGTCCAAGGAGGGCAAGGTCGACTACGGGGTCGCGCCGATCCCCGGCAAGGCGGGGGCGCTGAAGTCCACGCTGGGCGTCGCCGACTGGATGATGGCGTTCAAGGACAACGGCCACAAGGAGCAGGTCCGCACGTTCCTCGACTTCGCGTACTCGAAGGAGAACACGCTGAAGTTCGACGAGATGTACGACCTGATGCCGGTCACCGAGGACACGCTCCAGGAGATGACCGGCAACGGCAAGCACCAGGACCTCGAACCCTTCTTCTCGCTGCTGCCGAACGCGGTCTTCTACCCGCTGGGCGACACCGCCTGGGACGCGGTCTCCGCCGAGATCAAGAAGAGCGGCGGTACGGCCGTGAGCGACCCGGCCAAGGTGCTGGGAGAGCTGCAGAAGAAGGCCCAGGAGACGGTCTCCGACCAGTAGGCAGCCCGCGAACCGCACTGTCACGGAAGGCAGGCACTCCCTCGTGTCCCCCACATCATCCACATCAGGCTCCGGCCGCAAGGGCAAGGGCAAGGGCAAGGGCAGGGGCGGCCTGGCCCGGCTGGGGCCGCTGCCCTGGATCGGCCCGGCCGTCCTGCTCATCGTCCTGGTCGTCCTCTGGCCGGTCTACGAGATGGTCCGCACCTCGTTCCTGAAGATCAGCAGCAGCGGATTCGTCCGGGGCTCGGCCGGGTTCGACAAGTACAAGCAGTTGTTCGAGGAGCCGTCGCTGCCCTCGGTCGTCCTGTCGACCGTGGTCTGGACCGTGGTCGTGGTCGGCGCCACCATGCTGGTCTCGTTGGCGCTGGCCCAGCTCTTCAACCAGAAGTTCCCCGGCCGGCGCGTCACCCGCTGGGCGCTCATCGCACCGTGGGCCGCCTCGGTCGTCATGACCGCCATCGGCTTCAAGTGGATGCTCAACCAGACCGCGGGCGTCCTCAACACGCTGATGACCGACCTGGGTATCATCGACGGCCCCCAGGACTGGCTGGGCGACCCCTCGACGGCCTGGCCCTGGATGATGTTCGTGGCGGTGTTCGTCTCCCTGCCCTTCACCACCTACACCCTGCTCGCGGGTCTGCAGACCGTCCCCGGCGAGATCTACGAGGCGGCCAGGGTGGACGGTGCCAACCCCTGGCAGACCTACCTGCGCATCACCCTCCCGCTGCTGAGGCCGGCGTTCCTCGTCGGTGTCGTCATCAACCTCATCAACGTCTTCAACTCCTTCCCCATCATCTGGAGCATGACCCACGGTGGCCCGGACAGCGACACCGCCACCACCACCGTGTTCATGTACCAGCTCAAGAACTCCGACATCGGCCAGTCCGCGGCGATGTCCGTCGTGAACTTCGCCCTCGTCGTGGTCATGGTCGTCGTCTTCCTCAAGGCCAGCCGCTGGAACCAGGAGGAGAGCTGATGGCCCAGCCCACCATCACCCCCGCCGACACCGTCCGGCCCGCCCAGACCCCCCGCATCCCCCCGGGAGGCACCCGGCCCGGCACGCCACGAGCCCCCCGCACGCTGCGCCCGCGCACGCTGCTGGTCGCAGCCGTCGCCTGGATGCTGGCGGCCGTGTTCCTGCTGCCGTACGCGGAGATGGTGATCACCGCGCTGCGGCCGGCGAGCGAACTGCGCGACGCGACCTACCTGCCGAGCGAGTTCAAGTGGGCGAACTTCGTCGACGTGTGGCGCGAGTCGCACCTCGGGGACAACCTCCGCGTCACGCTGCTGGTCGCCGCGGGATCCACCCTGCTCGTCCTGCTGGTCGCCGTCCCCGCCGCGTACTACACCGCCCGCGTGAAGTTCCGGGGACGCAACCTGTTCCTCCTGCTGGTGCTCGTCACCCAGATGTTCCAGCCCACCTCCCTGCTGGTCGGCCTCTACCGCGAGTTCTACCAGCTGGACATGCTCAACTCGGTGTGGACCCTGATCCTGTGCAACGCGGCCTTCAACCTGGCCTTCGCCATCTGGATCCTCACCGCCTACTTCGCCTCCATCCCCGAAGCCCTGGAGGAGTCCGCCATGATCGACGGGCTGGGACGGGGAGGGGCTCTCCTGCGGATCACCCTGCCGCTGGCGATGCCCGGGGTCGTCACCGCGATGATCTTCACCTTCATCGCGGCCTGGAACGAGTTCGTCATGGGTCTGACGCTCTCCACCATCCCGGAGAACCAGCCGCTGACGGTGGGTATCAACAGCTTCATCGGCAACTACACCGTCCAGTGGAACTTCCTGTTCGCCGGCTCGGTCATCGCGATCGTCCCCGTCGTCATCCTCTTCGCGCTCATCGAGCGGAAGGTCGTCTCCGGACTCACCGCCGGATCCGTCAAGTAACCCCCCCGACCGCCCGCCCCCCCGTCCCCCGACTGCGGGGGGCGGGCCCTTTCCTTTCCCCGGCCGGTCACGCGACCGGCCGGCCTCCGGCGGCCACCGCACGAAGGGGAACCCGTGGCACCACACCGCCACGGCCCCGTCCCCGGCCGCCCCCCCACGGTGGTCCCCCTCCCGACGGCCGGTCCGTGGGGGTCGCCGGTCCGGCCGACGGCCGGGGCGCCGGGGCGCCGAGATGAGCTGAGGCACGATATGAGCGACACAGTCGTCAACGAGGGGTTCCGGCCCCCGGCGGTGCCGGCCCGCCGCCGGGAACCGGCGCCGGACCACCCGGGCGCGGACCGGGGGACCGTGATCGCGCTGGAGGCGGGCGCCACCTACATCAAGGGGTACGCCCTGGGCCCCGACGGGGTCCTGCGGGACGGGGAACGCTGGTTCACGCGTCCCGAACGCGGACCGGACGCCGTGCTGGAGAGCGTCCTGACCTGCGCCGCCACGCTCGCCGAACGCTGCCGCCCCACCGCTGCGGGCGTCATCCTTCCCGGCACCGTCGACGACACCTCCGGCCGGGCGGTACGCGCCACCGCGCTGGGGTGGCAGGAGATCCCGGTCCGGGACTGGGTGGCCGAGCACCTGGAGCTTCCCGTGGCCGTCGGGCACGACGGGCGCGCGGGCGGCCTCGCCGAGGCGCACGCGGGAGCCGGCCGGGACTGCCGGGACTTCCTGTTCGTCTCGGTGGGGGACGGCATCGCCGCGGCGGTCGTCCGTGCGGGCCGGGCCGTTCCGGGGGCCCCGCACGCAGTCGGAGAGCTCGGCCACACCGTGGTCCGGCCCGGGGGAGACCCGTGCCACTGCGGCGCGCGCGGCTGCCTGGAGACCGTGGCCTCGGCCGCCGCCGTGGCCCGCCGCTACGCACGGGCGACCGGATGGCGCGGGGTCGACGTCCGGGAGGTGTACCACCGGGCGGACGCCGGGGAGCCCGCCGCCCTGGCCGTCTGCGGTCAAGCCGCGGAAGCCCTGGCCGACGTGCTGGCCACGGCGATCGGCCGGTACGCCCCCGAGCGGGTGGTCATCGCCGGCCGGTCCGTCGACGCGGGTGCCGCGCGCCTCGCGCCCCTTCAGGAGGCCCTCGCCGGCCGACTGGGGGCTCCGGCCGTTCCCGAGCTGCGGGTCGCCCGGTTCGGTGCCACGGCGGGCTGCATGGGGGCGGCCTTCCTGGCCCGGGACCTGGTGCGCGCACCCACGGACCGGTGACTCCCGCACCGCCCGGCCCGGAACTCCCCGTGCCGTGCCCGTGCCGTGCGTGGCGCGGTGGCGGCGGACGGTGACCGTCGGCCGGTGCGGAGGAAAGAGACCCGCGAACGGACGAAATCTACGATCGCGTAGGCCTTGACGGCGCCCGAACCCCCTGGCACCTTCATGGTTGAAGTTGCTCACAAATTGCGAAATTAAAGCAGATGCGAGCAGATTCGATGCTCTGCCGCCCTGTGTGCCGCATGTTCCGTTGACACGGCACGGGCAGCCCGCAGCGCGGCAGGATCCCGGCGGGGTGCGCGCCGGCGTCGTTCGCCGAGACCTACCCCAGCGGTCCGACGTCTCGACCCCGAGCCTCGCGCCCCCTCGCCGTCGGCGCGCATCGCGCCCCCTTCGGCCGCCCACCCGGTGTGCGGCCCCGCCTTCCCCCCAGAAGGAGTCACCCTCATGCGCTGGTTGCCCCGACGAGGCAGACGCCTCGTCGCACTCGCCACAGCCGCCGTCACCCTCCCGCTCTCGGCCTCGCTCTCCCAGGCGGCCGCGGCTCCTCCCACGCCCACCCCCGCTCCCTACGCGCTGGTGCCGCAGCCGGTCTCGCAGCAGGCGGTGGCGGGCGAGGGGTTCACCCTCACCCCGCAGACCCGGATCTCCGTCCTCTCCCGGGAGTCGGACTCGCTGGGCGTCGGCAAGTACCTCTCCAAGCTCCTGGCCCCCTCCACGGGCTACGACCTGAAGGTCGTCAAGGACACCCGGGCGCCGAAGAACGCCATCGTCCTCGACCCCGACGGCCCCAAGAAGCTCGGAGCCGAGGGCTACACCATCTCGTCCGGCAAGAACGGCGTCGTCGTCAAGGCGCACGGGGCCGAAGGCCTGTTCCGCGGCGTGCAGACCCTGCGCCAGCTGCTCCCCGCCGCGGTCGAGTCCCGCACCAAGCAGTCCCGCACGTGGACCGTCTCGCCCGTGGAGATCAACGACGCGCCGCGGTACGAGTACCGGGGCGTGATGCTGGACGTCGCCCGTCGCTTCTTCCCCGTCGACCAGGTCAAGCGCTATATCGACGAGGCCGCCGCGTACAAGATCAACACGCTGCACCTGCACCTCACCGACGACCAGGGCTGGCGCATCGCCATCGACGCCCTGCCGAGCCTCACCAAGGTCGGCGCCAGCACCCAGAGCGGCTTCACCGGCGGTACCGGCTGGTACTACACGAAGGAGGACTACAAGGAGATCGTCTCCTACGCCTCCTCCCGGTTCATGACCGTGGTCCCCGAGATCGACGGCCCCGGCCACACCATGGCCGCCCTCGCCTCGGTGCCCGAGCTGAACTGTGACAACAAGGCCAAGGCCCCGTACTCCGGCTTCGACGTCGGCATCAGCCTCTACTGTCTGGAGGACGGCACGCACGTCGGGAACGTGCGGCGCTTCCTGAAGACCGTCATCAAGGAGGTCTCCAAGCTCACCCCCGGCCCCTACATCCACCTCGGCGGCGACGAGACCCCGCAGGCCACCCCGGAGAGGTACGCCGCCTACGTCAAGGCGGCCACCGAGGCCACCGTCGGACGGGACAAGACCGTGATGGGCTGGCACCAGCTCGGCCAGTCCGCCATCCCCTCCGGCAGCATCATGCAGTACTGGGGCGAGGACGACGACCGGGAGAGCATCGGCACCGCGGAGGAGACCGAGAGCATCCGCTTCGTCCGCAACGGAGTCTCCCAGGGCGCCAAGTTCGTCATGTCCCCCTCGGACCACGCCTACCTGGACATGAAGTACGACGTCTCCACTCCCTACGGTCTGAGCTGGTCCGGGTACGTGCCGGTGCAGCGCTCCTACGAGTGGGACCCGGCGACCATCACCGGCAAGATGGACGGCACCGGCTCCATCGTCCCGGCCAAGAAGATCGCCGGCGTCGAGGCCGCCCTGTGGGCCGACCGCGCCTACGAGGGCAGCGGCTCGCTGCCGACCCCGAGCACCAAGTGGCCCGAGCCCCAGGCCTACGCCGACTACATGAGCTTCCCCCGCCTGCCCGCCCTCGCCGAGGTCGGCTGGTCCCCGCAGTCCGCCCGTGACTGGGACGGCTTCCGCCAGCGCCTGGCCCAGCACGGACCGCGCTGGACCGCGGCCGGCATCGCCTACCACGCCGCCCCGGGCATCCCCTGGCCCGGCACCGTGCGCACCGTGGAGGGCGTCCACAGCCTTGAGGCCGGCGGCGTCGCCCTGGAGAACGGCGGCTCCTCGTCCGACGGCTCCGACCTGCTGATGTGGGCACCCAACCGCGGGAACAACCAGACCTGGACCATCGCCCCGCAGTCCGACGGTACCTACACCCTGACCAACAAGAGCTCCGGCAAGTGCGCCGAGGCCACCGGCGGTGCCGGCAGCACCGTCGTCCAGCGGGCCTGCAACGGCCAGACCGGCCAGCGCTGGAAGATCACCCCGACCGCCAACGACCGGCACACCATCACCTCCGCCGGCACCGGCCTGCTGCTGACCGCCGCCTCGGCCGCCAACGGCGCCAAGGCGACCCAGCAGCCCGACACCGGCTCCACCCTGCAGCGCTGGTCCGTCGACTGACCGACCACGCCCCGGGCCACCGCCCGACCCCCGCTCCGGACGTGCCTCGTCCGGAGCGGGGGTGCGTCGGTGCCCGCCACGCTTCTCCCACACGAGCGGCACGGGCGGCACGAGCGGCACGAGGTCGCACGCCGCACGGCGGGCCGAGGCGCGGGGGCGTCCGAGCGCGGGCACCGGGAGGCCGCCGCCGCGGCGGACCGGGATTCAGTCCTGCGGTCCGCTCGTCCGGGTGAGGTCGGCGCGGGTGGTGGAGAGTTTGGCCAGGACACGCGCCACGTGGTTCTCGACGGTGCGCGGGGAGAGGAACAGGATGGCGGCGATCTCCTTGTTGGTCGCCCCGGAGGCGAGCAGGTCGCGGACCTGCACCTCGCGGGGGGACAGCCGGTCGCCGTAGCCGGCCCGGCCGCGCGGGTTGGGGGTCGCCCGGCCGGCTTCGCGCAGCAGGTGGTGGCAGCGGGCCGCGTCGGAGGTCGCCCCGAGCTGTTCGAACGTGGTGACCGGCCCGGCCAGACGGGTGATGGTCTCGGCGGGGTCGGTACGGGTGCGGGCGGCGTGCTCGGCGGCGAGGGCGGCCCGGTAGGGCCGGCCGATGCCGATCCACTGCGCCGCCGCCAGGTCGAAGGCCGCCATCGCCCCGTCGGGGTCGGTGGCCCGCAGCAGCAGGCCCCGGCACAGGTGGTGTTCGGCGACGGCTCCGGGCGCGTCGCGGCCTTCGGTGGCGGTGGCGTGGCGTGCGGCGAGGGCTTGGGCCTCGTCGGCGCGGTCCAGGGCGAGGAGGGTCTCGACGGCGGTGGGCACGAGGTCCCAGGCGTAGGCCCAGGCCTCCTTGCGGGCGAGGAACCCGAGGAAGTCGAGCGGGTCGGTGAGGCTCCGCCAGGCGGTTTCGGGCTCGTGGCGCGCGAGTTGGAGGCGGGCGGTGCCGGCGGCCGCGGCGAGCGAGTCCAGGTGCAGGCCGCCGCGGGTGAGGACCTCGCCGAAGTCGCCGGCGGCCTGGGCGGTGAGGCCGCGGGCAGCGGCGGTCAGGCCCCGCACGGTGGCCAGCAGCCCGCCGGACCCCAGGGGACTGTGGGGGTGGCGCTCGTGGAAGGCGGCCAGGCCGTGCGCGGCGTCGTCCCAGCGGCCGGCCTGCCAGTCGAGCACGATCTGGTGACAGTCCAGGTAGAGGTCCAGCACGGGCAGGTGGATGCGCGGTGCCATGGCCCGTGTCTCGGCGACGGCGGCTGCGGCCCGCGCGTCGTTGCCGACGGCGAAGGAGCGGCCGATGCTGCCACAGATGACCATGGCCGTGCCCTGGAGCACCTGCACGTCGGCATCCTCGCGGGGCAGCGACGCCAGCAGCCCGGGGACGATCGGGTCGGCCGCGATGGCCAGCAGGAAGAGACGGGCGAGGTCGAGCATCGAACGGGCCCTGGGGTCCTGGTGACCTGCCAGCAGGGCGTAGCCGCGTTCGACCATGGCCCGCTGCTCGGCGAGCGCGAACCGGCCCGTCTCCGACACGCCCAGCAGGGCGAGCAGCCTGGCGGCGGAGACCGGATCGCCTTCCCCCACCTCGGCCAGGGCGGTGAGCAGTTCCTCCTCACCGGAGAGGTCACCGGCCTGGTAGATCAGGAACATCCCCAGGCTGCTCCTGATCCCGCCGCGGACCGGAACGGGCAGACCGGGCAGCCGCAGGATCCTGCGCAGGGCGGCAGCGGTCGTGGTGTACTCGGTGCCGACCGACACCGCGTAGGCCATGGCCGGCGCCGCCCGGCCGAGTTGTTCGGGGGTGAGGTCGGGCTGTTCGAGGATCTCGCCCAGCAGCGCTGCCGCGGTGCCGTGGTCGCCGACACCGGCGGCCCCGTCGGCCGCCTCCTGGGCCCGGAGCAGCCAGGCCGCCCGGTCGCCCAGGGCGCGGGTGTGGTGGGCGATCTGCACCAGCGGCGGCGGGTTCCGCGTCTCCAGCGCGGCGAGGACGCGCCGGTGGTTCCGGGTGCGCACCGGCCCCGGGAGGCCGTCGTAGACGGCCTCCTGCGCGAGGACGTGCGCGAACCCGTAGGTGTCCGGACCCGTCTGCCGCAGGACCGCCGCGGCCACCGCCTCCTGCAGGGCGGCGGCCGTGCGGTCCTCGTCCAGGCCTGCCGCCCGGGCCAGCAGCGCCTCCCCGGCCGGCACCGCCAGTACCGCCGCGGCGTCCACCAGTGCCGCCGCGTCAGGGCCCAGCCGCCCCCTGCGTTCGGCCAGCACCTCACGCAGGCTCCGCGGCACCCGCAGCACGGCCGCGTCCGCGTCGGCCGGCGAATCCGCGAGCGTGATCAGATCCCCGCCGCCCGGCCCGGCCACCCGCTCCAGCCGGGGCGAGCCCGCGAGCGAGAGCAGGTCCTCCTCGATCACCAGCGGCAGGCCCCCGCTGCGTTCCAGCAGCGTCCGCACCAGCTCCGGCGCCGGCTCACCGCCGAGCACGTCCCGTGCCATCGCCCTCAGTTCGGCCTCACCGAGCGGGCCGAGCCGGATCTCCACGCCGCCCGTTCCCGGCGAACGCCGGAACGGCGCGCCCAGCACGGGCGCGCCTGCGGGAAGGTCCTCCGCCCGGTACGTCAGCACCATCGCCGTGTCGGCCGGCATGTCCCGGGCCAGCAGGAGCAGCAGCTCGCGGGTCGCCTCGTCCGCCCAGTGCACGTCCTCCACCACCAGCGCCACCGGTGCCACCGCCTCCAGCAGCGTCCGGACCGCCGACACCACCCGGAACCGCTGCACGCCGGGCCCGGACGCGCCCGGTACGGCCGGCGGCGGCTCCGCGGGCAGAGCGTCGGCCAGATCCGGCAGCAGCGGCGCGAGCGCGCCGGCCGAGGCGCCCAGCCGTTGCGCCGGCGGAAGCCAGGGCCCGACCCGGCGCAGCGCGTCGATCACCGGCCCGTAGGCCAGCGGTTCACGCAACGGGTGGCAGCCGCCCACCAGGACCCGCAGGCCGTCGGCGCCCAGTGCGGCCGACGCTTCGGTGACCAGCCGCGACTTGCCGATCCCGGCCTCCCCCTCCACCAGGATCACCGCCGGGCGCGTCTCGGAGACCGCGTCCACCAACGCCCGGACCTCCACCGTGCGTCCCGCGAAGGCGCACCCCCGGGCCTCGCTGGAGAGCGTTCTGCCACCGTGGTCGTCCACACCGTGCTCCCATCGGACCCGCGGCCTCCACGGCGGGACGGGGCGGGCTGTCGTGCCCCCGCCCCTCCACCGTAGCGCCGCCCCGGCAGGCGGGGGCCGCAGGTCAGGTCCCGGCGAGGACGAGCTGCCCGGTGGTCTCGTTCAGTACCAGTTGTGCGGCGGGGGCCAGTGCGCGGTCCGTGACGAAGCAGTCGATCTCCGGGAGCGTGGCGAAGGCGCTGAGGCCGACGACGTCCCACTTGCTGTGGTCGGCGACGACGACCACCCTCCGTGCCGAGGCGATCAGGGTCCGGTTGGTCTGGGCCTCCGCGAGGTTGGGGGTGGTGAGGCCGGCGCGTTCGGAGACTCCGTGGGCGCCCATGATCAGGACGTCCACGTGCAGGGATCTGATCGCCTGGTCGGCCAGTGGGCCGACGAGTGCGGCGGAGGGGGTGGGTGTGCCTCCGGTGAGGAGGAGGACGGGTGCGTTGCCGTTGCCGTTCTCCGCGGCGGTGCGGACGAGGTCGGCGACGGGGAGGGAGTTGGTGACCAGGGTGAGGCCGGGGATGTCGAGGAGTTGCCGGGCGACGGCGAAGGCGGTGGTCCCCGCTCCGACGGCGACGACGCTTCCGGGTTCGACGAGTGCGGCGGCGGCGCTCGCCAGGGCCTCCTTGGCGGAGGGTTCCAGCTGGGACTTGGCCTCGAAGTCGGGTTCCTCGACGAGGGTGCTGACGACGGCTCCGCCGTAGGTCTTCTCGATCGCGCCGGTGCGGGCCAGGGCTTCCAGGTCCCGACGTACGGTCATGTCGGAGACGCCGAACCGGTCGGCGAGCTCCGCCACCCGTACCGCTCCGTCGCGACGCACGCGGTCGAGGATGAGCGCCCTTCGCTGGGGTGCCAGCAGCCCCGTGTCCTCCACGATCTCACTCCGACTTTTCACGCCGCGGCCGGCGGCTACCACGGTCGGCGCATGAAAGCACCATGGCTCACAGGATAGGGGTGCGTACGAGCGGTCGGTGCCGTAATTCCCCGCCGGTATTGAACATAAAACAACACTCAATCCAAGGGAGGGTGAGAGGCGTTGTGCTTTGGTGTGCGGGCCGGGGTCAACACCCGCCTGGTAATGACGATGCGTGGTGGTACGTATGCCCGCGGTGCATGATTCCCGCCCGGTTCGGCCCGTACGCCGGTGAATCGGACAGAACCCTTGACACAACCGAACGGCACTTCGAAACTCTCCATCACCCCGATTGTTTGCGCGAACATCAGCAACGGACGTGCTGGCGCCGGCTGTCGGGCCACCCCCCACCCATGATGCGCCCGCGACCGCTTCCCCCCACCCCGCCCGGGACACGGGCGGCGGGATACCGGCGCGGCCACCGGCGTGCAGTCGGCCCCACCGGCCGGACGTGTCGCCGTGCCCGCAGGCGGTCCGCGGGCGCATCGCCAACGAAGGACGAGTAAGAATGCTGCGTTTGAGAACGGCTGTCGGCGGTGCCGTCCTGGCCCTGTGCGTCTCCCTGGTCCAGGGCGCCGGGCAGGCCGAGGCGGCCGCCGTGACCGTCGTCAACGGGACCCAGTTCGCGGACACCGCGGGCAATCCGCTGCACGCCCACGGCGGCGGTGTGATCAAGGTCGGTCGGTACTACT
>NZ_JAQYWW010000537.1:0-479 GCF_036322525.1 Streptomyces sp. BE20 | reverse complement strand
CCCGGCACCTGCGCTACGAACGGACCTACTCCGGGCTCCCCGTCCTGGGCGGCGACCTCGTGGCGCACCAGGCCCCGAACGGAACCCTGCGCGGTGTCGACCGCGCGTCCGACGCACCCCTGACCGGCCTGAACACCTCACCCGCCCTGAACGCCGCACGGGCCCAGACCACCGCGCTCGACGCCCAGCCCGGCACGTCCGTCAACCGGCCGCCCCGGCTCGTGGTCTGGGCGGCCGACGGCGCCCCGCGCGTGGCCTGGGAGACCGTGATCGCCGGGACCACCGACGACGGCGGCCCGAGCAAGCTCCACGTGATCACCGACGCCACCGACGGCGAAGTGATCCGGACCTTCGAGGGCGTGCAGACCGGCACGGGCCACGGCGTCCACGTCGGCGAAGTCCCGATCGGCACCACCCCGACCGACTCCGGCTACCAGCTCAAGGACGGAACGCGCGGCGGCACCTACACCACCGACATG
>NZ_JAQYWW010000536.1:0-333 GCF_036322525.1 Streptomyces sp. BE20 | reverse complement strand
CTGATGGTCGGCACCGGACGCGGCGCCCAGCTCGGCATCCTGCTCAATCCCCCTGACGAGCAGGACACCGCCCGCAAGCTCTACACCGACGTCCTCGACAAGACGCGCACACTCACCCCCGAAAACTAGACCCAACTCGCCCACCCCCGCCGAGGCCGTCCCGCACCTCCGGGCGCTCGGTCAGCGGCCCGACCTGCTCACCGGGGACAACCGGGCCGTCGCGGAGGCCGTCGCCGCCGAGGTCGGCATCGCCGCCGAGGACGTGATCGGCTAGGTGCTCCCGCAGGACAAGGTGGCCGTCGTACGGCGGCTCCAGGCCGAGGGACGGGTCGT
>NZ_JAQYWW010000535.1:0-378 GCF_036322525.1 Streptomyces sp. BE20 | reverse complement strand
GCCCGCGGGGGTCAGCCCCACGCCGCCGCCCTCTTTTCCGGCCGCAGCGGGTCCTCCCCGCGCCAGCGGGGGACTGGAGCTCAGCCGAGGGATCTTGAGTTCCTCGTCGGAGTCCTCCCCGCGCCCGCGGGGGTCAGCCGGCCTCTGCTTCAGTTCGGTAGTGCGGCGGGTCGTGAACGACTCTGCCGCGGAGGGCAGCACTCGGGGGGCGCCGTCTCCTTTCACCCGTGGGGGGGGTTGTACGATTTTTGTTTTTTGGGGTTGGGTTATACTTTGGTTTCCCCCCGGATGGGGGGGGGTGGACGGCCTGCTTGTGGGGGTTCGGGTTTTGTTTAGGGGGTGACCCCGGTTGGGGGGGGGTGTAATAACCCCGGGACG
>NZ_JAQYWW010000534.1:0-317 GCF_036322525.1 Streptomyces sp. BE20 | reverse complement strand
GTGATGTACAACGCCGCGACCGGGCAGTTCGTGATGTGGATGCACAAGGAGGGCAGCGCCACCGACTACCGCGAGGCCCGCGCGGCCGTCGCGGTCTCCAGCACGCTCGACGGCGACTACAGCGGGCGGGGCAGCTTCCGACCGCTGGGCACGATGTCCCGCGACATCACCACCGTCGTCGACGACGACGGCACCGGGGACATGATCTCCGCCGCCAACGAGAACCGGGACCTGCACGTCTACCGCCTCACCGCCGACTACACCGGCATCGACGCCCAGGTCCAGAGCCTGTGGAACGGCGAGTCCCGCGAGGCCCC
>NZ_JAQYWW010000533.1:0-64907 GCF_036322525.1 Streptomyces sp. BE20 | reverse complement strand
GGAGGTGGGGGCGGCCGGTGCCGAGGTAGAGCATGGCGCCGGGGTCGAGGCGGACGCCGTCGACCTCGGTGTGGCCGGACATGGTGAGGACGGCGTACTCGAAGTCGGGTTCGAGGGGGAGGCGGTGGTGGGCGCCCCGGGTGAGGGTGAGGTCGGCGCCGACGAGGGGGGTGTGGGTGGTGCCGGGGGAGGTGGCGGTGTCGAGGGTGCCGAGGATGACGGTGGCGTCGAGGCCGGGGGCGGTGACGTGGGGGAGGTCGGGGTGGTGTTCGAAGGCGGGGGCGGTGTGGCGGTGGGTGTCGGGGAGGGCGACCCAGAGTTGGGCGCCGTGCAGGAGGCGGGCGTGCGGGCGGGGGGATTCCTCGGAGTGGGAGATGGCGCGGCCGGAGGTCATGAGGCCGAGTTCGCGGGGGCGGACGGTGGCCAGGCTGCCGAGGCTGTCGCGGTGGAGGACCTCGCCCTGGTGGAGCCAGCTGACGGTCTGCAGGCCCATGTGCGGGTGCGGCGGGACCTGCATGCCGGGCTCGTCCGCGATGTCGTCCGGCCCGTAGTGGTCGACGAAGCACCACGCACCGACCATCCGGCGCCCGAGGCTGGGCAGCAGCCGGCGCACCACGGTGCTCTCGCCCAGCTGGACGCTGCGGGCGGGCAGGAGTTCCTTCACCGGGCCGGCGCCGGCCTCACCGCCGCAGCTGGTCGGGGCGGGCCTGAGGTCGAGGTTGCTCACGTCGGATCCACCACCGTCGGGGAAGGGTGGGCCGGGGAGGCCGGACGAGGGGTCGTCCGGTCGGCCGCCCGGCCCGGTCTCGGGGTCGTCGGGAACGATCCTCCACCAGGGCCGGGTGATCCTCCACCCGGGCGGTCCGGGCGGCGTGAGCGACCCGTCAGCCGGCGGGGCGGTTCGTCAGGGCGTGCCCGACGAAGGAGACCACGTCGGGGAGTATGCGGCGCCAGTACGCGGCGTCGTGCGCCCCCGTGGTGAAGCGCGCCTGGACGGTGTCGCCGACCAGCTTGCGGGCGGCGTCGCAGAACGGGTCCTCGGTGCCGCACCAGACGCCGATCGGACGGCCGTGCGGCTGCTCCTGGTGGAGCAGCGGCTCGTGCTCGCGCCAGTCGGCCTCGTCCTTGAAGACCCCGACGGCCCGGGCGTCGCTCCAGGTGCGGAACAGCGCGGGGCTGAGCGCGGCCACCGGGCCGAAGCCCGTGCCCCGGTTGCGGGCGTAGCGCAGCGAGCCGAAGCCGCCCATCGAGATGCCCATGGCGGCGCCGGGGACGCGCAGCCCGCGGGCGGCGAGCCACCCGGGGAGCTCGTCGAGGAGCATCCGCTGCGGGTCGTCGCCGGACGGCGTGCGCCGCCAGTACGTCGCGTCGCCGCCGTCGAGGGCGACCACGGCGAACGGGGGGACGCCGGCCGCGATCGCGGCGACCAGGATCTGCGGCAAGCCGAGCTCGGTCCACGCCTGGGCGGTGGCGCCGCGCCCGTGCAGGGCGATGCAGACCGGCAGCTCGGCGGCGGGCGGGACGGTGGGGCCCTGCGGCACGATCGTGATCATCTTCACGGTGGCGCCGTTCCGGGCCACCGAGCGCTGCTCCTCGTTGCGGAGCGAGGGGACGACCGCCGGGACCGCCGGCGCCGAGGGCGTGCCGGGCCGGCCGGAGGCGGCTGCGGACGTCGGTCCGGCTCCGGCGCCGGGCGAGCCCGAGGCTCCCGGGGCGCCGGTCGGGCCCGCTCCGGATACCGGGTCGGGCTCGCCGCCGGAGAACGCCAGGGTCGCACCGGTACCGACGACGGCGAGGCCACCGAGCCCCAGTCCGGCCCTCAGCAATCCGCGCCTCCCGAGCGTCCGGGTGCTGCCCGGCAGCCCCGGGCCGCCCGACGCCTCGAACCCGGTCGCCGACCCCGGCGCACCCGCCGGCGGGTCTCCGGCTCCCGGGGGCGGTGCGTCGGCGCCGACAGTGGGCGGCGAGGACGGCGGCGGCGGTACGGCGGCCCTGGCGCTCGTTCCGGTCCGTCCACTCCCCTGGTGGTCCAGGTCCACGATTCTCCCCTCCGACAGTCAGCCAGCACTGTACGTCGAGCGGCCGCGCCGGTTCTCACCGAACCGGTCGCAAGCCGTCAAGAGGCGGAGGAGAAGTGGTGGAGAACGGTCGGAAACCGGCAGGTCGAGCCCCGGCCGGACGGCGGAGCGCCGGAGGGCAGAGCGCCGGACCGCCGGGCACCGGACGGCTCGGCACCCGGCGCCCGGGCACCGTCGGGCGCCCCCGCTCAGCGACCGCGCAACGACAGGTCAGCGACCGCCCAGCACCCGCTCAGTGCCCGCAGGCCCACCAGGCGTCCGCCGTCGCCCCGTCCGCCAGCGCCCGCAGCTTGGCGACCGCCCCCGCCGGGTCCTCCGCGCCGTACACCGCCGAGCCGGCCACGAAGACGTCCGCGCCGGCCTCGGCGCAGCGCTCGATGGTGCTCGCGGCCACGCCGCCGTCCACCTGGAGCCACAGCTCCAGCCCGTGCTTGGCGATCAGCTCCCGGGTGCGGCGGATCTTGGGCAGCATGATGTCCAGGAACGCCTGACCGCCGAAGCCCGGCTCGACGGTCATGATCAGCAGCATGTCCAGCTCGGGCAGCAGGTCCTCGTACGGCTCGATCGGCGTGCCCGGCTTGAGCGCCATCGAGGCGCGGGCGCCCTTGGCCCGGATCTCGCGGGCGAGCCGGATCGGCGCGGCGGCGGCCTCGACGTGGAAGGTGACCGAACCGGCGCCGGCCTCGACGTACTGCGGGGCCCAGCGGTCCGGGTCCTCGATCATCAGGTGGCAGTCGAGCGGGATGTCGGTGGCCCGGGCGAGCGACTCGACGATCGGCACGCCCAGCGTCAGGTTGGGCACGAAGTGGTTGTCCATCACGTCGACGTGCAGCCAGTCCGAGCCCCTGACGGCCTCGGCCTCCTCGGCGAGCCGGGCGAAGTCCGCTGACAGGATGCTGGGGTTGATCTGCGCCATGGGGGCTGGTACCTACCTCTTCTTGCCTTCGTGCGAGGGCCGTCGTGCGAGGGCCGTCCTGCGAGGGTTCGGGCACCCGGACCGGGCGCCTCGCCCCATCATCTCGCGCTCCGTCGCAGGGGCGTCACCAACGAGACCTCCCCGTGACCCTCATCACACCCCCGAGGGGGTTATCGTGACCGCCGCCGTGGTCATCAGCCTTGTACGACAACCCCCGTACGGTGCGACACCTGCACCGGTACCACCCCGCCGCGTCCCCGCCGACCCCTCCGTGCACCACCTGCTCCACCCCGCACCGCCCGGTAGCGCCAGAACCACCGGTCACGCCGGCACCACCAGTACCGCCCGCACCTCCCTGTACCTCCCCGTTTCCCCCGCGCTCCCTGCGCGCCCTCCGAGGAAGGTCTTCCGTTGGCCGATCTGGTCCACCCCGCCCGTGCCCTCTGGTGGCTCTTCGAGCCCGTACACGCCGTCACCTACTTCACGCCGGAGGGCCGCGCCGCGTTCGAGGCGGCCGGGCTCCACGGCGTCGCGCGCGGCTACTTCGGCGGCCGTGCCGCCCCGCTGGGCGAGGTCGACGCGCCGCCGGTGATCGCCGCGTTCTTCAACTTCGCGCCCGCGCCGATCGAGCGCGCCCTCCCCGCGATCTGGAAGCTGGCCGACCCGGACACCGCCCTCGCCGCCCGCGCCGAGGGCGCCTCGGCGGCCCTGGCCCGGCTGCTGGAGCACGTGAAGCCGGCCCAGGTGGAGCTGGTGGCCGACCTGCTGGAGACCGCCGTCTCCCGGCTCGACTGCGCCGGACGCGTCCTGGCCGCCGCCAACGCCGCCCTCCCCCGCCCGGCCGGTCTGTACGGGCGGCTCTGGCAGGCGGCCACGGTGATGCGCGAGCACCGGGGAGACGGGCACGTCGCCGCGCTGGTCTCCGCCGGACTGGACGGCTGCGAGGCCCTGGTGGTGCGCTGCGCCCTGGACGTGCGGCGCGAGGTGCTCCAGCCGCTGCGCGGCTGGACGGACGAGGAGTGGGACGCGGCCTCCGCCCGGCTGATCGAACGGGGCTGGATCACCGAACGCGGCACCATCACCGAGTGCGGCCGGATCCGGCACCAGGCGCTGGAGGCGGCCACCGACCTGGCCGCCGCCCGGGTGTGGGAGAACAACCCGCGCGCCGAACTCGACCGGCTCGTCGCGGCGCTCAAGCCGATCTCGACGCTCTGTCGCACCGCACTGCCCCCGATCAACCCGATCGGGCTCCCGGCCGCCACCGCCTGACCCCCGGGCCCGTCCGGTGGGCGCCGCGGCGGCCACCGGACGGACTGCCGCTACCGCGGGGTTCCGTCGCCCGGAGCCGCCTTCTCCGCCGGGCCGGCCCCCACAGGCGCCTCCGCCACCGGGCTCGCCACCATCGACGCCACCGAACCCGCCGGGGCCGACGCCACCGCCGGCGCCTCCGCCACCGGGCAGCCCGCCACCGGTTCAGCCGCCGGTTCCACCCCCGCCGCGCCCCCGGGCGCCGTCCGCGCCCCCTCGGGCGCCGACCGGAAGGCGAACCTGTCCGTGGCCCGCCGACCCCGGTTCTCCAGCGGCAGCACCCCGGTGGCGCCCGCCAGCCCGAAGGGCGGCATGTCGAAGTAGATCGACTCGTACGACCCCTCCGGCACGACGTACGTCTCGTGCCAGAGCCCGACGTGCCCCCGCACCCGGCCCGCCTTCAGCTTGCGGTTGACGATCCCCCAGGCCCGGTGGTGGAAGGCGTCCGGCGCGGCCGCGTACCGGTACAGGCTCTCCTTCGACTCCCAGTACTGGACGACGTAGTACGTGCGCGGCGAGGCGGTCAGCAGGATGCGGCCGCGCAGCCCGCGGCCCGGGTCCCCGGCGAGTTCGTAGAGCATCCGGAACATCGCCAGCATCACGGGGCCCCAGTGGTGGACGGCCCAGAACCGGTTGATCCGCATGCCGATGAGGAGGACCACGGTGTCCCCGGTCGCAGCGGAGGTGGTGTAGCCCGGCGTCGGTTTCGCGAACACGTCTGCCCCCGGTTCCCCGCGCCCTCGGCGCAGTCGTCGGCCCTCATGTGAGCAGTGATTACATCAGCGCGCACCAACCCGGTCAACCCTCTGCACAAGCACAACAACCCTGCGTTCAGGGCAGGTTGGCGACACCCCGGCCGAAGGTGTCCAGCACCTGCGCGGCCAGCTCCTCGGCCTTCTCCGCCGGCAGGTACCCGTCCGCGATCATCTGCGCCAGCCCGTAGACCAGCGCCTGCCCCGCCAGCCCCACCAGGGCCGGATCACCCGGCCGCAGCCGACCGGCCTCCTGGTCCGCGACGATGACCTCGGTGTACGCCTGGTCGATCCCGGACAGCCGCTCCCGCAGCTCCGGGTGCCTGGACGCCGCGAACACCCGCGACCGCACCAGCTCGAACCGGTGCGGGTACCGGATCGCGTACCGGACGAAGCCCAGCCCGACCGCCCGCAGCGCCGCCCCCTCGCTGCCCTCCACCTCCGCCCACTGCCACCGTTCGAAGTCCGCCAGCACCCGGTCCGCGACCGCCGTCAACAGCGCCTGCCGGTCGGCGAAGTGACGGAACGGCGCCCCCGCCGACACCCCGGCCCGGCGCGCCACCTCCCGCATGCTGAGCTTGTCCTGCCCCTGCTCGTCCAGCAGGTCGAACGCCACCCCGACCAGCGTCTCGGGCAGCGCCCCGTGGTGGTAAGTCCCCCGCCCCGCGGGCCTCTCCGTCATGTCCGCAGTGCTACCAGCTACCCACCAGGAGGTCCAACCGGCCACCGGAGACGGAGCGGACACCGCTCAGCGCCGGAACTGGCGCCGGTAGGTCGAGGGGCTGACGCTCATCGTCTCCCGGAAGTGGTGGCGGAAGCCCGCGACGGTCAGGCCCACACGACCGGCCACCGCGTCGACAGGACGGTCCGTGGACTCCAGCAGCTCCGCGCCGGCCCGGACCCGCTGCCGGGTGATCCAGCGCCCCGGGGGCAGACCGGCCACGGCGGCGAAACGCCGTTCGAACTGCCGTACCGACAGGTGCGCGACACCGGCCAGTTCACCGGCGGTGAGACGCCGGTGGAGGTTGTCCAGCACGTACCGCATGGCGCTGCCGATCGGGTCGTCGGACGGCGCCGGGCTCACCGGACGCTCCGCGAACTGCGCCTGCCCGCCCTCGCGGTGCGAGGCCACGACCATGCGGCGGGCGACGCGTGCGGCGATGTCGGGGCCGTGGTCCCTGCGGACGAGGTGGAGACAGGCGTCGATGCCCGCGGCGGTGCCGGCGGCGGTGACCACCGATCCGTTGTCGATGTAGAGAACCGACGCGTCGACCGTCACCTCCGGATGGCGTTCCTGGAGCAGGGCGGCGTGCCGCCAGTGCGTGGTCGCCGTGCCGCCGTCCAGCAGGCCCGCGGCGGCCAGGGCGAACGCGCCGCCGCAGATCGAGACCATGCGCGCGCCGCGCGCGTGCGCGTCCCGCAGCGCCTTCAGGACCACCGGGGAAACGTCGCGCCGCACGTCCGGGACCCCGGGGACGATGACGGTGTCGGCGTGGCGGAGGCGGTCCAGGCCGTGGTGCACCACGATGTCGAAGCCGCCCACGACGCGGTGCGGCCCGGGCACCTCGGCGCAGACCTCGAACCGGTACCACCGGTCCACGTCCAGCTCCGGCCTGGAGACCGCGAACACCTCGGCGACCGTGGCGAGCTCGAACGGTGCCATCCCGTCGAAGGCGAGGCAGGCGATCCGGTGGTGGCGCACGACGGGATCCTAGCGGTGCGTGCCGTTTCCGGCACTCGTCGGGTGCCTCCACGAGGTCCGAGCCTTGGGGCATGCAACCTGACGCCCCTGCTCCGCTCACCTTCGGCATGCTCGTGTTCGACGAGGTCGAGGTCCTCGACGCGGGAGGCCCCTTCGAGGTCTTCAGCACCGCCGGCCGGCTGGCCCGGACGGCCGACGACGAACCGCTGCTGCGCGTGGTGACGGTCGCGGCGGCCGACCGCCGGGTCCGCGCCCGCGGTGGGCTGACGATCGTGGCGGACCACACCCTCCGGGACGATCCGCCCTTCGACGTCCTGGTGATCCCCGGCGGCGTCACCACGGCCGTCGAGGCGGACGCGGACGTCGTCGACTGGCTGGACCGGCGCCGGCGGACGTCCGCGCTGACGTTCAGCATCTGCACCGGGGCCTTCCTGCTGGCCGCCACCGGGGCGCTGGACGGCCGACCGGCCGCGACCCACTGGGAGGACCAGGAGGAGCTGGCCCGCCGCCGGCCGCGCATCGACGTGCGCACCGACGTCCGGTGGGTCGACGACGGCGACATCGTCACCTCCGCGGGGATCAGCGCGGGCATCGACGCCGCCCTGCACATCGTGGGCCGGCTCTTCGGCCGGCAGCTCGCCCTTCGGACCGCCCGCCAGATGGAATACACCTGGCGGACCGACCACGCGTCCGAGGTCCGCACCTGAGGCACCCGCGCCGAGCCACGCCGCACCGGCCGTACGGCCGGCCCTCCTGGGCGCGACCGGGCCACCCCGCGGGCACCTGCGGCCTGCGGGGTGGCACCGTGCGGTCCGCTGCGCGCGCCCGAACGGCCGACGACTCACGTCAGCCGGACGCAGCCGACGGACGCATCCGACGGGCCTACCAGGCGTAGTCCTCCGGGGCCGGCTTGTGGCCGGGGAAGAGGTCGTCGAGCCGGGCGAGGAGGTCGTCGTCGAGCTTGACGTCGAGGGCGTGGACGGCGGCGTCGAGGTGGGTGAGGGTGCGGGGGCCGACGATGGGGGCGGTGACGGCGGGGCGGCTGAGGAGCCAGGCGAGGGCGAGGTCGGCGGGGTGCTCCCCGATCTCGTCCGCGAGGTCCTCGTAGGCCTGGATGCGGTCGCGGTTGGCGTCGAGGATCTCGCCGGCGTGCTGGAGGGCGCCGCGGACCAGGCCGCCCTCGCGCTCCTTGCGCAGGGCACCGCTGAGGACGCCGCTGCGGAGCGGGGACCAGGGGAGGAGCCCGAGGCCGTAGTGCTGGAGGGCGGGGACGACCTCCAGCTCGATGGTGCGGTCGAGCAGGTTGTAGAGGGACTGCTCGCTGACCAGGCCGAGGAAGTGCCGGGCGCGGGCGGCCTCCTGGGCCTGGGCGATGTGCCAGCCGCCGAAGTTGCTGGAACCGACGTAGATGATCTTGCCCTGGGCGACCAGGACCTCCATCGCCTGCCAGATCTCCTCCCACGGGGTGTCCCGGTCGATGTGGTGCATCTGGAAGAGGTCGATGTGGTCCGTGTTGAGCCGGCGCAGGCTGGCCTCGACGGCGCGGCGGATCGCCAGGGCGGAGAGTCTGCCGTCGTTCGGCCAGTCACCCATCGGGGCATAGGCCTTGGTGGCGAGCACGGTCCGTTCCCGTCGCCCGCCCCCCTGGGCGAACCAGCGACCGATGATCTCCTCGGTGCGGCCCTTGTGGTTGCCTTCGGCGTCACGGCCGTAGCCGTTGGCGGTGTCGAAGAAGTTGATGCCCCGCTCGTGGGCGTTGTCCATGATCAGATGGGCGTCGGGCTCCTCGGTGTGCGGGCCGAAGTTCATGGTGCCCAGGCAGAGTCGCGAGACGGTCAGGCCGGTGCGGCCGAGGTGGGTGTACTCCATGGGGCCCAACCCTCCGACGCACCGGCTGTGGTGTCCAGCACATTTCGTATCGTGACACCCGGGTACCGCAGGTTTCGCACACCCGGTCGATCACCGGCCGTGGGTGGCGAACTTCCTTACGGCGAGCGGACCGCAGAGCGCCAGCAGGACACCGCACCAGAGCACGGCGGCGAGACCGGCGTGCTGCATCGGCCAGGCGGAGCCCGGCGCGGACGGGTTGCCGAAGAGCTCGCGGCCGGCCTGGACCACCGCGCTCATCGGGTTCCAGTCGGCGACGGTCCGCAGCCAGCCGGGCATCCCGCCGGTCGGCACGAAGGCGTTGGTCACCATCGCCAACGGGAAGACCGCGATCGCGAGTTGTCCGGCCGCCTCCTCCTTCCCCACGGCCAGGCCGAGCAGCTGGCCGAGCCAGGTCATCGTGAAGCGGAAGAGCAGCAGCAGCCCGAACGCCGTTGCGGCGTCGGCGGGTCCGCCGCGCATCCGCCAGCCGACGGCGAGTCCGACGGCGGCCAGGAGCGCGAGGACGAGCGCGCTGATCAGCAGGTCGGCGAGGGCCTGGCCGAGCAGCAGGCCGGTGCGCGAGACCGGCATCGAGCGGAGCCGGTCGGTCACGCCGCGGCCGACGTCACGGGCGGCGCCGATCATGGTGGGCATGATGCCGTTGACCGCCACCAGGGCGAACAGGCCGGGCATCAGGAACTCCCGGTAGTTCCCGGCGCCGGCGCCACTGCCACCGACGCCGCCGGACGAGGAGTCCGGGATCCGGACGGCACTGCCGAACACGTAGCCGAACACCACCACCATGACCACCGGAACGGCGAGCGAGACGGCCAGCAGTCCGGGCGAGTGGCGGTAGTTGAGCAGGACGCGGAGCATCGACGACCAGGTGTCGGACACCAGCCGGACCGCGGCGGGCGGGATCACCGGCGCGGGTGCGGCGGGCCGGGCGGGCGTCGTCGCAGCGGCCATCAGGCGGCCCTCCCCCCGGTCCCGGCGGCGCCCTCGACCGCCGCTCCGGAGGCACCGGCGGCGCCCGCGCCGGAGCCCCCGGTGAGCGCGAGGAACACGTCGTCGAGCGACGGCGGGCGCAGCGCGACGTCCAGCGCCACCACCCCCGCCGCGTCCAGCTCCCGTACGAGGCCGGGCAGCAGCACCTCCACACCCGGCCGCGAGACGGCCTCGACCGTCCGTTCGACGTGGTCGACCCGCACGTCACCTGTCCCGGCGAGCGCCGCCAGGACCACGGCGGCCCGGCCGAGCCGGTCGGGGTCGGCGAGGGTGACCGAGATCCGGCTGCCGATCGCCGCCTTGAGCCGCCGGGGCGGCCCGGTGGCGATGGCGGCGCCGTGGTCGACGACCACGACGGTGTCGGCGAGCCGGTCGGCCTCCTCCAGGTACTGGGTGGTGAGCAGCACGGTGGTCCCGCCGTCCGCCAACTCCCGCACGAAGGACCAGATCCGCTGCCGGCTGCGCGGATCGAGGCCGGTGGTGGGTTCGTCGAGGAAGAGCAGGGGCGGCGCCGTGACCAGGCTGGCGACGAGGTCGAGCCGGCGCCGCATGCCGCCGGAGTAGGTGCGGACGAGCCGGTCGGCGGCCCCGGTGAGGCCGAAGTCGTCGAGCAGCCGGTCGGCGCGGGCCCGGGCGGCGCGGGCGCCGAGGTGGTGCAGCCGGCCGAGGAGGCGCAGGTTGTCGCGGCCGGTGATGCCCTCGTCGACGGCCGCGTGCTGGCCGGCCAGGCCGATGCTGCGGCGGACGGCCTCGGGCTCGCGGACCACGTCGTGGCCGGCGACGAGGGCGGCGCCCCGGTCCGGGGCGACGAGGGTGGCGAGGACGCGGACGGCGGTGGTCTTGCCGGCGCCGTTGGGGCCGAGCAGGCCGCAGACCGTGCCCGCGGGGACGACCAGGTCGAGGCCGCGCAGGGCGCGGGTGGCGCCGAACCGTTTCTCGACGCCGATCATCTCGGTGGCGGTGGTGGACCGACTGGTGTCGGACATGGCTCTTCCCTCTCACTAGGTACAGCGTACGCAGAAGCGAGCGTGAGCACATCGTACTACGTACGTCGTACGTATCTAGAATGGGGAACCGAGGTGATCAATCAGTGCCGACCAGCAATCCGCCGTCCGGACACCGGACCGGAGAACGACCCGCGAGCCGACCCGAAAGCCCCGGCGGCAGAACACCCGCCCCCCTGCCCGCCGAGGCACCCGAGCTGATCTGGCTGCGCCCCGAGCGCACCGGACGCGGCCCCCGGCCCGCCCACAGCCGCGCGTCGATCGCCGCCGCCGCGATCGTCGTCGCGGACGCCGAGGGCCTGGACGCCGTCTCCATGCGCCGGGTGGCCGCCGCGCTCGGAGCGGGCACGATGTCGCTCTACAACTACGTGCCGAAGAAGGAACACCTGCTGGACCTGATGCTCGACGCCGCCGTCGGCGAGTACGACTACAGCACCCTCACCCCGACCGGCGACTGCCGCGCCGACCTCCACAGGCTCGGGCACGAGCAGCTCGCCGCGCTGCGCCGGCACCCCTGGCTTCCCGCCCTGGTGATCGCCCGCCCGGGCCTGGGCCCGAACGCGCTGCGCTACACCGACCACTTCCTCGCCGTCACCGAGCCCAGCGGCCTGGACGGCGGCACACGCATGGAGGCCCTGGCACTGCTCAACGGGTTCATCTGCCAGTACGCGCAGTACGAGCGGACGGCGGCGGCCGGCGCCCAGTGGCAGACCGACCTCGTCGGCTACCTCGCCCGCGCCGCCGGGAGCGGCGAATACCCCCACCTGGCCGCCGCGTTCGCCACCACCGGGCCGCCCGCGAGCGACCTGGACGCGACCTTCGACCGGGCGCTGAACCGGGTGATCACGGCCGTCCTCGCACCACCGGAGGAGTAACCGCGCGCAGCGGCCCGCCCGCACCCTGCCGGGGCGTCAGCTCCGGCTGCGGGCGGCCTGCTGACGGCTTCCCGGGACCACCAGCCAGAGCAGCCAGGCACCGGTGCCGAGGATCAGCATGTTGACGGCGATCTGCCACGGGAGGGAACCGAAACCGGTCTCCCAGTAGCCGAACCAGTACTCCAGCAACGACCCGGTCAGCCACCAGAGCCCCACGTCGGCGACGACGGCCACCGCCCAGACGGCCATCGGGTGCCAGCGCGGACGCGGGACCGCGTGCACGAGGGCCAGCGCGGCCGTGACGCCGAGGGCGACCGGCACGAAGTCCCGGTCCACCAGGTCCAGGTAGTTCCACGGCAGGGTCGACCCGACGATCCAGATCAGCGCCATGCAGCCGATGAAGCGCACCAGCATCGCCGACGCCGGATGCGGCACCGGACGGTCGGCGGCGGCGGGAGCCGGGGTCGCGGTGGGGGCGGCGGCGGGAACAGGTGTGCCGTGGCCCGGGGCCGGCGCGGGGTAGCCCTCGGCGGGCGCGCCGTAGCCCGGGACGGGCGTCCCGTAGCCCTGGTTCGGGCCGCCGTAGCCACCGGGCACGCCGTAGCCTCCGTAACCACCCGGGCCGCCGCCGTGACCACCGCCGGAACCACCCGCACCGCCGCCGTAACCGCCCCCGTAGCCGCCTCCGTAACCACCGAACGCTCCGGTCGGCGCGCCGACGGCACCGTCGAACGGCTGCGCCGGCGGGCCCGCCGTCACCGCCGGTACGGCGGACGGCTGCGCCGGGACCCACGCCCCGCCCGCCGCCCGGGACTGCCACCCGTCCGCCGGCGCCCCTGACGACGCGCCGGGCGACGGCGGCGACGGCGACCCGCCCGGGGCCGTCGGCGTCGGCTCCACCGGCCGGACCGGCCCCGTCACCAGCCCCGCACCGGCCCGTACGACCGACTCCAGCGCGGCGAGCGCCTGCTCCGCCGTCGGCCGCCGCGCCGGGTCCTTGGCGAGCAGCGCGCCCAGCAACGGCGTCAGCCCGCCCGCCCGCAACGGCGGGCGCGGCTCCTTGGTCACCACGGCCACGCACAGCGCCCCGAACGTGTCCCCGCTGAACGGCGTCTCGCCCTCGACCGCCGCGTACAGCGTCGTGCCGAGCGACCACAGGTCGTTGGCAGGCGCCGGCGGCCTCCCCTCCAACTGCTCGGGGGCCATGTAGGCCGGCGTGCCGATCACCGCGCCGGTACGGGTGAGCGCCGTGGTGGCGTCCGCCATGTGCGCGATGCCGAAGTCGGTGAGGATGACGCGGTCGCCCATCAGCAGGACGTTGTCCGGCTTGAGGTCTCGGTGGACGATGCCGGCCGCGTGGGCCTGCTGGAGCGCCTTGACCATCGCCACGCCGATCAGCGCGACCCGCGACAACGGCAGCGCGCCGTCCCGCGAGATCGCGGCGGCCAGCGAGACACCGGTGACGAACTCCATCACGATCACCGGTGCGCCCTCGTGCTCGACGACGTCGTGCACGGTGATGATCCCGGGGTGGTTGAGCCGCGCGGCGGCCCGCGCCTCGCGCAGCACGCGCTGGACCAGTTGCTCGCGTTCGGCCTCGGTGACGCCCTGCGGGAGCAGCACCTCCTTCACGGCGACGTCACGTCCCAGGGTGGTGTCCCAACCGCGCCAGACCCGCCCCATGCCGCCCTGGCCGATCAACTCCCGCAGCTGGTAGCGACCCCCGACCAGTGCCCCGTTCACCCCTGTCACGGAGGTCACCCTAGCGGCACCGAAGCTCCTCCCCGGGTCCGCGTCGTCAAATCGTTTCCGCCCGCGACCACTGCCGCGTACGGTGACCTGTCGAGGATCTTGATCAGCGCAGACCCTCCGCCCTGCCCTGCCCTCCGCCCCACCCTCTCCTCCGTCTCCCCTGCGGCGCCGCGCCCCCGTCTCCGCGCCCACCCACGAACAGGACCGACACCGTGCAGCGTCACCACGGCTGGGCCGACGAGCGGTTCGGCGCCGTCGCCGACGCCTTCGCCCGCAACTACGCCGACTTCCCCGAGCTCGGATCCGCCGTCACCGTCTACGCGGACGGCCGGAAGGTGGTCGAGCTCTGGGGCGGTGTGGCGGACGAACGCACCGGGCGGGCCTGGCAGGCGGACACCGTCGTCCCCGTCTTCTCCTGTGCCAAGGGCCTGGTCTCGGTCAGTGCCCACCTGCTCGCCCAGCGGGGACTGCTCGACCTCGACGCACCGATCGCCCGCTACTGGCCCGAGTTCGCGCGCCACGGCAAGGAGGCGATCACCACCCGCGCGGTGCTGAGCCACCGGGCCGGGATCCCGGTGCTGGACGCGGTGCTCTCGTTCGACGAGATCGCGGCCTGGACGCCCGTCGTCCGTGCGATCGAGGACCAGCGGCCGCTCTGGGAGCCCGGCACCACCTACGAGTACCACGGCCACGTGTTCGGCTTCGCGGTCGGCGAGGTGATCCGCCGGATCACCGGCCTCGCCCCGAGCCGGTTCTTCCGCGAGGCGGTCGCCGAACCGCTCGGCGGGCTGGACGCCTGGCTCGGTCTGCCGGAGGACGGGCTGCCGCGCCTGGCCCGGCTGGCCGAGGCCGAGGGCCGTCCGCCGATGCCCGGACCGGAGCACCTGCTGACCCGCATCGTGACGATGAACGGCGCGCTGGTCTTCCCCGGCCTGGACGAGCCGCACGGCTGGAACGACCCTGCGGTGCACCGGCTCGAACTGCCCGGGGCCGGGGCCGTCGCCTCTGCCACCGGGCTGGCGGGCCTGTACGCGGGGGCCGTCACCGGGATCGACGGCCGGGCGGGCCGTCTCCTCTCCCCCGACACGGTGACCGACGCCCTGCGCGAACTCTCCTCCGGGGAGAGCTTCCTGGGCTTCGACACGGGCTCCCGCTGGGGCTCCGGCGTGGTCCTCGACTCGTCCGCGTCCCGCCCGATGCTCGGCGCCCGGAGCTTCGGCAACGAGGGGGCGGGCGGCCAGTTCGCCTTCGGCGACGACGAGTTCGGCATCGGCTTCGCGTACCTCTCCAACCGCATGATCGGCCACGGCGACGCCCGCGCCGGCCACCTCGTCGACGCCGTCCGCACCTCCCTCGGCACCGCCTGACGGCCCCCGGCCCCAGGTCTGCGGCTTGCGGCCGGAAGGCCGGAGCCACGGCGACGGCCACGGCGGGCCGGCAACGCCGACGATCGCCGGGGCCTACGTGCCGTCGTGGTCGGGGTCGACCGCGAGGCCGATGACTCCGAGGTAGCCGTCCCCGCTCTCGGTGATCTTGAGCAGCGTGCTCGGCCGGTAGACGCCGTCGCCGTCGCTGAACGTGTCACGACCGGTGTGCGCCGCGAGGAGCGCGCCGAGGCCGATGCTGGTGATGCCGGCCAGTGCCGTCCGGGGCCCCGCCGCTCCTACGGGGTCTCGTCCAGGTGGTCGGCGTAGTACCCGACCGCCCGACGGTACTTCCGTACGCCCGGGTCCGCGCTGGTCTCCCCCGTCACCTGGAGCAGGGTCCGCACCGCCTCCCGCGATTCGCCGACGTTGTACAGCGCCATCGCCAGGAAGGTCCGGAGCGCGGCGTCCCCGGGGAACTCCTCCAGACCGCGGCGGAGCGTCCGAAGCGACGACTCGTAGCGGCCCAGCACCCGGTAGGTGCTGCCGAGCCCCAGCAGTGCCCCGTGACGCTCGCTCTCCGACAGACCCGCAGTGCCCAACGCCCGTTCGTAGCAGGGGACGGCCTCCGCCTCCAGGCCGAGGGCGTCGTGCGCCCATGCCGCCTGGTACGCGATCGCGGCGTCCTCCGGGTAGCGGTCCGACAGGGCGATCAGTTGCTCGCACGCCTGCCGGGTCCCCTCCTCGCGCAGCCGCACCGCCTGTGCCAGGGCCGTCCCGTGCTGTTCGTCGTCCATCCGCCGCACGCTGCCACGGCGCCACCCGGACCGCAACACCTCCGGGCCGGTCCCCCGGCGGATCGCCGGACCGGGGTCCTGGACGGGGCTCCCGACGGGGAGTCCGGGCGGCCCGGCGGCGGCACCGCACCTCGCGGTCAGGTGCGCAGGGCCTCGTCGAGGCGGCGGCGGAGTACGGCCTGGCGGGTACGGCCGGGGGTGCACTCCGGGAACCGGCCCACCAGCTCGCGGACGGCCGGCGGGGCGTGTTCGATCGCCCAACGGATCTCCGCGTCACCGACGTCGGTGGCGGCGTCCGTGGTGACGTCGCCGCCGTCGGCCGCCGCGAGTTCGCACGCGAGGGCCGCGTGCGTGGCGGGCTCCAAGGCGTGCTTCACCTGGTGCGGAGTCGCCAGCGGGTGGATGTAGGGGGACGCCGCCGCGTAGCCCGCGGCCCGGGCGGCGGCCGCGGCGGCGGGGTCGTCGACCTCGCGTGCGGCAGCGAGCGCCGCGTGGGCCTGGGCGCGCAGGAGCGCCGTCCGCTTCCCTTCGCGGGCGAAGGTGCGGGCGCCCTCGATCGCCTCGCGCGGACGGGTGTCGGCCGGGGCCTTGGCCTCGAACAGCGCCAACGCCCGTTCGGCGCAGTCGGCGGTCCAGAGCCCGAGAAGGCGACGGTCCTCGTCGCTGATGATGACCTCGTTCATCCGTTCATCCTGCCGGTTCCGTCCTCCCGTGTCGCCCGGGTTGTGCGGACGCGGCCGACCACCCCGGGCTCTCTCCGCTCCGGGGCCCCTCCCTCACCGACCGTGCCGTGCCAGGGTCGGTGAGGGAGGGGCACGGCGCGGCCCCGCGCAACCCCGCAGGGCCCCGTGAGACCGCGTGAATCCAGCACGAGTCCGCGTGAGACCACGGGCGGAACTGACGGACGGTCACCGGACGTCGACGCGGTCACGGCGTCCACGCCGGTCGGCGATCCGCGGCCGGGCCGCGAACTCCCCTCGTTCGGGTGGGGTTTGGGCATTGCCGTGGCGCCGCGCCCGTGCGGCGCACTACCGTCGCCGTATGACCGAGCTTGTCCGCCGTCGTCATGTGGACTACGGCTACATCGCCGGCGCGGGCTGTCCCGCCGGCCGCTGACCGCGCCCGCCTCCTCCGGCCGCACGGTCCGGGCGTCGAGGCCCGTACGCCTCCGCCCCGTGGTGCCCTCCCCTTCCCCGTTCGCATCCTTCCCTCAAGGGACACCCATGACCGCGTTCAACTCCGCCACCGAGCACTACCTCCACAACAACAGCGCCTACGCCTCCGGCTTCGAGGGCCCGTTGCCGCTGCCCCCGGCCCGCCGGACCGCCGTGCTCGCCTGCATGGACGCCCGGCTGAACGTCTACGGCGTCCTCGGCCTGAACGAGGGCGACTCGCACGTGATCCGCAATGCCGGCGGCGTCGCGACCGACGACGCGATCCGCTCGCTGGCCATCAGCCAACGACTCCTCGGCACCGAGGAGATCATCCTCATCCACCACACCGACTGCGGCATGCTGACCTTCGGGGACGACGCCTTCCGGGAGTCGATCCGCGAGGAGACGGGCGTCAAGCCGCCGTGGGCCGCGGAGGCCTTCGCCGACCTGGAGACCGACGTGCGGCAGTCGATCGCGCGGATCACGAGCAGCCCCTTCGTCCCGAAGACGGACGCGGTGCGCGGCTTCGTCTTCGACGTGGCCACCGGCAAGCTCGCGGAGGTCGTGCTGTAGACCGCGCTCCGGGCCCTGCCCCAGGTCGTGGAGCCGGCGGTGCGGTGTCGTCGGTGGTGCCGTGTGTCCACGGTGCCGTGTCGTCGGCCTGCCGGGCAGACGGGCCGGATCGAGCTGCCCGTGCAGGGCTCACCTCCCCGAAGCGGTGAGCCCTGCACGGGCCGGCCCCGTCCCCGACGTCCCGGATCAGACCTGCTCGTCGTCCACCGCGCCGGGCGCCAACGGCGGTGCCGGGAAGGCGTGTCGGGCCTCTCCGCCGTCCCACCACACGCCGATCGCGAACACCGCCGCCGCCTCCAGCAGTGCCGCCCGTTCCAGTCCCCCGCAGCGGACGGCCGTACAACCCATCGACGCGACGAGCTCGGTGACCAGTTCGGCCGCGGCCGGCGCGTCCGCGCAGAAGGGCACGGTGAGCGACACGCCCTCGAAGGCCGGGCGCGGCATGGTCCAGATGCTCTCGTGGCAGATGCCGAACACCTTGGCCACCCGGGCGCCGGGCGCCGCAGCCGCGAGCCGGACCGCCATGGAGTCGCCACCGCCGGCCGTGGTCAGGACCGGGCCGCCCGAGCCGGGGGCCATGGGCACGGTGCAGTCGAGGACGGTCCGGCCGGCCAGGTCCCCCGCAAGCCCTGCCACCACCTCGGCCGCGACTTCGGCAGGCAGAGCGACCAGCACCGCCTCGCCGAACCGTGCCGCGTCCGCCGGGCCGCCGCTGCCGACGGCCCGGATACGGGCGGCCGTCCTCGCTGCCGCGCCGGGGTTGCGCCCGCCCACCACGACCTCGTGTCCGGCCCGCACCCAGGCTCCGCCGAGGCCCGCCGCCATGGCGCCCGTTCCGAGAATGCCGATCCGCATACCGCGCTCCCCACCACTGTCCCGATGGCGGCCGACTGCCGCATCACGGACCCTAGGCGGGCCGATACGCACCATCCGGTAGGCAATGGACCGGCAGGATGTGCGTATGGGAGATGCCGAGAGCCTGCGCAGCCTGCACGGACCGGTCGGGACCGCCGGAGTGGCCGGGGCGGGGGCTGTCGGGACGGCCGGGCCTGACGGACCGGACGGGCCGGACGACCTCGGTGGAGACGTGTTCGCGGCCGACTGCCGGGCCCGGATCGCCTTCGAGGTGATCGCCAACCGCTGGGACAGCGTGGTGGTCTACGTCCTCGGCGAGCAGGGTCCGATGCGCCCGCGCGCGATGCTCGCCCGGATCGGCGGGATCAGCCCGAAGGTGCTGAACGACGCGTTGCGGCGGCTGGAGTACAACGGGCTGGTCGAGCGCAGGCGCTACGCCGAGAGCCCGCCCCGGGTCGACTACACCCTGACGGCGGCCGGTGCGGCCCTGATCGGGCCGATCCGGGCGCTGGGCGCCTGGTCCGCCGTCCACGGCGACGCCGTCCTCGCGGCGCAGGAACGCTTCGCGACCGAGGATGCCGACCGCGCCGCCCGGCGCTCCGCGCCCGCGTGAGCCGACGCCCCACGACCGACCCACGACCGGCCTTGGGGCGTGAACCCCGCCCCGCACGCCCCCACCGTGCGCCTCACCCCAAGACGCGCGGCAGCATGACCCGCACCCATTCCTCGGGTTGCGACAGATGCGGAGCGTGACCGGCGCCGTGGTAGAGATGGCGTTCCGGCTTGGGCAGCGAGAGATCGATCAGGTCCAGCACCTCGCCGTACATCGGCTGACTGTCGTCACTCTGGGTGAGCAGCACGGGTTCGGTGAAGCGGTTCAGCGCCGTGAGGTCGAGGTCGAGCGCGTCGGGGTCGCGAAGCTCGTCCAGGTACGTGGGCGCGTTGCGGATGTACGTGTGCCGGACCGGCGCGGGCAGCTGCTCCCACGCCCCCGGGCCGAGGGCGATGGTGTCCACGTACAGCTCGGCCGCCGCGGCCGACTCCGCCTGCTCCAGCAGCTCCCGGACGGCGCTGATCCGCTCCGCGAAGGCCACACCGATCGGACGAAGCTCGGGGTCGGCGAGCAGCACCCCGGTGGCGGGCGGTTCGTGCACGGCCACGCCGCGCAACAGGTCCGGCCGGGCGGCGGCCAGGCGGAGGGCGACGAGCGAACCGTAGGAGTCGCCGCAGACGTACGCGGGCGCGAGCCCGAGGCCCCGGATCAGGCCGGCCAGGTCGGCGGCGTCCTCGTAGACGGAGCCCTGGGTGAGGAGGTCCTCGCTGCGGCTGTGCCCGCGCCGGTCGTAGGCGACGACGGTCGTCTGCTCGGCGAGACCGGGCAGGACGCGCGCCCAGCTGTCGGCGTCGGTCCACGACCCGTGGACCAGGACCAGGCCGGGCCCGGCTCCCCGGGTCTCGTAGTACAGCGACACCCCGTTCACCCTGATCTCGGCCATCGCGAGCCTCCCGACCTCGGTCGTGCTCCAGCCCCGCCCCACCCCCCAGCGTGACACACCCGGTCGAACCGGTCAGATCAGCGGACCGAAGACCCCGCGTTCCCAGTGGCCGAGCCAGGACGCGGTCACGGAGTGCTGCGTCTGGCCGTCGGTCGACTCGTCGTACGGGAGGACGGCGGTGGGCGCGAACCAGCCCTCACCCGGGTCGATACGCAGGCGCAGGACCCGCAGGGGGCGGCGGAGGGTGACGTAGAGGCCCAGGTCGGAGGTGGCGGGGCGGTGGCTCTCGTAGCGGTCGTGGACGGTGCGGCAGACGGACTTGATGTCGGTGTCGGCGAGGAGGACGTACCGGCTGCCGGGGCCGAGGTTGACGCAGAGGCGTCGACGGGCGGTCTCACGATCGGCGTACGCGAGGCTCTGGTGGTTGTCGACGTGGAGGCCGGGACGGAGGCCGGAGTCGGGGCTGACGTGGGTGACGGGCAGGCCGGGGGCGTCGCAGGTCTCACCGAGGGTGACGGGGAAGGGGTCGCCCAGCCCGTACACCAGGGTGGCGAGGGTGCGGATGTCGACGACCGAGTCGGGGAGTCGGAAGAGTTCGACCAGCCCGCCGTCCCGGGTGAGGAGGCCGGGCGCGAACCGCTCGGGGTAGCCGGCCGGAAGCGGTTCCCAGGCGCCGTCGGGGAGGACGACGGAGCTCTCGTACCCGGGCTGGAAGGTGAGGCGCCGGACGCCGGCGATCTCGCAGCGCGCGTGGAGGCGGCCGGGGTCCTGGAAAGCGATGGCAGCGGGGTGCATGGGGCGGGTGTCACTCCCTGGCGTGGCGGCGGGTGTCGAGGAAGTCGTCGGACCAACGGGTCTCCCGGTTCACGGCAGTGGCGAACGTCATCCACCGGATGAGGCCGGCGGAGGGCGGATCGACGAGGGAGAAGGCGAGGGAGGAGGCGAGGGACCCGAGCCCCGCGGCGGCGACCTCGACCGGGGCAGGCCGGTCGCCGCTGCTGGACATGGGGTCAACTCCGGATCTCCGGAGGGGGATCGACTCGCTCGTCGAGCAGGACCCGCACCCACACCCGCTGGCCGACCCCCCGCCTGATCACGACACCGAAGTCGAAGGCGAGCCGACGGACCATCTCGGTCCCCGGCCGCCCTCACCGAAGCGGCGCGGGCGGCGCTGCTGGAGAAGAACTGGTGGCAAGACCACGAGTTCGCCGACACGATCAGTGCGGCGTTCGGGGAGTTCCTCGGCCTCGAAGCTGCGGCCACCCACAGGCTCGACTACTTTCTCTCCGGATTCCCCGGGCTGCTCCAAACGCCGGAGTATGCACGCGAGATGATCGCCGCCGGGCTTGACGGTCTCAGTGAGGATCAGAACGAAGCCGCGGCAGAGATCCGGATAATGCGTCAACGCAGACTCACGGAGGAGCCCCGCCTCAAGCTGGAGGTCTACTTCGGAGAGGTGGCGCTGCTGGTCGCGGGCGATCTGGAGGTACTCGCAGAACAGATCCGCCATGTCATCAAGGTGTCGAAATACCCCAACGTCACTCTGCGAATGGTGCCGCTCAGCGCCGGTCGACCGGGAATGCTCGCGTCAGGGCTCACCCTTCTACGCTTCCCTGACGAGCCCGAAGGAGGTTTCGTCTTCACCGAGGCCGTCGGCGGTACGCTCCCCCGTAGATCGGGACGGGATGTTCGACGGGCCGAGCGGGCATTCGCGCGGCTGAAACGGTGCGCACTGTCGCCAGAGGACACCGCCACTGCCCTAAACCGCCAGTTGGAAGAGATCACGTGAGCGAGAAGCACGACCCCTACGACCACGACCCCGCGGACGCCGGCTGGAGCAAGTCCCCCTTCTCCGGCGATTCCAACGGCAACTGCGTGATCATCGCCCGCTTCCCCAACGGCGATGTCTGGCTCGGCGACGACAAGAACCCCGACCGCCCTCACCTCGCCTTCGACCAGGCCGAGTGGGCCGCCTTCGCCAAGGCCATCACGAGCGGCTCCCCCGACTTCACCGCCTGACCGAAAGCCGGAGGCCCTGCCCATCCCGGCAGGGCCTCCGGCGGCACCGGCCCCTGCCCCGGCCCGACCTGCGCCGACTCAACCGACGCCGAAGGAGGCGACGACGCGGGCCGGGGTGCGGAAGGCGTTGCCGTCGACGGGGGAACCCTCGACCGTGAACGTGACCGCCGTACCCGGGCCCGGCCTGTCGTACCGCCAGGCCGGCCCCCTGAGGGCCGGGCCGCAGAGCCCCTCGGGCAGCTCGCGTTCGTCCGGCCCCAGACCGTACGAACTACCGCCGTCGCCCCTGTCGAACAGGGACGTCCCCTTCGTGACGAACCCCGCACGGCGCAGGTGGTCCGGCATCCGGTCGCTCAGGAAGGAGACTCGGGCGACGCCGGCCCTGGTGACGTAGTGGATGTCCGAGGCGTCGGCGGGGAGCGCCGTTCCCCCGGCCGAGATGACCGGCGGCAGCATGGTGTCACTGCCCTTGCACGCCCGGGCATCCCCGAACGGGTGGAACAACTGGTCCTGGAGCACCCAGAGGACGCCTCCCGCCACCAACCCGACGACGGCCACCACGAACGCCAGGCACGACAGCGGCCCCACCCGCCCGGAGGCCGGACGGGGCACGTCCTCCGCGAACTCCGACCAGGCCCCCTCCTCGTCGAGCCCCTCCGGATCGGGCAGAAACCCCGGATCCTCCCCGCCCTCGGACCGCATCAACTCCCCCTCCGTACACGTCCGCCCGCAGCATAGTCCGGACCGACGCGCACCCGGCGGGAACCCCCGGAACGCGCCACGCGCTCCCCCGCGCGCACGGGAAGTCGGACCCGCCGACTTCCCGTGCCGGCCGAGTCCCTACGCGTGGTGGGTGATCTGGATCAGGTTGCCGCAGGTGTCGTCGAGGACCGCGACGGTGACCGGCCCCATCTCCTGCGGCTCCTGGGTGAACCGCACCCCGAGCGCGCGCAGGCGCTCGAACTCCGCGGGCACGTCCTCGACCGCGAACGAGGCGGCCGGGATGCCGTCCCTCACCAGCGCGGTCTTGTACGGCTTCACGGCGGGGTGGCCGTCGGGCTCCAGCAGCAGTTCGGTCCCGTCCGGGTCCTCCGGCGAGACGACGGTCAGCCAGCGGTCCGCACCCACGGGGACCTCGGTCTTCTTCACGAAGCCCAGCGTGTCCGTGTAGAAGCGCAGGGCCTTCTCCTGGTCGTCGACGAAGACGCTGGTCAGGTGGATCCTCATGGGGTTCTCCGGGACATCGGGCCTGAGCCACCGTGTCACGGTGCGCCCAGGGAGGCTTAGGCGTTCCGACCATGAAACCGGGTGTCCCGGCCCCGCTCGGCCAACGACACGGGCCGCCCCGGCCGACGACGCGATCTCCCCGCCGCACCGGCCCGCGCCACTTGATCGCGTACTGCCCAAAGGGGCATACCTAACGTTCGGTCGGGCAGCGGGCCATCCCGACGCCGGGTCGGCGACATGTTGCCGCAATGCCCCGTTCACGTTTCCGCGGGCCGCGGGCGCAGCGCCTCCGACCAGCGCTGTCGCGTGCACCTCACGTCGCAACAACCACCCCCATCGGCAGAATCCGCCCGAATCGGACCATCTCCCCCTTTCCGCCACCAACCAGATCCCGGCGAACTTCAAACATGCAGCCTCGCGGTAATCGGCAGACGGAACCGACCACTTGACGCTAAATCCCGACGAAGATTCACTTCTGGGCGACGGGAGGCGGACCTCGGATTCCACGGGATCCGCAGGGCTTTCCGCCGCGACCCGTCGAGCACCGTTCCATGAATCGCCCGGTTCGCCGGCTGTCGAAGGGATTTTCCATGAAGCTCGTGCATTTCGTGAGGAAGGCCATGCCGGAGAAGAGCCTGAAGGCCTACGCCTGGTACCGCTGGATCTAACCGTCCGGCTCCCCTTCCCGATTCGTGCCCGGCGGACTCGAACCCGCCGGGCACGATCCGTTCACGAGCCGGCCGCTCACCCCTGGAGTGCAACCGATGTCCCTGTCCAGCACGGGAAGAAACGCCCGGGTCACCGTCTTCGCACCGCGGATCGAAGAACTCCTCCGCACGCACCGCGGGGCGGACCTCTTCCGCCTGGAGCGCGACACCGTCGGGGTCGCCGGCGCCGACCTGTTGGACGGCCTGCTCCGCGCCAGGCCGGCCACCCCCGAGGAGCGGCCCACCTTCAAGCCCGTCCTGGGGAGGCAGATCGGCCGGACGGACGCGTCGGCCCTCATGCAGGCCGTGTCGTCCGATGTCCGGGCCGCGTTGAGGAAGCCCCTGGACGAGACGGACGACCTCACGGGGAGGTGGCCGCACGCCCCCCACGTCCACCTCCGGGACCTCGTCTTCGGTCGGGAGAGCCTGCGTTTCAGAATCCTCGTGGACCGAAAGCTGGAACTCACGCCCAAACTGACCTGGATGGCCGTCGCGGCGGGCACCGCCATGCTCGGAAAGCCCGGGACGGAAATCCCGCTCTCCCATCTGGCGGCCCGGGTGATGGAGGCCGATTCGTACGCCGACCGGCGCTACGCCATGTATTTGTACCGGCGGGTCGCCGCTCCGATCTGTTTCACCGTGGCGGCACTCGTCACGAACGCGGTCTGGCTGGGTTCCCCGTTCGACGACGACGTACCGAACCGGGACATCCTGTGGGAGACCCTGCGGCTGCTGCCCCCCTCCTGGAACATTCTCCGGGTGGCCTCCCCCGAGTTCCACGCCCTGGACGACCGGATCGGGGTGCGGGACGACATCCTGATGCTCCCGCTGCTGAGTCACCGCGACCCCCGGCTCTGGGACGCCCCCGACGAGTTCCGCCCGCAGCGGTGGGCCGAGCTCGACCCCGAGAGCCACCCCGGGTACCTCCCGTTCGGGCACGCCAACGAGCGCTGCTGGGGGCGGCACATGGTGCTGCCGCTGGCGGAACGCCTCCTCGACATCGTCCGTCGCGACGGGCTCGTGGTGAGCCCCGACCAGACCGTCGGGAAGGTCGAACTGGACGGCCTGCTGGAGGTCTCCGGTGTCCGGATGGTCCGCCGCTGACCCGGTCCGGACCTGATCCGATCCGATCCCCGGTCCTGCGCCGGGGCGCCACCCGGCCGACCCCGGACTCCCGCCCCTCCGGCCCGTCCTGCCACGGGCTGCACGCCGAAGGCGCACCCCGGGGCTGCGCACCGGGACTGCGCGCCGGATCGCGGGCCACGCACGCCGGGCCAGGGGTTACCCACGTCCGCACACGCTCGTTTCCCGGGGTGTGAAGACCCGAGCCTCTGCCTCCGCCGCCGTCGCGGCCGTCCTGCTGTCCGTAGGCCTCACCGCTGCCGCCGTGACCGCGACGACGACCGCGACCGCCGCCGAAGTCGACACCGAAGCCGCCGCCGCAGCCGATGTCGAAGCCGTCACCAGCCTCCGTCTGACCGTCACCCACGGCGCGACCCCCGTCGCCGGCACCCCGCGCCTCGCCACCCTGGAGTGCCCGCCCGGCAGCGCCACCACCCACCCGGACCCGGTCACGGCGTGCCGCCTCGTCGACGCGGTCGACGGCGATCTCGACCGCCTCGACGTCGACCCCGGCATCTGCACCGCCGAGTACGACCCGTACACCGTCACCGCCTCCGGCACGTACCGGGGCCGGCCGCTCTCCTTCCGGCGCACCTACGGCAACCGTTGCACCCTGGCCCACACCACCGGCGCCGTCTTCGCCTTCTGACCCGGCGGGCGGACCCTCCCTCGGCGGCCCCGGACCACGCCCGCCACGGGCGGGGCCGGGGCCGCCGCACGTCTCCCCCGGCCCCGGACCGAACCCGCCCCGGCCCCTCCGCCGGGCCCCTCCGTCCCCCGGGACCGCGTCACCCACCTGCGGATCCTTGCTTCGCCTGCTATCTTGCTGTGCATGGTACCTGGTATGACAGACCCTGACGGGGCCGGCGCAGCCGACGGGTCGGTGGCCACCCAGCTGCGCAAGGGAGTGCTGGAGTACTGCGTGCTGGCCCTGCTCCGGGACGGCCCGCGCTACGGCGTCGAGCTGCTCCAGGAGCTCGGCCGGTTCCCGATGCTGGCGACCAGCCAGGGCACGATCTACCCCCTGCTGTCCCGGCTGCGCCGCACCGGCCTGGCCGACACCTTCCTCCGCGACTCGGCCACCGGCCCGTCGCGCCGCTACTACACCCTCACCCCCGCCGGCCGGAGCGCGCTGGAGGAGTTCGCCACCCTGTGGCCCGACTTCCGCACGGCCGTCGACCACGTCCTCACCCCGGGAGAGCAGTCATGAACACCCCGATGGAGCACCCGCTGGTCCTGGCCTACCTCGACGAGATCACCCGCCGCACCACCGCGTTGCCCGCCGAGCGCCGCCGCGAACTCCTGGCCGACCTGCGCGAGCACGTCGAGGTCGCGCTCGCCGAGCACGGCCACGGCCACGGCCCCGTCGACGACGGTGCGGTGCGGCAGGTCCTCGACCGGCTGGGCCGCCCGCAGGAGGTGGCCGGCGCCGCTCTCGCCGAGGAGGGCCAGGGGCGGCCCGAGCCGGAGAGCGCCGTCCGCACCCACCTCACGCTCGGCCTCGTCCTCCTCTCGCTGCCGCTGCTGGTCGTCCCGGCCGTCGGGCCCGTCCTCGCGACGGCTGCCGCCGTCACCGCCCTGGTCAGGATCTGGCGGTCCCCCCAGTGGGACCGCCGGGAGAAGAGGCAGGCGACCCTGCTGCTGCTCTCACCGGTCCTGGTCACGCCCCTGGTCGCGGGCGCCCTCTCGATGTCCTCGATCGGCCTGGGCCCGCTCGCCGTCCTCGCCGCCTGCCTGGTCGGCGCCTGCCTGCCCGGCATCGCCGTGATCCGGCTGGCCCGCTCCGCCGCCCTCCTCCGCGCCGACACCGGCCGAAGCGGCGGCGGCAGCAGCGGCAGTGCCGTGACCGTCTGACCCCCGGCCGCCCCACCACCGCTGTCGCGCCCGCCCGACGACGCGGCCCCCGCGGGCGAACCGGTGCAGCCGGTGGACGCGGACGACGTGGTCATCGGCGCGGCGGAGCTCGGTGAGGTCGTCCGGCACGGCACCGACCGGGCCACCGGCCGAACCGCCCGGGGGCGCGGCCCTTCAGGACCCGCCCGACTGCCGCCGCGATCACGGCCTGTGGAATGCTCTTCCCTTCCACCACACCGGGGACAGGGGAGGCCATGGCGGTAGCGGAGCTTCTGCAGGACCACGACGAGCGGGCGTGGCGGAACGCCCACCGCCGCCACCGCTGGGGCGTGAACCTCCTCGGGGTACTGGCGGTCGTCGGGTGGATCTGGGCGATCGGCCTCGCCTTCCTTCCGGTCGCGGCGGGCAGTAGCAGCTCGACCGGCTGCGGGTCGCCGGCGCTCGTCGACGACTCCCCGCGCACCTACTCCCGCGAGCGCTGCGCCCGCGTCATCGACGGGCGCATCCGCGGGGCGGTCGGCCTCACGGTCCTGACGGTCCCGCTCTCCGCCGCGTGGATCTGGGGCGCGGCCACCCTCCGCCTCCAGCGCCTCGCGGACACGGCCACCGCCGAGCGGTAGCCCCCGGGGACGACAGGGCCCGGCGGGACAGGGCACAGCACCGGCACCGGCACCGGCACCGGCAAAGGATTTCCCCGACGCCGCGGCGGCTGCGAGGCTGGACCCGATCCCCCGCCACCGGCCGACCGTTTCCCCACAGGAGCAACGACGTGCACGACCTTTCGTACGACGACATCAAGTCCGCCGCCGACCGGATCGCGGGGCACGTGCGCCCGGTCGCGATCGCCCCGGGGCCGGACGGGGTGTGGCTGGCGCTGGAGCACCTCCAGCACACCGGCTCGTTCAAGGCGCGGGGCGCGCAGAACTTCCTCCGGGCCCACCGCGAGGCCGGCACCCTCCCCGACGCGGGGGTCACCATCGCCTCCGGCGGCAACGCCGGCCTGGCCTGCGCCTGGTCCGCCCTCCGCCAGGGCGTGCGGGCCACCGTCTTCCTGCCCGCCAACGCGCCGCGTGTGAAGGTCGCCCGGCTCCGCTCGTACGAGGCCGACGTCCGGCTCGTCGGCACGGAGTACGCCGAGGCGCTGGCGGCCTGCGAGGAGTTCGCCGCCGCCTCGGGTGCGCTCGCCAGCCACGCCTACGACCACCCGCTGATCGCCGCCGGGGCGGGCACGCTGATGGAGGAGATCAAGCAGCGGATCCCGGACCTGGACACGGTGGTGGTCGCGGTCGGCGGCGGCGGGCTGTTCGCCGGGGTGGCGACCGCCGCCCGGCAGCACGGCGTCCGCACCGTGGCGGTCGAGCCGGAGAACTGCCGCGCGCTGGACGCCGCGCTCGCGGCCGGCGGGCCGGTGGACGTCACCGTCGACTCGGTCGCCTCCGACTCGCTCGGCGCCCGCCGCGCCACCTCCCTGGCCGTGCAGGCCGCCCGCCGGGGCGACGTCCGCCCGGTGCTCGTGCCGGACGGCGGGATCGTCCGGGCCCGCCGGGCCCTGTGGGACGACCACCGCCTCGCGGTCGAGCACGCCGCCGCGACCGCGCTCGCGGCCCTGCCCGCCGCCTCCGACCCGGCCGCCGGTCCCGGCACCGCCGCCTACCGGCCCGAGGACGGCGAGAAGGTCTGCGTCATCCTCTGCGGCGCCAACACCGACCTCCGCACCCTCACAGACGACGAGCGGGACGGGACCGGCGGTCCGGTCACGTAGCAACGCCTGTCCGGCAGTTCACGTCGGATCGGCACGCGGGGTCGAGGGGTGTGCGCCCGGACGGGGCGGGTGCGCACCCCTCCCTCCTGCCACCTTCCGGAGAATTTAGGTAAGCCTTGCCTATGTTCTCTAGGATGCGATCCATGAAGAAGATCATCCGCACGTTAGCGGCCGTCACCGTCGGCCTGATCCTGGCCGCCCCCGGTGTCGTCGCGGCCCCGGCCACCGCCGCCACCGGCCCGTCGGAGAGCCCGGCCGGAAGCCCGGCCCGGCTCGAACTCCCGCGCCCCACCGGCGACCTCGCCGTCGGACGGGACACCCTCCACCTGGTCGACCGGAGCCGCAAGGACCCGTGGGTGCCCACCGAGGACCGGGAGCTGATGCTGTCGCTCTCCTACCCGGCGGTCGCCCGCACCGGATCCCCCGCCCCCTACATGGCCGTCGCCGAGGCCAAGGCCCTGCTCACCGACCGGGGACAGCTCGGCGAGTACACCACCCCCGAGCGCGTGGCGGCGACCCGCACCCACGCCCGCACCGGCGCGGTGCCCCGGATCTCCTCCCACCGCTACCCGCTGGTCGTGCTCTCCCCCGGTTTCACCATGCCGCGCGCCGCGCTGACCAGCCTGGCCGAGGACCTCGCGAGCCGCGGCTACGTGGTGGCCGCGGTCGACCACGCGTACGAGTCGGACGGCACCGTCTTCCCGGGCGGACGGGTGCTCACCTGCAAGGCGTGCGAGCAGGTGTTCCCCGACGGCTCGCTGCACCGGGTGTCCGACGGCCGGGCCCGCGACGTCTCCTTCGTCCTGGACCGGCTGACCGGCCCGCACCCGGCGTGGCGGTACTCCTGGCTGATCGACGCCCGGCGCATCGGCATGGCCGGTCACTCCATCGGCGGCGCGGCGGCCTCGGCCACCATGGCCACGGACCCGCGGGTGGACGCGGGCGTGAACATGGACGGGACGTTCTTCACCCCGGTCCCCGAGGCGGGCCTCGGTGGACGCCCCTTCCTGATGCTCGCCGGTGACCCCGCCCTGCTGCCGCCGGACTTCCCCGACACGTCCTGGGAGGACACCTGGCCCCGGCTGGACGGCTGGAAGCGCTGGCTGACCGTCACCGGGGCAGGCCATCCCGCCTTCACCGACTGGCCGGTGCTCGGCGACTCGGCCGGCTACCCGCACCCGGAGACCCCGCTCTCGGGCACCCGCTCGCACCAGATCACCCGGGGCTACGTCGGCGCGTTCTTCGACCTGCACCTGCGCGGCCTCGCGTCGCCCCGGCTGGACGGCCCGACCGCGGCCGACCCGGAGGTCGTGTTCCACCGCCCCTGAGGCACGGGCCGGGGGTGCCTGCCACGGCGGGCACCCCCGGCCGGAGGGACAGGGCGCCCCTCCGGGGCCTGCTGGAGCGGGCCGTCGCCTCGCCGTGAGCCTCGCGCGGGTGAGGGGCCGCGCCGGGCCCGACGCCTGCGCCCGGCCCGGCGGCCGGGTCACTCCCCGTCGCCTCCGTCACCGCCCCGGTCGGCCGTGATCCCCCTCCCGCCCCGCCGCCGGTTCCGCCCGGACCGGCGCACCAACTCGCCGGCGCCGAGCGTCACGGCGGCCACCCGACGCGCCCAGCGAGGCCCGCCGCGCTCCGCCCACACCACGCACACGCACCCGCCGACGACCACCACCAGGATCCCCAGCAGCACCAGACCGATCATGTCTTCCCACCTTCGTACTCGCACGGTGCCGGCGATACTCCCAGACCGCGGCACAAACGCCTCACGCTCCCGGCCGCGTCTTCCCGTTCCGCGACTCGGCCACGCCCGCCAACCCCGCCGCACCCGTCCGCGCCTCATCCGCCTCGCCTGCCGCGCCGGTCAACCCGTCACCCAGCACGCTGCGGCGGTAGAGCACCTGGCGGCCGTCGCGGGCACGGGTCAGCAGGCCCGTGGCGTGCAGGACGCGGAGGTGCGGGCGCTCGGGGTGACCCGGGGGGCGGCGCGCGATCTCGACGGTGGGCAGGTGCTCGTCCAGGAGGCCGAGCAGCCGGGCCTTGGGCGCGCCGAGGAGCGCCACCGGCGCGGCGGAGTCCGGGGCCGGCGGCCGGAGCCAGAGCGTCGCCACGCCCCGGCTCGGGTAGGCGAGCGTCGGCGCCTCGTCCGGCACGGTGCGCCGCACGGCGACCGGGGAGAGCAGCAGACGGGTCGAGCACGCCGAGGCGGCCGAGGACGGCCCGCCGCCACGGCAAGTGCAGCGCGGAGGGCCCCGGCTCGCGCAGGACCCGGAGGCTGAGCACGGTCTCGTGCAGGGTCGAGAGCGCGAACGGGTGTCCCCGAGATCCTCGACGCCCAACCCGAAGCTGATCATTGAGCCCCACGCCACATCGGTTGGCGGCGGCGCGGGGATGCCGTGCACTTCGGGTATGACACACCTGGCAACCCGGACGCAGCGCCTCAACGCCCCTCTCGGGGCGGTGGTTTGAGGTGAGCCGCCGGCTTCTCCTGCTCCTGTCGCTGACCTGCGCCGTCGGCGTGGGCACCCTCTACTTCCCGCAGGCGATCACCCCGTTGGTCGCCGACGGCCTGGGCGAGCCGACCGACGCCGCCGCCCTCGTGGTGACCGCCACCCAGATCGGTTACACGGTCGGGATCTTCCTGCTGGTCCCGCTCGGCGACCGGCTCCCGAACCGGTCGCTCCTCGTCACCCTGCTCGGCCTCACCGGCATCGCCCTGCTCGCCGCCGGCTGCGCACCGGTCCTCCCCGCACTCGTCGCCCTGAGCGCCGTCATCGGCGTCACCACGGTGGCCGCGCAGATCATCTCGCCGATGGCGGCCGGACTGGTGCCCGCCGACCGGCGCGGGTCGGTCGTCGGCACCCTGATGAGCGGGTCGATCGGCGGCATGCTGCTGGCCCGCACCTTCGGCGGGACGCTCGGCGAGTGGCTGGGCTGGCGCGCCCCGTACCTGGCGGCCGGCACCGTGGTCCTGCTCCTCGCCGCCGTCCTGGCCCGCGTCCTGCCGGCCGGAGCCGCCCCGCCGGCCTCGCACCGGCCGTACCCCGCGCTGCTGGCCGAACCGCTGCGCCTGCTGCGCACCGAACCGGAGCTGCGCCGCTCGGGCTTCTACCAGGCCACGGTCTTCGCGGGGTTCTCGGCCGCCTGGACGTGCCTGCCGCTGCTGCTCACCGGCCCGGCGTACGGGCTCGGCGCCCAGGCGGTGGGCCTGCTCGCCCTGGTCGGTGCGGCGACCATGGTCTGCACCCCGCTCGCCGGCCGCCTGGCGGACCGTCGGGGGCCGGACCCGGTGAACCTGGTCTGCCTGGTCGGGACCCTCGCCTCCGCCGGGGTGCTCGCCGCGGGCGGGTGGGGCGGCGCGGCGGGTATGACGGCCCTCGTGGTCGGCACGCTGGTGCTGGACGTGGCGATGCAGTCGGGCATGGTGGCCAACAAGACCCGGGTGTACGCGCTCGATCCCGACGCCCGGGGCAGGCTCAACACCGCCTACATGAGCTGCGCTTACCTGGGCGGCAGCGCCGGGTCCTGGCTCGGGCTGCGTGCGCACGACCGGGCGGGCTGGCCGGGCGTGTGCACGCTCGTCGCGGTACTCGCGGCCCTCGCCCTGGCCCGTCACCTGCTGCCGCCCCGCCGGGACCGGACCTCGGCCGGGCGGGCCGCCGGCCCCGGAACCGCCGCCGGCGCGACCGCTCCGGCCGACGCCACGCCGACCCGGCCGACCTGATCACGGCCGGGCACCTCCGTTCTCACCGGGTGGAACAGGGGGTTCCGCTCACGGAGGTTCCTGACAGACTGTGCCCCACATGCGCCCGACACCACGGGCCCGTACCCAGCGACCGTGCCAGGAGGCCGACATGACCGCGCCCAGCACCACCAACACCGACATTCGCGACGCCGGAACACCGGGTGTCGTGCGGACCTCCCTGGTCAGCGGTGTCATCGGCGGCGTGATCGGAGCGGTGATGAGCGCGGCCGCCAACTACCTGATCGTCGGCACCCCGGACGACGAGACGGCGAACGCCGTCAACCACGCCGTGTCCGGCCTGATCAGCGGGTTCATGGCCGGCTTCGTCGGCCTGCTGATCCACCAGCGCAAGGCGGCCTCCGCGGCCCGTGCGCGGTAGCACCACCCCGGCGGCCCGGCCCCGGTGGCGCGAACCCCGGTGACACCACCTCGGTGACGCGGCCGCGCCCCGCCGAACGCCGCGGCGGTCCGCCCCTCCTCCGGTCCCGGAGGGGCGGACCGCCGCGGCGTTCTTTTCACGGGTCAGTCCCAGTTGACCGAACCGCACTTCCGGCAGATCGTCGGCTGGCCGGCGATGAGGTTGAAAATGGGATTCCAGTCGGCGCCGATCCGGTTGACGACCTCGCTGAAGGTGCCGGGCTTGGCCCCGAAGGCCCTGGCGTTGCTGATCCTGACCTGGTCGGTCACCTGCCGGCAGGCCTTGTTGTCGCAGTAGGCGGACACGGCCTCGCCCACGCCGGTGTTGAGCAGTCGCTTGATGATCGACGACGGGACGGAGATATTCGCGGTCACGGAACCCCCTCGAACGGTTTCTGTCATGTGCAACGCCGAATTCGTTGCGAGAAACTCGACCTGCAAGCAGGTTAACCACACGCGCGGTCGCACCGAAAGGGAATTCACGAAACACGGAAAACAACGCCCCGGCGCCACTCGGAATTGATTCCCGAATTCCCGCGAACCCGCAACAGGACCGGGACGGCGGCGGAAAAACCCGTGGCCCACCCCCTCCGCGAGGGGGTGGGCCACGGGCCGGACGGACTCGGAAGCGGGCTGCCGGAGCGTCAGTCCGCCGGACGGCGGGCCGCCGCGAGCCGGGCCGAGACGGCCGTGAACAACTCGCGGGCCGGGTACAGGTCCGGCTCCACCGCCAGCGCCCGCCGCAGCAGCACCAGCGCGGAGGGGCCGTCGCCGGACCGGGCCAGCTCCAGCGCCTCGTTGTAGTCGATCCGCCCGGCGTACCGCAGCCTCACCAGGGCCGCCAGGTCCTCCCGGCAGGAGGGGCAGCGCAGGGTCTCCGGATCGGCGGGGACGGCGCACTGCGGGCAGGGCACCTCGATCGGCGCGACCGTGTCCGCCGGCGCGTCGCCGGGCGGGGCTTCACCCGGCCACGCGTCACCCACCGGCGCCCCGCCCGCACGCTCCCCGCCCGCACGCCCCCCGTCCACGGATGCCTCGCTCATCGCGGCCCCGCCTCCTCCGGGCGGACCGGGCCGAGCGACTCGGCCGTCGGCTCGCTGCCCATCTCGCGCTGCGCCTCCGCGTACAGCTGCAGCAGGGCCGAGGTGTGCCGGTTCGCCGCCTCCATGTTGGCCGACTCGACCGCCGAGTCCAGGCCGCGCAGCTCCGCCATGATCCGCTGGGCCAGGGCCGGCGAGACCAGGTTCTGGTTGACGTAGACGTTGCACATGGTGAGCATCCGGAAGGTGTGCCCGAGCGAGTCGCACAGCTCGTCCGCGCGGGCGGCGGCGGCCATCGCGCCCTCCCAGTCGGCCGCCTCCCGGCGCAGCCGCAGCTCCGCGGCCACCGAACGGAGCCGGTCCAGGTCGCTCGGATCGAGGTGCTTCTCGCAGTAGTGCAGGAACAGGCTCAGGTACGCCTCCGAACCGCGCACCCAGCGCTGGGCCTTGAGCTGGCGCTGGGCCCGCTCCAGAGCCTCGTCCACCGACTGGCCACGGCTCTGGCCGGCGGCCAGGTCGTCGAGGGTGTCCATCAGCCGCTGCGCGTCGCGCATCTCGGCCTCGGTGAGCTCGGTGCCCCAGCGGTCGGTGAAGCTCTCGATCTGCCGCTGCTGCTCCTCCACCTGAACCTTCAACTCCGGGTCGAGGGTGACGCGTTCCAGCTTGACCGTCTTCTCGCCGCCGCCCTGGATGCGTACCGAGAGGGTGATGGTGCGGTCCCGGTCGAGGCCGAAGGAGACGTCGATCGGGGTACGGCCACCGAGTCCGGCCGGCAGGCGCAGGGTCAGGTGCCCGATCAGCTCGTTCCGCTGGGCGGTCTCGTGCTCGCCCTCGTAGACGGCGACCTCCAGCCGCTGGCGCCCGCTGCCGGAGACCACGAACTGCCGGCTGACCGGCGAACTCGTCGGGTAGCTGGTGTTCTTGGGGATGATGACGGCGAGACGGCCGTCGTTGAGCTCGATGCCGAGGTTCTTCGGGGTGATGTCGAAGGGGTTGGTGACCTGCATCAGCTCGCCGCAGCCCGTACACACCTCGACGCCGGGTGGGTTGACGATGCCGCAGGAGGCGCAGCGCAGGCCCATGTCCTCGGCGGCGGACGGGCCCACCCGGGTGTTCCCCGGGGCGGCGGAGTTCAGCGCCTCCCCGCAGAGTTCGCAGGAGGTGACGCCGGGGGCCGCCGGGGTGCCGCAGCGGGGGCAGTTGTCACTCCGGACGACGGTGGCGGCCCGGGACGGCTGCGGGGCCGCACCGTCGGCCGAACCCGCCATTGCCTGACCGCACTTGGGGCACTCGGAGGCCGCGGTGTCCACCGGGACGTGGCAGCCGGGGCAGGAGACCCGGTCGCCGCCCAGCAGCGAGGTCGCGCAGTTGGAGCAGGCCGAGGCTGCCAGGTCCGCGGGGGCCCGGCACTCCGGGCACTCCACCTCGCCGACCAGCGCGGACTGTACGGCCGCGCCGAGCGCCACGCACTGCATCGGGTTGACCCCGCGGCGGACCCGCCGGGGCCCGAACACCTCGCCCAGCCGGCGCGCCACCAGCGGGATCGAGGTGGAGCCGCCGACCAGCAGCACCTCGTCGATGTCCCCGACGGTGAGGTTGGCCTGCATGATGGCCTTGTGGGTCAGTTCGATGGTGCGCTCGATCTGGGCCTCGATCAGCTCCTCGAAGCGGGCCCGTTCGAACTCCGTCTCCAGCACCAGCTGACCGGCGCCAAGGCCCGGCAGGATGACCTCCGAGGCCTCCTGGTGGGACAGTTCGATCTTGACGGTCTCCGCCGTGGACGCGATCTTGGGCCGGTCCCGCAGGTCGGGCTGGTAGTCGGAGCCGTACTCGGCCCTGATGTCCTCCAGCAGCGCGGTGGTGATGGCGCGGTCGAAGTCGTCGCCGCCGAGCAGGTTGTCGCCCTCGATGCCGAGGACCGACACCGAGCCGGGCACCAGCAGCAGGATCGAGATGTCGAAGGTGCCGCCGCCGAGGTCGTAGACGAGGACGGTCCGGCCGTCGACCCCGGCCTCGGCCGTGATCCCGTAGGCGAGGGCGGCGGCCGTGGGTTCGTTGATGACCCGCAGCACGTGCAGGCCGGCCATCCGGCCCGCCTCCTGGGTGGCCGCGACCTGGCGCTCGCCGAAGTAGGCGGGGACGGTGATGACGGCCCGGTGGAAGGGCTCGCCGAACCGCTGCTCGGCGTCCTCCTTGAGCCGGTGCAGGATGATCGCGGAGATCTCGATCGGGGTGTAGGAACGGCCGTCGAACCAGACGTTGACGTCGCCGTCGGCGCCCGCGGTGACCCGGTAGTCCAGCTCGCCGAGGGCGGCCTGGACCTGGGGGTCCTTGAACTTCCGCCCCATGAAGCGCTTGACCGAACGGATCACGTTCTCGCCGTCGAGGGCGAGGCGGCTGCGGGCGGTGGAACCGACCAGCAGTTCCCCCTTGCGGCCGCGGCCGACGACGGAGGGTGTGGCCTCCTGGTTCTGCCGGTTGAAGACGATCTCCGGCTCGCCGCGGCGCAGGTGGGCCACCACGGAGTTGGTGGTGCCCAAGTCGATACCGAGTGTGCGGTACATGTCGTTCCCCTCTTGCCCCTCGTGTTCCTAACGCTTCTTCCGCTTGCGCCGGTTGGCCGCCGGACCGCCTCTGGTGCTCCCGGTCCTGGTCCGCCTCGCCTGCTCGGGGGCGGCCGGCGGTTCGGGAGACGTCCGTTCGGCGGCCGGCGGTTCGACCGCGGCGGCGCCGGTTGCGGCGGCGGGTCCGGCGGGTCCGGCGACGCGCGGGTCGGCGCGCGGGTCGGCGCCGGCGGTCCCGGCGGCAGGCTGCGGCACGTACACGGTGTCGGCGTCCGCATCGACGCCGGTACCGGCCCCGGTACCGGCCGTGGGCCCCTGCCCGGAGCCCGGCCCCGGCTCCCACGGCACGTGCTCCGCCGGCGCGGGCACGTGCGCGGCCACCACGACCTGGGCCCGGCGCAGCACCTCGTCCCCCCAGAAGAAGCCGGTGACGACGGTCTCCACCACCGTCTCCGGCTCCACGCCGCGCCTCGGCTCGCTGCCCACGATCTCGGTCAGCGCCGGGTCCGCCGCGAGCCCGTCCAGCCGCATCGGCCGCACCCCGGCCTTGGCGAGCTTGCCCAGCAGCCGGCGGCGGGTGGCCTCGATGCCGCCGCCCCGGCCCAGGAGCACCAGTTCACGGTCCAGCCCCAGCGACGCCAGCGCGTCGTCCACCTCGACCAGGGCTGCGATCAGCTCCCGCTGGGCGGCCTTGGCCGCCTGGGCCTCCTCGGCCCGGCGGCGCTGCAGCATCGAGGCCCGGAAGAGCAGTTGGCCGAAGGCCTGGGGCAGGTCGACCTCCAGGGCCCGCTGCGGGACCTCCAGCGGCTTGCGCGGCTCGGGCGTCGTCACGTGGTTCACTCCGGGATCTCGATCTGCGGCAGCACCGACAGGTCGGCGGCGAAGCGGGCGGGGACGGCGGGCTCGGGGTCGACCCCGGCCGGGGCGGGCTCGGCGAAGTCCGCGGCCAGCTCGGCCCCGTGCAGCACGAGCAGCGAGGAGACGGGCGGCAGCGGCGGCCGGTCGATCACCAGCAGGGGTTCGTTCAGCGCGGGTGCCAGCAGGCCGGCCGCCTGGTCCACCGGCTCGGGCGGCAGCGGTTGTTGGAGGTCGAGTTCCAGCCGCCGGTCCGGGTTGCGGAGCTGCGCCGCGGCCTCCTGGATCTGCTGACGGCTGAAGCGGCCGGCCCGCATGGCGGGCCCTACGGCGAGGTTGATCTCGCGCACGCCGGCCGAGAGCGGGACGCCCAGGACCTCGTACGGTGACGGTTCGTGCAGTGGCATGGCGAGGGTCGTCTCTCCTTCTCTCCTCCGGGCGGACGGCCGGGCCGCGTCTGACGGCCGGGCCGCGCCGACCGGTCGCCCCGGCGGCCGGGGCCCCGGGTGACCGGGCGGCCCCGGCCACCGGACGGCGGGGGTGGTGGCCTCAGTAGAGCGAGCTGATCTTCTTCTGGAGCTTCTTCAGCTCCCGGTCGTCGGGGCAGTACTGGACGGCCGTCTTGACCAGCTCCCGGGCCTGCCGGAACTCCCGCAGGTTGGCCCGGGCGACGGCGTAGCTGCCGTACACGACGCCGAGCTCCCGGTGGAGCTTCGCCGTCTCCTCCTGCGAGGGGGAGAACTCCAGCGCCTGCTCCAGCAGTCTGGTGGACTCCAGGTAGCGCGTGGCCTCGAACAGGTCGGCCGCCTCGCTGCGCCAGACCCCGACCATCAGCTGGCGGATGTCGACGGAGTCGTCGAACGACCGCGCCTTGCGGAGGATCGCGGCGCGCTCGGAGAACGGGCGGCCGGTCATGTCGTCGAGCATGTGGTTGGCCAGCATCACCGAGACCCTGCGGCGCGACTCGTGCCCGGTCTCACCCGTCCACTCCGGATCGGCCTCCAGGGCCGCGGTCATCCGGCTGACGGCGAGGGCGGCCTTGTCGGCCATCGCGGCGTGACGGGCCAGGTGGCGCATCACGAAGACGTAGCCGAGCAGGTGGTCGGCGTCCGGGTTGAGCGCGTGCAGCTCCTTCCAGAGCTCGGCCGCCTCCAGCAGGTCGGCCTCCGGGGCGTCGGCCTCGGTCAGGGCGCCGGCCCGGTTGCCGAGCACGGCCTCCAGGAAGTGCCGGGCCGTCGGGTCCTCGGGGGCGAGGGCCATGCCCTTGCGGAGCAGTGCCAGGGCGCGGAAGTAGTCCTTGTTCTCGTTGTTGATCTTGCGGGCCCACTGGGCGTAGGTCGCGCCGAGGTCGCCGCGCACCTCGGGGTGGTCCGGAGCCAGCTCCAGCGCCTGTTCCAGCAGCTTCGCCGCCCCTTCCTGGTCGTCGTCGCTGGCCTTGAGCAGGGCGCGGGCCGCGCGCACGCCGGACTCGGCGGCGATGTCGGCGACGTCCGAGGGGAGATCGACGCCCGGGACGGTCCGGACCCGGGCCAGGCAGTCCAGCGCCTCGCGCCACTCCTGGTGCCGGTGGTGCTCCCGGGCCTGGCCGACCAGTGCCTCGGTCAGCAGGTCGCGCCAGGCTTCGCCGCGATCGCCGCCGGCTATCGCGTCCAGGGCGCTGACGGCGGCGGACTGGCGTCCCTGGAGCAGCAGGTAGCGCTGCGGGCCGAGCTCGTCGAACAGGCCGAGCGACTGGCCGAGCGGGTGGTTCTCCTCACCCCGCCAGGCCCGCACCGCACGGTTGAACTGCCGCTCCCACAAAGGGACCCCGGGCTCGTCGCAGAGTTCCCGGTGGAGCAGGGGGCCGATCACGAGGCGCCGGAGCGGGCGGTCCGGCAGGGTGATCCGCGCGTCCTCCCCCGCGAAGGCGGCGGCGCAGTGCGTCTCCATACCGAGGCGCACGGTCCAGGCGTCCAGCTCGTCGCCGCTCCGGCCGCGGGTCACGTCCAGCTCGCGCAGGTCCGTACGGAGCCGGTCGAGGAGCGCGGTCCGGGCGGCGGCGACGCGCTGCTCCTCGGCCGGGCGGCCGGTGACCCGGGCGGCCTCCGCCCAGAGGTCGGGCAGGTGCAGGGCCGCGGTCAGGCAGCCGACGGTCCAGGCCCAGAGCTGCTCGTCGGCGAGCGGGGCGGCGGCGCCGGGGGCCGCGCTCCCCGCCCCCTCCGTGGTGGACCCGGACGCGGACGCGGACGCGGACACCGACGCGGACACGGCGCCGGGAGCGGCGAGCCGGTAGCCGGCCAGGCCCAGCGCGTGGAGCAGCCGGGGGTGGGCGGGATCCTTGAGCAGCAGCGCCCGGTAGCCCTCCCAGGCCTCCCGGTGCCGGCCGTCCACCGCGTGCTGCCGGGCCTCGTGCTCGGCCAGCAGGCCGAGGGCGGCGGCGGCCTGCGGGTGGTCCGGTACCGGCTCCAGCGCCCGGCGCAGGTCCGCGGCGGCCCGGCCCGCCTCCCCCGCCTCCAGCGCGGCCGCCGCCCGGCGGACCAGCACGGCCGCGCGCTCCCGGCCGGCCGTGTCCGGGAGCTGGGCCAGGGCGGCGTCCAGCAGCCCGAGTTCGGCGCGCAGCAACGCGAGGTCGAACCGGACGGGTGCGGCGGCGGGGCTGTCGCCGAGTGCCTCGGCCCAGTCCGCGAGCACGTCCTCGGCCTGTTCGGGGAGTCCGGCCCGGCGGGCGCAGTCCAGCACCGCGCGCAGCGCGGGGGCCGCGCAGTGGACGCACCGCGGCGAGGCGGCGGAGCCGGGCCGGTGCAGGTGTGCGGCGCAGCCCTCCCGGCCGCAGCCGCCGCAGGTGGCGGTCGCGGGGGCTTCGCAGGTGGTGCAGGTGCCGGACGGCGGGCCCGCGGGGTCGGGATCCGTGGCGGACGCGGACCGGAGGCCGGGTACGGTCCCGGAGGCGGCAGCGGACCGGGCCGCGGGGACGGCGGGGCCGGACCGGGTGTCCGGCTCGGACCGGGCGCCGGGGGCGGCGGGCGCCGAGAGGAAGTGCCGGTGCCACTCCAGCGCACCGGACCAGTTACCGGCCCGTTCGGCGAGCAGCGCCCGGAGCCGGGCGACGCCCGGGTCGCCGGCCGGGTCGGGTTCGAGCGGCGCGAGCAGGGCGATCGTCTGGACCGGGCGGCCCGTCAGCAGGGCGACGGCGGCCAGGTGGTAGCGGTCGCGCGGTGCGGCGGCGGCCTCCAGCAGGCCGCCCGTCCGCTCGGCCGAGCCCTCGGCCAGGGCCAGCGCGGCCCGCAGCCGGTTCCGCCGCAGCAGGGCGACACCGGGCGCGGGGGTGAACGCGGGCGCCGGTGTCGCGGGCCCGGCGCCCGCCGCCGCCCCGACCGGGGCCGGCGCGCCGGTCGGGTCCGCCTGCGGCAGGACCCGACCGAGGACCAGCGGCGCTTCGGCCGGCCGTCCCGACGGACCGGAGCCCGGAGCCGGGCCCGTCGCCGGAGGCGGGCCCAGCACGACCGTGCCCGTCCGGGGCGTCGCCGGTCCGGCCGGCGGCGCCCCGCCGACGGAAGCCCCCTCGGGGGAGGCCCCGCCGGACCGGGGCGCCGGGAGCGCCTCCACCGGCAGCGAGTCGGCCAGGTCGAGCGCGGCGCCGGCCCGGTCCCGGTCCTCGGCCCGGTCCCGTCCGGTGACCAGCAGGTGGGCGGCCTCGCGCAACGCGGCCTCGGCCAGCGCCACCGGGTAGCCGGGTGCGGCCGGGTCGTCCGCGGCGGCCCGCTGCCACAGCTCGCGGGCCGCCACCGGGTCGGTGGCGAGCCGCTCGCGGGCCAGCCGGTCACGCAGCAGCGCCAGCCGGTCCAGCAGGTCGGCCGCGCGCAGGGGCTCCCAGCGTTCGAGCGCACCGGCCGGGTCGCCGGTCCGGGCCAGGGCCAGGCCGTGGTGGAAGGCGGCGATCTGTCCCCAGCGGGAGTCCGTCCCGGACTCGGCGCGCAGCAGCGGTTCCGCCTCCGCCGTGCGTCCGGCCGCGAGCAGCGCCGCGCCGAGCCTGACCCGCGCGGGGCGCCAGCCGGGAGTGAGGGCGAGCGCCGCCTGGTAGTCGACGGCGGCCTCGGCCGGGTGCCCGGCGCGTTCGTGCACCAGGGCGAGTCCGAGCCGGGCGGGGGCGAACGAGGGCCGGGCGGCCAGCGCGGCGGCGAACTGTTCCTGGGCGCGGTCGTCGGCGCCGAGCAGCAGGGCGAGCCGCCCGAGCGCGTACCGGGGGCGGGGGTCCGCGGGGGCCTCGGTGGCGGCGGCGTTGAGATCGGCCCAGGCCGCCCCGGTGTCGCCCAGCCGCTGCTGGGCGAGGCCGCGGAAGAGCAGGATCTCGGCACGCAGGGCGGCGCCCCGGGACCACGGGGAGGTCTCGCCCGGACCGCGTCGCAGCGCCTCGTCGAGGGCGGCCACGGCCGGGGTGTCCTGGTGCAGGGCGTAGAGCTGGGTGCCCCAGCGGAACCAGAGTTCGCCGCTGCCACCGGGGGCGGCGGCGGCGAGCAGCGGTTCGGTCTCGGCCGCCCGGTCGGCCAGTGCGCGCAGCAGCGCGGCGCGGGCCAGCACCGGCCACTCCCGGTTCGGGAGGGCGGCCATCGCCTGGGCGGTCGCCGTCTCCCGCCACTCGGGTGTGCCCTCCCGGCAGAGACGTTGCAGCCAGTCCAGGGCCAGGGCGGCCGTCGCGGCGTCGGCGCCCGCCTCGGCCGTCAGGTCGAGCGCCCGCCCGGTGTCCGGAACGGCGTCGGGCACGCCGGTCTGCACGCCGCCCTGCACACCGTTCTGCGTGACGCCCCGGCCGGTGACCGGGTCGGTCCCGTCGGCGGTCCCGGCCGCCCCGGCCGCCGCCGGTTCCATCGCCCGGAGGAAGGCGAGCAGCGGCCCGAGTTCACCGTCCGGGGCCCGCATCCGTTCCTCGGCCATCCGCCGCAGGCTCCACCGGGGGAGCTGCCGGGCCGGGTCGGACAGCAGGGGGAACGCCTCGCGGTGCAGCGCGGACGTGGCCGCGGCGTCCCCGGCCGCGGTGGCCGCCTCGGCCTGTCCGAGCAGGGCGAGGCCGCGCTGGGGCCGGAGCGCCTCGGGCGCCGCCGCCAGCCGCTTGGCCAGCCGGGCGTACCGGCGGCGGGCACGCTGCGGCTTGCCGGCCGCGAGCTGGGCGGCGGCCCGGCTGAGCGCCGTCGCCACCGACGCCGGGTCATGGGCCTGTCGGCGGCGGACGAGGACGGTGCCGCCCGCGCCTGCCAGTGCCGCCACGACCAGCAGCAGCACCACGAGCTGCGCCATGCACTGTCCCCCTGCAGTCCGGAATCCGCCCAGTTCATGATCAACATCCTTCTGTCGATCACGAGTTGACGGCTCTTCATGATGTTGCTCGGTGGCCATCAGGATAGGCCCTCTTCAGGGCGGACGAACAGAAAAGAGCACTATCCTGAGTTCCGCGAAAGACCGACGGCGAGTCGGTGCCGGTCGTCGGTCGGGGGTCGAGTGTCACAGTCGCGTTGGGTTCCCGGGCTCCGGTTCGGGCCGGAGTTCGACCCCGAGCAGTACGAACTCCTGGAGTTCCACCACCGGGGCGGCGAGGCCGAGGTCTGGCGGGCCGTCCGCACCGGCCACAGCGGCCTCAAGGAACTGGTCGCCGCGAAGATCATGCTGGAGCGCGACCCCTCCGAGGTGCGTCGCTGGCTCGGACGCTGGGACGACGTCTCGCACAACGCCCACCGACTGGGCGTCAACGACCTGGTGGTGCCCAGCTTCCTGCTCGGCCCCTCCCCGCACCGGCCGGGCAGCCGGCCGACCGGCGGACTGCTCGGCTACCAGATCTCGCCCTGGGTCGAGGGCGTGCCGCTGCACACCTGGGCCCGCACCAACCGCGGCGGACTGCCCGCCGCGGCCGAGGTGCTGGCCCGGCTCTGCCTGATCGTCGACGAGTTGCACCGCAAGCGCTGGGTGCACCGGGACATCTCCCCCGCCAACGTCCTGGTCGACGGCGAGGGCCAGGTCAAGCTCATCGACCTCACCTTCCTCGCGCCGCTCGACCACGCACTCACCGTCGCGGTGTTCACCCCCGGGCACGTCCCGCCGGAGGCCGAGCGGGTCGGCGGGTTCCCGACCACCGCCAAGGACCTGTTCGCCGTCGGGACCCTGGCCCGGACCCTGCTGCTGCCCGAGCACGGACGGCTCGACCACCGGCTCGCCGCCGACCAGGCCCGGAGCGAGCTGCTGGCCGCCGGGTTCGGCGAGGACCTCGCCCAGTGGGCCTGTGAACCGCTCGCCCGCGAACCGGACCGCCGGCCCGCCCCGCTCGGTCCGTGGGCCGCGCGCGGACGCGAACTCCTGCGCGCCCACCGGACGATGCCGCGCACCTCCTGCCTGGCCGTCCTGCCGGACGCGGCCGGTCGGCCGCTGCTGGTCGCCGGCGGCGCCGACGGGGTGGTGTTCGCCGGCCCGGGCCTCGCCGGGCACCGGCCCCCGCCCGGCCCCGGGCCTCGCGCCGTCCGCACCCTGGTCTGCGGCTGGGCCGGGCCGCAGGCCGAACTCGTGGTGTTCGCCGAGGACCAGACCGGCACCCTCTGGGTCGGCAACGCGGCGGGCTGGTGGGAGGCCGCCCGCGGTGTCGGCGGGCTCGCCGGGGCGGTCAACTCGGCCGGCGAGCTGGCCGTGTGGACGGCCTCCGGCGGCACCCTGCGCTCGTACCGCTGGGCGCCCGGCCTCACCCTGACCGGCCAGGAGCTGGCCGGCTGCCCGGCCGACCGCGTCCTGGCCGCCATGGAGGAACGGCCGGGCGTCTGGCTGCTCCTCGTCGAACACCGGGAACGGCTGCTGCGCTGGCGGGTGGGGGCGGAGGAACGGCCCGAGCCGCTGGGCCGCCCCGGCCCGGTGCGGGCCGGGGCACTGGCCCGCTCCTCGGCCGGCCCGCAGGCCGCCGCACTGCGCCGGGACGGCTCGGTCCAACTGCACGGCGCCGACCCGGCCGGGGCGGCGAGCGAGATCGGCGACGGCGAACCGGCGCTCGACGTCGCGATGGCCGGACACCGCGGCGGCCCGACCGTCGCCCTGGCCGGCGAGGGCGGCGTACGGCTGCGCCTGCCGGCCGTCGGCAGCTCCCGCCGCCCCCGCTGGTGGCGGCCGACGCTGCGCCCGGCCACCCAGGTCGCACTGGCCGTCGGCGACGACTGGCGGCTCTGCCTGGCCGCCGTGGTGGAGGGCGAACTCCATTGCTGGCACGAGGACTCCGGCTACCGCTGGCAGCCGGTCACGCTCCCCGGCCAGGGCGGGGAGGACTGAGCACCCCGCGAGGACCGGGCCCCGGCGGCCCCGCCCGGTGCGCCCCGGAGCTACCGCCCGGTGCCGCCCGGGGAGCGACGGCGGACCCGGCGGTCGCAGCGGCTCCGAGCGTCCCGGCGGTCCCCCGTGCCGCCGGTGCCCGGGACCGCGCGGGCGTCGGGGGCGTCGGGGGTGTCCGCGACATCCCAGGCCGTGTCGTGCGTCATCAGGGCTCCTCGATTCCTCGCGAGCGCGCCGTCCCGGCGCAGGGCCTACGGGAGGGCCCGAACGGGCACGACCCGACCGGGGACACATCCGGAGAGCCTCTCCGTTTCCCCCGGCCCTACGATACGGAGAACCTCTCCGCCTGACCACCCACCCAGGGCCGGGACGCCGGCCCCGACCCCCGACCCGCCGACCGCCCGCCCCTTGGAGACCAGAACCCGCCGATGCCAACGACCCAGCGCACCGACGCCCGACGCAACCGCGAACGCCTCCTCGACGCCGCCCACGAGGCCTTCGCCGAGGCGGGCGCCGACGCCTCGCTCAACGACATCGCCCGGCGGGCCGGCGTCGGCCCGGGCACCCTCTACCGGCACTTCCCCACCCGGTCCGCGCTGCTGGCCGCCGTGCTGCACGAACGCATCGAACGCCTCTGCGCCTACGCCGACCACCTGACCGAGACCCGGCCCGCCGACGAGGCCCTCGCCGAATGGCTCCGCGCCTTCATCGCCCACAACCTCGCCTACCACGGCCTCGCCAGCGCGCTCTTCCTCGAAGCCCCCGACACCCTCAACGCCAACTGCCACGAGGACATCAGGAACGCCGGAGCCGCCGTCCTCACCCACGCCCAGCGGTCCGGCACCGCCCGCCCCGACCTCTCGGCCCCCGAACTCCTCCTGCTCGCGCTCGGCATCGCCCTCACCACCTCCCGCCCCGCCTCGCGGCCCGCCCCGGCCGGAACCCCCACCCCCGACCGCCTCCTCGCCCTCCTCCTCGACACGGTCCACCCCCGGCCGCACACCCCCTGAACCGGCGACGCCGTCGACGCCCCGACCCGCCCGCCACCCCGGCGATCCGGAGTACGGGGTTCACCTGCCGGTCCCGGGCCGGGAAAGCTATAGTCGGCAACATAGTCGCGAACATGACAAAAGGATGCCGCGCTCCCACCGACGCCGCGGCGCCCGTCCCGGCAGGCCGTAGATTCGCACTCCACCGCTCCATGCCCCGCTCCCCAGCCCGTTCCGCTCATCGGAGGTCACCCGTGGCCCGGCTGCATGTCCGTACCGGCATCAACCCCGACGACCCGGACGCGCCCGTGGTGGCGCTGCTCGTCGACCCGGAAGGCCCGCCCGGCGAGCAGGCCGTCGCGAAACTGGGCTGGTACGGGCACGAGGGGGACGGCGCGCTCTTCCTGCTCCCGACCGACGGGTGGGCGGAACACGCCCTCGACGGGGACCGGCTGGCCGTCGAGGTCGCCGTCTACCCGTTCACGCTGGAGCAGATCGGGGCCGACCCGGCGGACTTCCCGGCGCGCTCGCCGATCGTCCCGGAGGCGACGCTGGTGCTGCGCGCCGAGACGGCGGTGGACCCGGCGCTGTACGCGCGGGCCGCCGACACCGGAACCGCCGTCTTCACGGCCGCACCGGACCGCACCCTCGACGAGGTGCTCGCCGGCGACGACGCCTGGCCGGTCCTGCTCTCCCCGCCGCCGGCGCCGGACGCCGACGCCCCGGACGACCTGCCGGACCCGGACCACCTCCGGGGCTGACCGGGCGGCGCCGACCGGACTCCCCCGCGCCGGCGCCCCGGCACCCGCCGGGGCGGACGCGGCCCGAGGGGTCCGGCGGCCCGAGGACCTGACGACCGGATCCGGAGGCCGGGGCCCGCGAACGGACCCGGCGAACGGACCGGGCCCGACGACCGGAACCGGTCGCCGGGCCCGCGGACCGAGGGCACTCCGACCGGCTACGCCCCGCTGTGGCGCAGCATGTCCTCGCGCTCCACGACCTTGACCCGCTCGCGCCCCTCCGCCGCACCGAGCGCGCGCTCGTGCGCGTCGAGCAGCTGCCAGCCCTCCCAGGTGGTGAACCGGACGCCCCGCTCGCGCAGGTGCGCGAGGACCGCGTCGGGCTCGGGCTCGACGGCGCCGGGGAGGCGGCCCTCGGCCCGGTCGGCGAGCAGGCAGGCGACCGTCTCGTTGGCGTCGCCCTTGGTGTGCCCGATGAGGCCGACCGGGCCGCGCTTGATCCAGCCGGTGACGTACGTGGCGGCCTGGTGCGAGCCGTCGGCCGCGAGCACCCGGCCGGCCGCGTTCGGGACGGTGCCGGACACCGGGTCGAACGGCAGCTTGGGCAGCTCGTCCGAGTAGTAGCCGATCGCCCGGTAGATCGCCCGGACGTCCCAGTCGGTGTGCTTGCCGGTGCCGCGCACGTTGCCGGTGCCGTCGAGTTCGGTGCGCTCGGTGCGCAGCCCGATCACCTTGCCGTCGGCGCCGAGCACCTCCACCGGGGACTCGAAGAAGTGCAGGAAGATCCGGTGCGGGCGGTCGCCGACGTCGCGGATCGCCCAGTTCTCGATGGTCGAGGCGACCATGTCGACGTGCTTGGCGCCGCGCCGCTCGGCGATCGAGCCCTCGTCGTAGTCGATGTCCTCGGGGGCGACGATCACCTCGATGGTCGGCGAGTGGTCGAGCTCGCGCAGCTCCATCGGGCTGAACTTGGCCTGGGCGGGTCCGCGCCGGGCGAAGACGTGCACCTCCAGGGCCTTGTTGCGGCGCAGGCCCTCGTGGACGTTCGGCGGGATCTCGGTGGGGAGCAGCTCTTCCGCGGTCTTGGCGAGGATGCGGGCCACGTCCAGCGCGACGTTGCCCGCGCCGAGCACGGCGACCTTCTCGGCCTCCAGCGGCCAGGTGCGCGGCACGTCCGGGTGGCCGTCGTACCAGGAGACGAAGTCGGCCGCCCCGTAGGAGCCTTCGAGTCCGACACCGGGGATGTCGAGCGCCCGGTCCGCCATCGCGCCGGTGGAGAAGACCACCGCGTCGTAGAAGCGGTGCAGGTCGTCGAGCGTGACGTCGGCCGGGTAGTCGACGTTGCCGAAGACCCGGATCTGCGGCTTGCTCAGCACCTGGTGGAGCGCCGTGACGATCCCCTTGATCCGCGGGTGGTCGGGCGCCACGCCGTACCGGATCAGCCCGAAGGGCGCGGGCATCCGCTCGAAGAGGTCGACCGAGACCCCGGGCTGCTGGGCGGCGTCGGACTTGAGCAGGGCGTCAGCGGCGTAGATTCCGGCGGGGCCGGCGCCGACTATCGCGACTCGGATCGGACGGGACATGGCGGGGCGATCCTCCGAACGGGAACACGGACGGGCGGGCAGGAGGGCGAGGGCGACCCCACGACCAGCCAACACGGGTGGTACGTGCCGACAGTAGTCGGTGTGGATCTATGAGGTCATAGAGCTGACCTATGGCCGGTTCGGGAACTTCCCGGCGCCCCGGGCCCCGCCTCCGGACCGCGGCCCCGTCGGCCCCGGCACCGGACCCGGCACCGGACCGGCACCGGACCGACCGGGTGCGATCGAGCCGTGCCCGCGTGGCCGGCCGGCCACGTCCCGCCCCCGTCCGCACCAGGGCCGGAAACCGCCCCCGGAACGCCCTCCCGGTGCTCTAGCCTGACCCTCGCACCACGACATGATGTCTAGACCACAGGGTGGAGAATCATGAATTCGCGCGTGTCAAAGGCCCGCTGGACGGGCTCACTGGCGGCCTCGGCCGTCCTCCTGCTGACCGGCGCGGGCGCCGGGGCGGCCGTCGCCGACACCGTACCGGGTACGCCCGGCGGCCACGACGGCACCGCCATCGGGTGGCGGGCGCTGGGGCTGGCGGTCGGTCCGGAGGGGAACAGGGCCTACGTCGTGGCGTCCGACCGGGCCGGCAGCCGGACCCCGGTCGTCCTGCGGACGGTCGACACCCGGTCCGGCGCGGTGGTCGCCGAACTGCCGCTGGCGGACGACGGCACCGCCGGGCGGCCCGTGGTCAGCCAGGACGGCCGGCGCCTCTACGTCCTGGTGTCGGACCACCTGGTCGCCGTCGACCCGGCCGCCAACACCGTGGTGGCCCGCACTCCCGCACCGGACCAGCCCAGGCCGGCCGGCTGGTCGGCGGGCGGCCTGACCGACCTGGCGGTCAGCCCCGACGGATCCAAGGTCTACGTCGACCAGTACGGTCCGCAGCTCCACGGCCAGGGCGTACGGCCGGGCCGGGTGCTGGTGTTCGGCACCCAGCAGGGCGCCTTCACCGCGACCGTGCCGCTGCGCGGCCACGCGGTCGACGCCATCGCCCTGCAGCCGGGCGGTGCCGACGCCTACGTCTCCACCGACGCCGGCCTGGAACACCTCGACACCACCGCGCCCGTCCCGACCGTGCTGCGCACCGTCGAGAGGATCGGCGCCACCAAGGAGCTGGCCGCCTCCCCCGACGGCCTGCACGTGTACGCCCTGGGCGCCCAGGTCAACGCCGGGACCGGCTACGCGGTCGACACCGTCAACGACACGGCCCGACCCGTCTTCACCTTCGCCGACGGACCGGTCGACCTCCACTACGTGGCGGTCGGCACGGACGGCGGCCGAATCCACGTGCTCAAGGACGGCTGGACCCCGCACGCCTCGGTGCTCGCCTACGACACCGCGACCAACGCCGGCCTCCCCGGTGAGACGCTCACCGGCTTCGGCCTGGACGGGGTCTCCGCGACCGCCCTCGCCCCGGGCGGGCACACCCTCTACCTGGCCGGAATTCGCGGCGACTCCTCGTACCTGAAGACCGTCAGGTTCTGACGACCCGCCCCGCGGCGCGCCCGCGCCGCGGGGCGGTGGCGGTGGCGGTGGCGGTTCCCGGACGGTACTCCGGTCCGGGAACCGCCACCGGAGTACCCGGCGGGCCACCGCCGCGCTGCCCGCCCGTGCACCGGGCGTCCACCGGCCCGCCCTTCCGTACCGGCGCCCGGTGCCCTTCGCGACCGGCCACCGACGATGGCGCGGCACGGGCCAGGCAGGTCCGCGACGGTCGCCGGCACCGGCGACCGCCCTCGGCCGGGTCCTCACGCGCCGCCCCGGAATCGGCACCCCGCACCTCGGCGCCCCGGGTTTGTATCCGGGCGTCGGCGCCCCGATGTTCAGCACCCCGCGGACGCGGCATCTCCGCCCCGGGGTGCCAGGCCGTCCAGCACCAGACCGAAGAGGCGATCGCGCCGCTCCGCGAGACTCGGGGCCTGGTCGGCGATCCACGCGAGGGCGTTGGCCAGGGCGAACAGGTCGACGGCGTCGACGTCCGCACGGACCAGGCCGTCCCGCTGCGCCGCCGACAGCAGCCGACCGCACGCCCGACGCATCGTCAGGCATGCGGCGTGCAGGGGTGAGCCGGGGTCGCCGAGAGTGGCCAGCAGGGCGGTCGAGAGCCCCTGGTAGGCGCCCGCACCGAGGGTGAACTCGTGCAGCCAGACCCTCAGCGCCCGCTCCGGCGGCCCGGCGACGGCCAGCGCGTCCGCCCGGTCGGCGAGGAGTTCGAAACGCCGCCGCAGCAGGGCCTCCAACAGGGCGTCCCGGGTCGGGAAGTGGCGGTAGAGCGTGCCGAGGCCGACGTCGGCGCGGCGGGCGACGTCGCGCAGGGACGCCTGGGCCCCCTGTTCGGCGACCACCTCCGCCGCCACCTCCAGCACGCGGTCGCGGTTGCGCCGCGCGTCGGCGCGCGGGGCGCGCCCGGCGGAGGGCGGGGCGGGCTCGACGGGCATGGGAATCCTCACCGTTGACAAGTGGAGCACTGCTCCGGTTTTCTTAACGGAGCACCGCTCCGGATTCTACCGGGCGGTCGCCCCCGCGGCCGGGGAGAGGCCCGGGGGCGCACGGGGAGAGGAAGAGACAGCCATGGGAAACCACGCCGCGACCATGCGGGCCGTCCGCCTGCACGCCTTCGGAGGCCCCGAGGTACTGGTGTACGAGGAGGTCCCCCGGCCGGTGCCCGGGCCGGGCGAGGTGCTGGTCCGGGTGCACGCCGCCGGAATCAACCCGCCCGACCTGTACGCGCGCACCGGCTTCGCCCGCATCCCGGCCGGGCTCCGGCCCCCGTGGACGCCGCCGCTCGTCCTCGGCAGCGACATCTCGGGCGTGGTGGCCGCGCTCGGCGACGGCGTCACCGCCTGGCAGCCCGGGGACGAGGTCTTCGGGATGATCCGCTTCCCGGGGCAGGGCTCCGGGTACGCCGAGTACGTCACGACACCCGCCGACCACCTGGCCGCCAAGCCGGCGGCGCTCGACCACGTCGAGGCCGCCGCCGTACCGATGGCCGGGCTCACCGCCTACCAGTTCCTGATCCGGGAGCTGCGTCCCCTGTCGGGCGGCACCGCCCTGGTCAACGGCGCGGCGGGCGGGGTCGGACACTTCGCCGTCCAACTCGCCCGCCTCGCCGGCGCGGAGCGGGTGATCGGCGTCGCCTCCGGGCGGCACGAGGAGTTCCTCCGCGGGCTCGGCGTGGACCAGTTCGTCGACTACACGCGGACGCCCGCGGCCGAGGCCGCCCGGGACGCGGCGGACCTCCTGGTCGACACGGTCGGCGGGCCGGACGCCCACCGCCTGCTCCCGGCCGTCCGGCGCGGCGGCCTGATCCTGCCCGTCTACCTGGGCGACTACCACCGCGAACGGGCCACCGGACTCGGCATCTCACTGCCCGACCGGATGCAGCAGGTGCGGTCCGACGGGGGCGACCTCGGCGAGCTCGCCGCCCTGCTGGACGACGGCCGGATCCGTGTCCACGTCGACGGCGTCCATCCGCTCCCAGAGGCGGCGGCCGCGCACCGGCGCGCCGAGCAGGGACACCTCCGGGGCAAGCTCGTCCTTCAGGTCCACCCGTAGCCCCATCGCCGGCGCCGCACCACCTCCCCGGGCCGGGGCCTCACGGCCGGATTCCGACCGCCCCGGCCCGCCCCCTCCAGCCCGCCCGCCCCGCCCGATGCCCCCGGTGCTCCGACGCCCCGGGGGCATCGGCCGTCCCGGGCCGCACGGCCGACCGGGCCCCCGCGAAGGCCGGACGCATCGTCAATGCCCGCCGAGAGGAGTGTGGTTGGTGCCCTTTCGGACGCCGCCCTGCGCGAACAGGCACCCTCCGCTGCCCGTTCGGCCGGACACCTCCACAACCCGTTCGGGCGAGGACGGATCCGGAGGCTCCGGCGCAGGTCATGCCCGGTTCGCCACCTTCACGAAGCCACCCCCAGAGCTCTCCCGAGCAAGGGTTGACACCGCAAGTTGGTCTAGTCCACGGTAGGGGGAACGCACGTTTAACGAGGCCGGAACACCTCCCGAGACACCTTGGCGAACACGCGAGTTGACGAATGACGCCACCTGTTCCAGCGAGGGTGTCAGCCCCCACGCGGGGGAATCGACCGAGAAGGAGGCCAGGAATTCCGGCCACGGCATCCGCCCGCACGCCTGGCGATGCCGACCGCCGACCGGCGCCCCGGTACGCCCGGCCGCGCGACGGCGCGCCGCCGGAGCCTCCCGCATCCCGCCCTCCTGCGCCGACATCCGACAGCCCACCACCTGACCCTCCCGCCGTCTGACGCCCGTCAGCCGGCACCACCGCACGTCCGACTTCTCCTCAGGGCCGCGTCCGGCCCTGCCTCACCATGCGCGCGAACCGGCGCTCCGGCATGCCCGGGCGCCGCCCGCCTGCACGGCCATCAGCCCGATGCCCCGACCCGAACCTTGGAGTGACGTGATACCGAAGCCCGACGGGTACCTGTATCGAGCCGCTTCCGAGCACCCCTGCCTCAGCGACGACGGCGAGTCCCTCCTCGCCCGCACCACCTCCGCCGCAGACGTCCGCGCCGTCCGGCAGCTGTCGACGACGCCCGCCCCGGAGACGCACGCCCGCAGCTCTTCGCCGGACGGGCCCGACACGGCCCCCGCCGGCCCCGGTTGGAGTACCGACGATGCCTGAGTACGACCGGCTGCGCGCCGCCCTGGCCACCGGTGAGGACGACCGACTCGTCCTCGACCTGGACGGCATCGAGGCCCAGTACGACGCCCTGCTGCGCGAACTGCCCGATGTCGCTGTCCGGTTCGCCATGAAGGCCTGTCCGGTGGACGAGGTGCTGGCGGCCCTGGCCGCACGGGGCTCCGGCTTCGACGCGGCCGGACCCCAGGAGATCACCCAGGCCCTGCGCACCGGCGTCCCGGTCGACCGGATCCACTACGGCAACACCATCAAGTCGGACCGCCAGATCGCCGAGGCGTACGGGCTCGGCGTACGGGACTTCGCGACCGACAGCCTGGCGGACGTCGCCGCGATCGCCGTGCACGCCCCCGGCGCCCGGATCTTCTGCCGGCTCGCCACCACCGGCGAGGGCGCGCTCTGGGGCCTCAGCCGCAAGTTCGGCTGCTCGCCCGAGGACGCCGTCCTGGTCCTGGAGGCGGCCCGCGCCGCCGGACTGACCCCGGCCGGGCTCTCCGTGCACGTCGGCTCCCAGCAGCTCACCTCGGAGGCCTGGCAGAACGCCCTGGAAGCCCTGACCGCCGTGGTCGAGGAGGCCGGCCGGCGCGGAATCCTGCTGGACCACGTCAACCTCGGCGGCGGCCTGCCCGCCCTCGGAGTCCTGGACCGGAAGGGCCGCCCGCTCGACCCGCCGGTGGACAAGATGTTCGCGGTGATCCGGGAGGGCATCCAGCGCCTGCGCGACGCGTCCGCCGCGCCGCTGGACTTCCTGATCGAGCCCGGCCGCCACCTGGTCGCCGACCACGGCGCCATCCGCGCCCGTGTGACGCGCCTGACGGAACGTCAGCAGCTCGACGGTGAAAGGGTGCACTGGCTCTACCTGAGCTGCGGAAAGTTCAACGGCCTGTACGAGATGGACGAGCTCCGGTACCGGCTGGAGTTCCCCGGCCGGGCCGGCGCGGAGACCGTCCCCGCCGTGGTCGCCGGCCCCACCTGCGACAGCGACGACGCCTACGCCGACGAGGGCCCCGGTATGCCGGTGCCCCGGGACGCCGCCTCCGGCGACCCGGTCTGGATCCTCTCCTGCGGCGCCTACTCGACCGCCTACACCACCCAGGGGTTCAACGGCATCCCCCCGCTCCCCTACAGCTGCGTCCGCACCACCGCCGGCGGCCCCGAGGAGGTCTGAGCGCCTCCACCCCCGAACGTCCGGCCCCCGCCCACCCCCGTGGCGGGGGCCGGACCGCGTCCGCCGAAAACCCGTGGCACCCGCTCCGAGCCCCTCACTAGGCTCGACGGATGACCACCCGCACCTTCCGCATCACCGTCCGCGGCGTCTTCGACGGCCTCACCCCCGAGCAGCTCGCCGAACTCCGGTCCCGAGCCGCCGAGCACGACGTGCTCCACGCGTCGTTCACCCCCGAGGGGCACCTCAGCTACGACCTCGACGCGCGCGCCGTCTTCACCTTCCGGTTCCAGGACACCGGCGAGGCCGAGGAGGACATCCTCGAAGCCGCCGACCGTGCCGAGCGGTCCGCCCGGACCTGGCTCGACGACCGCGGCTACGGTCACAAGAACCTCCGCTCCCAGTGCGAGGACCTCTCACAGGCCCCGCTCGGCAAGCGTCGGCGTCGCGCCGCCCGGTCCGCCACGGGCTGACCGGGCCGCACCGGCCTGCTGATCGGCCCGCAGGCGCGCCCGCCGGACGCCGTCGGCCCCGCCCGCGCGTTCTCCGCCGCGCGGGGTCACGGGTGCGCGATCGCCCGTGCCGAGCAGGAGGGCGCCCCCGCCGCGCGGGGGCCGACCGTCAGGTGCCCGCCGCACCCGCCGCCGAACGCTCCCCGCCCCCGACACGGGGGTTCCCGACGTCCTCGGCCCCCTCAACACTCCCGGCACCGCCGTCGGGGGCACCGTCGTCGGCAGCGCCGTCCGGGCCGGCCGCGCCCGCCGCACGCTTCCCGGGCCCCCGGACCCGGCTCCACGCCACCACCCACGCCAGGAACAGCACCAGCCCGTCCGTCACCACCGCGAACGCCCCCGGCACGGCGACCGACGTCCAACCGTGCTCGTCCAGCTCCGCCCGCCCCGGTGTGGCCCACCTCCGCAGCTCGTGCCCGTCCGGGTACCGGCGGTCCGCCGCACGCCGCTCGTCGAACACCCGGTCGCCGACCGACCAGGTGTGCCGGCACTCGACCCGCTCCGACCACCCCCCGACCTCGTCCCACTGCCGGTCCGTCACCCGGCAGTCCCCGAGCACGACCGTCACCCGCTCGGTCGTCCGCCCCCACCGCAGGACGTTCCCGGCCGTGCCGGCCGTGGTCCCCACCGCCACCAGGACCAGCGCCGCCAGCCCGCCGACCACCAGCGCGTCGAACCACCGGTCCGCGCCGGGAGCGAGGAGCAGCCCGGCCGAGGCGGCCACCAGCCCCGCGCCGAGCAGCACGGCGGACCAGGCCACCCACGGCCACCCCACCGCCAGGTTCCACAGCATCACCGCAGCGCCGAGGACGGCGCATGCCGCCCCCCAGCCCGCCACGGTCCGACCCGCCGTCCGTCCCACCGACGCCCCCTCCGGGAGTCCTCCCCCGGCCCGTCCGGCAAGCCACGGGCCCTCGTCCTCGCGCTACCCGCCCGCCCGTTCGTGCAACCAGGCCCCGACCGCCGCGTAGTCGCCGTCCGTCAGCCCGACCGCCGGATCGACCCACCACAGCAGCGCCCGCCCCTGGTGGTGTTGCGCCACCCAGGCCCGGTCGGGGCCGCCGATCTCGTCGTCCACCCAGACGAAGTCCCGGCCGGCCGCGAACGCGACGATCCCGCGCGTCTTCGGGCTCAGCCCCGCCCACGCGTCGGCCGCGGCCTCGCCGTCCTCCGCCCGTTGCGGCAGTTCGCGCAGCTCCGGCAGCCCGAGCAGGGGCGCGAGGTGCGCATTGGCGTCGGGCCCCCACGTCGTCGCCCACACCGGCTCGCACGGCAGCGCCGCCAACCGGCGCCCGTGCGCCGGATCGAGCCGCCCCAGCAGCGGATTCGACGGATCCTCGCTCTGCGGGAACACCGGATACCGCCCGGCCGGGCCCCCGAACGGGATCAGCGTTCCGTCGACGTCGAGGAAGAGCAGCGGCAACAGCCCGGCACCGGTGGTCATCCCCGCACGATAGCGGCCGTCAGGTGCCGGATCCGCAGCGGTCCAGCGGGAAGGACCGGTCCCGTCCGTCGCCCCGGGACCGGCGAAACGGGGCGCCCAGGACGGGCCGCACGCCCCGCGCGTCAGACATCTCGCGCGCCCTGAGAACCCTGCGCGCTCCTTTCCGTCCCGGCACGAGACGGCCCGCCACGGGCCGGGAACCGTCCCGCTCCGGCGGCGAGTCGCCCGGCCCCACCCCACGCCCCCCGACGCCCCCCGACGCCCGTGCCCCCCTCCCCGCCCTGTGGCCACGCCCGGGACCACGAGGTCCCCGCCCCGCCCGCACCTCGCGAACCGCGAACCTGCTCGCCGGGCGGGGCACCACCGTGATCGGCCACGCCCGGGACGGTGCCGGCGTCGCTACCGGGGCGCCGGCACGTACGCCAGCCCGTGCGGTCCGGCGCCCCGGCCCAGGTCCACCTCGCGGACCACCCGGCGCTCGGTCAGGTCCACCACGGTCACCGTGTCCGAGGCGATGGTGGCGACGTACCCGAACCTGCCGTCCGGCGACGAGTGGACGGTCAGCGGCACCTGTCCGACCGTCACCTCCCCCAGTTCCACCAGTTCCTCGGGTGCCGCGTGCCCACCGCCGGCCGCACCGAAGATCCGCAGCCGCCCGGCCGCCGGGACCGGCCCGCCGTCCGCCGCCGGGGCCGCGAGGTGGACCTCCCCGGCCAGCACCAGGCCGCCCGCCGTCCGGTGCACCGGGACGGCCGGCGCCGCCAGCGGGAGCGTGCGCACCACCCGGTCGGTCCGGAGGTCGACCACCGTCAGGGCGGGCGGTGCGGCGAGGGCGCCCGTCAGGTCCAGCTTCGGCGTGGCCACCACCGCGTACCGCCCGTCGGCACTCATGGCGATGCCCTCGCTGCCGGGCACCGCCACCGTCCGCCCGGTCCGGCCCCGGCCGCCGGGACCGGACGCCGTCTCCACGACGGTGAGGAACGGGGCCTCCTTGTTCGTCGTGTAGCCCTTGGTCCCGTCCGGCGTGAGCGCGAACCAGTGCGGCCCCGGCGCGCCGATCCCGGTCCGCTCCACCACCTTGCGCGCGGCGAGGTCGACCGTGAGCACCGCCCCGTCCCCGGCAGGCCCGGCCTCCACGCTCACGTACAACAGCGCGCGCGCCGCATCGAGCGCCAGCCCGTGCGGGGCGCACTCCGGCGCCAGGTCAATGGTCTCGACCACTACCCAGTGATCCGGATCGATCAGGACCAACTCGGTAGCCTGCTCGCCGTGGTGCTCGTAGAAGCCCGAGCGGTAGGTGACCGTGCAGTACAGCAGCCTCCGGTCGGCGTCGAACAATATCTCGTGCGGCTCGGGCGGCAGCGGCACCTCACCGAGCCGCCGAGAGCCGTCCGCAGAGAGAAAGACCAGCACACGGCCGCCTTGGCAGGCTACCGCCAACATGTCATTGTCATTCATCGCGTCAGATCCTTTACTCCGAAGGGGAGTTGTCACGATCGACGGTAGATGCCGAATCTGCATGCACTCCAGTGAAAGCCTGGTCACCACACTTTCCAGTTCTGGTCATCCACCTCCCCCACCACCCCCACCCAGTCGACCGAACACTCGCGGAGAAGCCCATGCCCGATCTCGACCTCAACCTGCTCGTCGCCCTGGACGCCCTGCTCGACGAGGGCAGCGTCACCGGCGCAGCCGAGCGGCTGCACACCTCGGCTCCGGCGATGAGCCGCACCCTGGGGCGGCTGCGCCGCGTCCTCGGCGACCCGATCCTCGTCCGGGCCGGCCGCGGCCTGGTCCCGACCCCGCGCGCGGTGGAACTACGGGCGGAGGTCCGGGCGCTGGTCAGCCGGGGCCAGGCGCTGCTGGTCCCCCACACCGCCACCGAACCCGCCCAGCTGAACCGCCGCTTCACCCTCCAGACCGGGGACGTCCTGCTGACGGCGATAGGCTCCACGCTGGTCGAGACGGTCCGCGCGCAGGCGCCGGCCGTGACGCTGCGCTTCCTCGGGGAACACCTGGAGGGGACGACGGCGATGCGCGACGGCGTGGTGGACCTGGAGGTCGGCGTGATCGACCATCTGGACCCCGAGACCCGGACCGAGCCCCTCACCACCACCGGTCTGGTCGGCGTCGCCCGCACCGGGCACCCGCTGACGGTCGGCCCGCCGCCCACCGCCCGTGAGTTCGCGAACGCCGACCACCTCGCGGTCTCCCGGCACGGCCGCGGGCCCGGCCCGGTCGATCAACGGCTGGCCGACGTCGGACTCTCCCGGCGGGTGGTGACCATCGTGCCGAGCTTCACCGCGGCACTGTTCCTGCTCCGCGAGACCGAGCTGGTCGGCCTGGCACCGGCCCGGCTCGGCGGCGCGGCGGCCACCGCGCTGGGGCTGACCACGTTCCCGCTGCCGGTGGAGCTGCCCGAGGTGGTACTGAGCATGGCCTGGCATCCGCGCAACGACCAGGACGCGGGCCATCGTTGGCTGCGCGAGCTGGTCCGCGGCGTGGTGACCTCCCAGGCCGGGCCGAGCACCGCCCCGAACGGTTCCACCACAGTCCCGGCCGCCACGAGGCCCCACGCGGCGGGCTCGGCCACGGTTGCGGCCCGCGCCACGACGCCCAGGGAGACACCCCACTCACCGGCGCTCAGCGGCCGTTGAGGCCGTACCCGCACCGCCCGCCGGGGGCCGGCGGACGGCCCGGCCGGGCGCGGCGGGCGGGCCGGGGCCGTCCACCGGGCCCCGGCCCGTCGCGTCGTCCGTCCTGCCGCGCCCCGCTACGCCGTACGGCGCAGCAGCGCCAGGTACATCGCGTCCGTCCCGTGCAGGTGCGGCCAGAGCTGGACGTCCGGCCCCTCCCCCAGGGCCGGGACGCCCGGCAGCAGCGGTCGTGCGTCGATCCACTCGACCCTGCCGCCCTCGGCCCGCAGCACGTCGTCCACGACGGCCCGGGTCTCGGCGAGGTGCGGCGAGCAGGTGGCGTAGCCGACCACACCGCCCACCCGCACCGCGTCGATCGCCGCGGTGAGCAGGTCGCGCTGGAGCGGGCCGAAGGCGGCGACGTCCTGCGGGCGGCGCCGCCAGCGGGCCTCCGGTCGGCGGCGCAGCGCGCCCAGGCCGGAGCAGGGCACGTCGACGAGCACCCGGTCGAAGCCGCCGGACTTCCAGGCCGGCCGGGTGCCGTCGGCGGCGATGACGGTGTACGGGCCGGGGTTGCCGGCGAGCGTGCGGGCGACCAGCCGGGCCCGGTGCGGCTGCTTCTCGCTGGCCACCAGCGCGGCGCCGCGTTCGGCGGCGAGCGCGGCGAGCAGCGCGGCCTTGCCGCCGGGGCCCGCGCAGCCGTCCAGCCAGAGCCGGTCGGGGCCGTCGAGCGGGGCGGCGGCGAGGGCGAGGGCGACCAGTTGGCTGCCTTCGTCCTGGACACCGGCCCGGTTCTCCTGGACCGCCGCCAGCGCACCCGGGTCGCCGCCCTCGGCGAGCCGGAGCGCGAACGGGGACCAGCGGCCCGGCTCGGCCTCGGGCAGCGCCTCGGCCAGCTCACCGACGGTCGCCCGGCCGGGCCGGGCGATCAGGGTGACCTCGGGGCGCTCGTTGTCGGCGCGCAGCAGTTCCTCCACCGCGGCGCGCCCGGAGGCGTCGGGCTGCCAGCGGCCGAGCGAGTCCCAGAGCGCGGCGACCACCCAACGCGGGTGCGAGTGGACGACGGCGAGGTGGTCCTCGGCGTCCTTCTCGTACGGCGGGGCGACCAGGCCGATCCACTCGTCGAGGTCGTGGGCGCTGATCCGGCGCAGCACGGCGTTGACGAACTTGGCCTTGCCGTCGCCGAGCACCACCCGGGCCAGCTCGACGGTGGCCGAGACGGCCGCGTGGCTGGGGATGCGGGTGGTGAGCAGCTGGTGGGCGCCGAGCGAGAGCACGTCGAGGACCGGCGGGTCGACCTTGCTCAGCGGCCGGTCGACGCAGGCGGCGATGACCGCGTCGTAGGTGCCCTGGAGGCGGAGGGTGCCGTAGACCAGCTCGGTGGCGAGCGCCGCGTCGCGCCGGTCCATGCCCTTCTGCTCGGCCTCGCGGAGCAGCGAGGGCAGGATCAGGTTGGCGTAGGCGTCACGCTCGTCGACGGCGCGCAGGGCGCGGAAGGCGACGATCCGCGCCGGGTCCTTCTTCGGCCGGCGGTGCGGACGGGGCGCCTGCTTGGCGCCGCGGGTGCCGGGGGTGCTGCTGGGCGTGCTCATGGGATGTGCCTCAAAGTGCTGCGGGGGTTATCTCGGGATCTCCGGATCCCGGGATCTCTGGAACAGTAACGCGAAACCCGGACCGCGGGCTCACCGGCGGGACCGACCCGTGCCGGGGCCTCTCCGGCCCGACCGCCGGACTACGCGTCAGGCTCCCCGATCGGCTCCTCGCCGAGCCGCTCGCCGGACTCGATCCGCGCGCCGCGCGCCCAGTCCGCGGCCCGCATCGCCTTCTTCCCCTGCGGCCGCACCTCGCCCAGCTCGACGTCGTGGCTCCCGGTGCCGACCCGGACGGAGTTCTTGCCGACGGCCAGCTCACCGGGGGCCAGCTCCGCCGAGCCCGGCAGCAGCCCGACCGGGCCGGTGACCTTGAGCCGCTCGCCGCGGAAGAGCGTCCAGGCGCCGGGAGCGGGGGCGCAGCCGCGCACCACGCGGTCGATCCGCAGGGCGGGGGTGGTCCAGTCGATCCGGGCGTCCTCGACACTGATCTTCGGCGCGAGCGTGACGCCCTCGCCGGGCTGCGGGCGGGCGTGCAGGGCACCGTCCTCGATGCCGTCCATGGTGGCGACGAGCAGGCGGGCCCCGGAGTGCGCGAGGCGGCCGAGCAGGTCGCCGCTGGTGTCGGTGGGGCGGACCTCCTCGGTGAGCACGCCGTAGACCGGCCCGGAGTCCAGGCCCTGCTCGATCAGGAAGGTGGACGCGCCGGTGACCTCGTCACCGGCCATCACCGCGTGCTGGACGGGGGCGGCGCCGCGCCAGGCGGGGAGCAGCGAGAAGTGCAGGTTGACCCAGCCGTGGACGGGGATCTCCAAGGTGCCCGGGCGCAGCAGCGCGCCGTAGGCGACGACCGGACAGCAGTCGGGGGCGAGCTCGGTGAGGCGGGCGACGAAGTCGGGGTCGCTCGGCTTCGCCGGCTTGAGGACCTCGATCCCGGCCTCCTCCGCGCGCTGGGCGACGGGGCTGGCGACCAGCTTGCGGCCACGTCCGGAGACGGCGTCGGGGCGGGTGACCACCGCGACGACCTCGTGCCGGTCGGAGGCGAGCAGGGCGTCCAGGGCGGGAACGGCGACCTCGGGGGTGCCGGCGAACACGAGGCGCATCAAGTGCCTTTCTGCTGTACCGGGTCCGGGCTGTACGGAGCCCGGCTGTACTGGTCGGGGCGGTGCTGGGTCGGGGTGGTGCCGGGGAGGGGCGGTGCCAGGTCGGGGCGGTGCCGGGTCGGGAACGGGCGGAGCGGCGCGGGCCGGGACGGTCAGCGCGCCGAGCCGAAGGTGCTGTGCGGGGAGACCTTGACCACCGGAGCGGGGCCGCTGCCCCAGTCCGAGTCCCGGATCGCCTTGAGCGCGGCCTTCCGCTGCTCGGTGTCCAGGCGGTCGATGAAGATGATGCCGTCGAGGTGGTCGGTCTCGTGCTGGATGCAGCGGGCGAGCAACTGGGTGCCCTCGACGGTGACCGGTTCACCGTGCATGTCGAAGCCCTTGGCGACGACTCCGTACGAGCGCCGGGTGTCGTAGCGCAGGCCGGGCAGCGAGAGGCAGCCCTCGGGGCCTTCCTGCTCCTCGTCGCTCAGCGACAGGTCCGGGTTGATCAGGTGACCGGTGACACCGTCCACGTGGTAGGTGAACACCCGCAGGGAGATGCCGAGTTGAGGCGCGGCCAGACCGGCACCCGGGGCGTCGAGCATGGTGTCGGTGAGGTCCTTGACGAGGTTCCGGAGTTCCTTGTCGAAGGTGGTGACGGGCTGCGCGGTGGCCCGTAGGACGGGGTCTCCGAAGATGCGGATCGGCTGGATCGCCACGGATGCGGGCTCCTGTCCGTCGGGGTGCTGATCGGGTGCGGGCGGCTGGCTTCGGCCGTCGGAATCGGCCGCCGATCAGTCTATGCAATCCGTCCGCGCCGGTTTCTGGCATATCCCGACCCACCTTGCCGCGTGACCCCGGTGGGCGGTCCGGCGTTGGTCAAGTGGGATTGACCAACGCCGGAGCGCGCGGGAAGGGCGCTCCGGTCGAGCCGAACCGTACGGAAGGTGGCACGTAGGCCATGGCCGAGCAGATCAACCACGACGCCCGGGCGCGGGCGAGCCTGCACCTGCTGGTGCGGGACATCGAGCGGGTGAGGCGGCAGGTCGACGCGCTGCGGACGCTCACCGCCCAGTTGGGCAACGTCTACCGGCCCCGCCGGCCGAGCACCTCGGCGGGGTTCGTCGTCTACGGGCGCGCCCCCGCGCCGACGGTGCGCCTGGCGCAGGAACTCAGGGAGAGCGTGGAGACGCTGGTGGCGGCGGCGGTCGAGTTCGACCGCGCGCTGGGCTTCTCCTGGGACTCGGTGGGCTCCGCTCTCGGGGTCACCAAGCAGGCGGTGCACCGTCGCTACGGGATGCGCCGACCGGCCGGCGAACTGCTGGCCGCGGGCGGCACCGTGCCGAACCCGAGCCGCCCGGACCGCTCCGAGGAACTGCCCGCCGCGCACGCTCCGGGCCACAACCCGGCCCCCGCACCCGCCCCGACCGGCCTCGCCGCCACCGTCCCGGCCGCCCGCCAGGGCGGGCTCGACCGCAGCAGCCTGGACCGGGCCGCGATGGAGCGCGGCAGCCTGGACCGCACCCCGATCGACCGTTCCCCCCTGGACCGCACCGCCCTCGACCGTTCCCCCCTGGACCGCACCGCCCTCGACCGAGCCCCGATCGACCGCACGCCGATCGACCGTTCCCCCCTGGACCGCCCCGGCGTCCCCCTCCGCGGCTGACCAACCCACCGGCCACCGGGCTGGGGGGCGGCTCAGCCCGTCCCGCCCCTCACCCGATGTCCGTCGGATCGATCCGCACCTTCACCGCCTCCGGCGTGCGCAGCGCGATCCGCGCGATCTGCGCCGCTTTCAGCGCCGCCGCCAGCGCCGCGCCCTGCCCGGGCGGGACCCGCAGCAGCGCACGCTCCTGCGCCTCCCCCCGCAACGCCGGAACCGGCACCGGCCCGAGCACGTCCGCCCCCTCCGGCAGCCGGATCAGCCCCAGCAGGTCGGCCACGGCCGCCGGGCTGCCCGCCACCGAGGCCATCCGCGCCACCGGCGGGAAGTGCAGCTGCGCCCGCTCGTCCAGCTCCAGCCCCGCGTGCCCCATCGGGTCCCAGCGCACCAGGGCCTGCACCGGCCGCGTGGTCGGCTCGGCGACGACGACCACCGTGCCGCCCTCGGTCGACGGCCGCACCAGCGCCGCGGCGGCCAGCCAGAGCCGCAGCGTCTCCTCCCCCGCCCGCAGGTCCGGGCGGCTGAGCAGCGCCCAGCCGTCCAGCAGCAGCGCCGCCGCGTAGCCGTTGCCGCTCTCGACCACCGGTTCGGCGCCGGGGGTGGAGATCACCAGCGCGGGCTCGTCCGGCACCGTGGTCAGCACCGCGTCCCGCCCGGAGGTCCGCACGGGCACCTGCGGGAACGCCTTGCCCAGCTCCTCCGCCGTCCGCCGTGCCCCCACCACCGAGGCCCGCAGCCGGAACGATCCGCACTCGGGGCAGTGCCAGTCCCGTTCCTCCTCCCCGCACCACCCGCAGTGCAGCGGGGCGTCGGCGCCGGCCGCCTCCAGCGGGCCCTCGCAGCGCCGGCAACGCGCCGGCGTGCGGCAGCGGCCGCAGGACAGCCGGGGCACGTAGCCGCGCCGGGGCACCTGGATCAGCACCGGCCCGCCGGCCGCCAGCCCTTCCCGGGCCGCCTCCCAGGCGATCGAGGGCAGCCGGGCGGCCTGCGCGGCGGCGTCCCGGTGCTGGTCCTGGTCGGTGACGGTCCGCACCCGCGGCGCGACCTTCCGGACGGTCTCCCGGTCGGCGGCCAGCGGCCGGGCCCATCCGGTCCGCACCAGCTGCGCGCCCTCCACGGTGACCACGTGCCCGCCGAGCAGCACGGCAGCGCCCTCTTCGGCGGCGCGCAGCAGGGCCACCTCGCGGACGTGCGGGTGCGGGGCGCGCGGGTCGCTGTGGCTGGAGTCGCCGTCGGACCAGACGACGACCAGCCCGAGGTCACGGACGGGCGCGAACATGGCGGCCCGGGTGCCGACGGCGGCGTGCACCGAGCCCCGGCTGACCATCAGCCAGCGCCGGTAGCGTTCACGCGGGCCGAGGTCGGCGGCCAGGGTGGCGTGCATGCCCTCGCCGAGCAGCTCGGTCAGCGCCCGGTCGACCCGGGCGACCGCCTTCCCGTCCGGGACGACGACCAGGGCGCCGCGCCCGCCGGCCAGGGTGGCGGCGACGGCGCGGGCGACCTCGTACGGCCAGCCCGGTCCGGGCAGCGCCGTCCAGACGGCGCGCGGCGCGCCGCCGGCGGCCAGCGCGGTGAGGAAGTCGGGTCCGGCCGGGTAGCGCGACCAGCCGCCGGGCTCCGGCACGGGCGGGCGGGGGCCCGGCGGCGGCGAGGGCTCGGCCTCGGCCTTGGCGTGCCGGGGCGGGACGGCCAGCTGGAGGACGTCGGCGAGGGTGCCGGCGTACCGGTCGGCGACGGTGCGGCAGAGCCGGAGCAGCTGCGGGGTGAGGACCGGCTCGGGCGAGAGGACCTGGGCGAGCGGGGCCAGCGGCCCGGGGAAGTCGCTCTTCTCCAGCCGGGCGACGACGAACCCGTCGTGCAGTTCCCCGCCCTCGCGCTGCCCCTTGACCACGCGCGCCCCGAAGCGCACCCGGACCCGGACGCCGGGCTGCGCCTCCTCCGCCATCGCGGCGGGCACCGCGTAGTCGAAGAACTTGTCGATGGTGAGGACGCCCTTGTCGACGACCACCCGGGCCACCGGCAGGTGCTCGGCCCGCTTGGCCCCGTGCCAGGTGCGCGGCTTGGCCCGGCGGACCGTCTCCCGGATGAACGCCAGCTGTTCCGGCGCCCCGCCCTCGTCACTCCCCTGCGTGCTGCTCATCGCCCCAAGTACTACCAGGTCCCACCGACAGAAAACCGCAGGTGGTGGCCGTCCGGCACACCGGACGGCCACCACCTGCGGTCAGAGCTCAAACGGTCGGACGACCGGATCAGGCCTGGACGGCCTTCTTCAGCTGGTCGACGCGGTCGGTGCGCTCCCAGGTGAAGTCCGGCAGCTCACGGCCGAAGTGGCCGTAGGCGGCGGTCTGCGAGTAGATCGGCCGCAGCAGGTCCAGGTCGCGGATGATCGCGGCCGGACGCAGGTCGAACACCTCGGTGACGGCCTTCTGGATGGTGAGGACCGGCACGGTCTCGGTGCCGAAGGTCTCCACGAACAGGCCGACCGGCTCGGCCTTGCCGATCGCGTACGCGACCTGCACCTCGGCGCGGCGGGCGAGGCCGGCGGCGACGATGTTCTTCGCCACCCAGCGCATCGCGTACGCGGCCGAGCGGTCCACCTTGGACGGGTCCTTACCGGAGAAGGCGCCGCCGCCGTGGCGGGCCATGCCGCCGTAGGTGTCGATGATGATCTTGCGGCCGGTCAGGCCGGCGTCGCCCATCGGGCCGCCGATCTCGAACCGGCCGGTCGGGTTGACGAGCAGGCGGTAGCCGTCG
>NZ_JAQYWW010000532.1:0-301 GCF_036322525.1 Streptomyces sp. BE20 | reverse complement strand
TGGACGCGCGGCTGCGTCCGGTGCCGCCGGGTGTGCCGGGTGAGCTGTACCTCGCGGGGGTGCAGCTGGCGCGGGGGTACCTGAACCGGGCGGCGCTGACCGCCGAGCGGTTCACCGCCGACCCGTACGGTCCGCCGGGCTGTCGGATGTACCGCACGGGGGACCTCGCCCGGCGGACGGCCGACGGGCGGTTGCAGTTCCTGGGCCGGGTGGACGACCAGGTGAAGCTGCGCGGCTTCCGGATCGAACTCGGCGAGGTGGAGGCCGCGTTGGCCGCCCTGCCGGGCGTCGGCCGGGCCGT
>NZ_JAQYWW010000531.1:0-370 GCF_036322525.1 Streptomyces sp. BE20 | reverse complement strand
GGGGGGCGGGGGCCCCCCGCCCCACGAAAACACACAACAACACCACAAACCAACCCCCACCCCCAAAAAAACAGCCCACAAAAAAACGCACATGATGGGAGCGCCAAACGCCCACGAGGGACGCTGTGGGGTCGCAGGCGACGCCGGGAAGCTGCTCGTGAACCTCTCGGGCCCGGCCGCCTCCCGCGCGACGGTCCTCGGGACCCTCGGCGCCCAGGCCTCCGGCAGGGGCTGCGCCTCCTACTCCGCCGACGGGCGGGCACTTGTAGGTGATATGGTCGTACGGGAACCGGTCCCGCTACCCGTTGGTGTGGCGGGCGGGGGGGTCGCCCGGGGGCCGGGCGGGGGGAACCGTCGTGGGTGAGGGGCG
>NZ_JAQYWW010000530.1:0-326 GCF_036322525.1 Streptomyces sp. BE20 | reverse complement strand
GGGGGGCGGGGGGCCCCCCCCCCCCCCCGCCGGCCCGGCGGGTGGGTGGCCCGGGTCGACGATGGCCCGGGTGCTCACAGCATTCAAAAGCTGTCATCTGTCCTGTGACAATCGGCGGCTCGAGCCCTCATCGAGCGGAGGGCGCCGCCCTGCTCGGCGCCGCCCCGGCGCGTTCCGTCGGGTCGCTCCGCCGTCACCTCCGTCGGGTGGTGGGGGGTTTGTCGTACGTTCGGTTGGGGGTGTGGTAGTGTGCGGACGCATGGGTGGGGCAGGAGCTGATCCACAGTCATTGATTCGAGGCCGTGTGCGCCCGGGCCGGTCGGTGG
>NZ_JAQYWW010000529.1:0-357 GCF_036322525.1 Streptomyces sp. BE20 | reverse complement strand
CGGGCGGCTCCGCGACCTCGACCTCGGCGAAGACCTCGTCCCCGGACTTCCAGGCCCGGCGCAGGCCCTGGACCGCCGGCCCGTAGCCCAGGCCCGCAGCCTCCATCCCCGGATAGACGCCCGGGCGGTCGATCTCCTCGGCCCCGGCCGGCACCGTGACGGCGGCCGGGTCGCCGCCGGTCCGCTCCGACAGCAGCCCCGGGGCGGGCTCGGACCAGCGCGCCTCCGCCCCGGTCCGCGACTGGACGGCCACCGCCCGACCGGCCTCGTCGTCCGGCGCCCCGACCGCGACCAGCACGAGGACCGGGGCCCGCCCCGGCCGCACCAGCGCACCCTCCAGCCCCAGATACGCCCCCT
>NZ_JAQYWW010000527.1:0-1289 GCF_036322525.1 Streptomyces sp. BE20 | reverse complement strand
TCTTATCCTCGCTCGGTGGACGCCGGGCAGGTGTTGCTCGACGCGCCGGGCACCGCCGAAAGCAGCGCGGTTACGGCGGGCAGCCCTACGACTACGAGCAGCAGCCGATGGTCAGCCACCTCTCCGCCGCGGCGACGCTCACCGGTTCGGCTGGTCCCTGGAGGCCGGTGTCTCGGCGATCGTCCCCGCCGGCCCGTGGCGGGACACCCGTCGGGAGCGGATGGGGCTGTCCCCGCTCGGCTCGTGCTGACCCCTGCCCCGTCGCCGCTCAAACCGCCGCAGGCAGGGGAGAGGCGGCGCGCGAAGTGATCGTGTGCCGCCGCACCCCGCGGGGGCGCCCCGGTACCTGGCGCCTCAGACCATGCCCTCGTGCGCGGCCTGCGAGCTGATGTGGGCGCGGGCCGCGTCCGCGGCCGCTTCGGGGTCGTGTCGGCGCAGTGCCTCGACGATGACGTCGTGCTCGTCGACCACCGAGCGCCAGTTCCGGTCGCCCAACGGTGCGGTGATGCGGTAGCGGCGGATGGTGAGCAGCAGCTGTTCGGTGAGTTCGCCCAGGACGCGGTAGCCGGCGGTTTCGGCCAGGGTCCGGTGGAAGCGGGAGTTCAGGTCTGCCATCTTCTCCGTCGTTCCCGCGTCCAGGGCGGCGTGCATGGCCCGCTGGATCTTCTCCAGCTCGCGGATGCGGGTGTCGTCTATTCGCTCGGCCGCGAGTGAGGCGACGAGTGTCTCGATCGCCTCGCGGGCGAGGAAGACGCCGCGCATCTCCGTGACGTCGACCGAGGCCACGGTGACACCGGCGTGGACGCGCGAGTCCAGCAGGCCGTCCGACTCCAGGCGCTTCACCGCCTCGCGGATGGGGATCTTGCTGATCCCGAACCTGCGGGCCAGTTCGTCCATGTTGATCCGCTCGCCGGGCTTGAGGTCGCCCTGGGCGATGGCGTTGTGCAGGCTCTCGTAGACGAGGTCCGCCTTGCTTTTCACGGCAGGGATGCGTTCCGCCCAGCTACTGTGCCCCATCCGTTCATGGTATTCGATATCTCCACTGCGTGGGATGCTTCCCGATGCACCTCACCGGGCCCGCATGGAGGTTTGGCCAGATCTTCGCAAACATATTGCCCCTCATGCGTTTCGTATACTAAGTTCGTCCTTGACGACCTGAGGCGTTCCCTCGGTCGCCGTGCGGGCGCCGCCCGGGCCGGGTGTGCACCGTCCCCCACAAGCCGAGGAGCCACCATGCCTCGCGCCGTCACCACCACGCCCGGCATCCTCCCCGCGGAAGCGGCCCCCCG
>NZ_JAQYWW010000526.1:0-2322 GCF_036322525.1 Streptomyces sp. BE20 | reverse complement strand
CGGGGGGCCGCTTCCGCGGGGAGGATGCCGGGCGTGGTGGTGACGGCGCGAGGCATGGTGGCTCCTCGGCTTGTGGGGGACGGTGCACACCCGGCCCGGGCGGCGCCCGCACGGCGACCGAGGGAACGCCTCAGGTCGTCAGAGTCGAATTTAGTATACGAATCTGCCGCCAGGCAATACGTTTACGGAGAAGTACTCAAAGGCCGAGGTGGGGAGCTGGTGAATCTTCCCGGAAGGGGATCGCAAGGGGGCCGGATATCGCATACGATGAATGGATGGGACAAGGTAGCTGGGCGGAGCGCATCCCCGCCGTGAAAAGCAAGGCGGACCTCGTCTACGAGAGCCTGCACAACGCCATCGCCCAGGGCGACCTCAAGCCCGGCGAGCGGATCAACATGGACGAGCTGGCGCGCACGTTCGGGATCAGCAAGATCCCCATCCGCGAGGCGGTGAAGCGCCTGGAGTCGGACGGCCTGCTGGACTCCCGGGTCCACGCCGGTGTGACCGTGGCCTCGGTCGACGTCACGGAGATGCGCGGCGTCTTCCTCGCCCGCGAGGCGATCGAGGCGCTCATCGCCTCGATCGCGGCCGAACGGATCGACGGCACCCGGCTTGGCGGGCTCGAAGGCGTCCAGCACGCAATGCGCGGCGCCCTGGACGCGGGCGAACTCGTAAGGATGGCGGAGCTGAATTCCCGCTTCCACCGGGTCCTGGCCGAGGCCGCCGGCTATCGCGTCCTGGGCGAACTCACCGAGCAGCTGCTGCTCACCATCCGCCGCTACCGCATCACCGCGCCGATGGGCGACCGGGACTGGCGCTCGGTGGTCGACGAGCACGACGTGATCATGGACGCACTGCGTCGGCGCGACCCCGAGGCGGCCGCGGACGCGGCCCGTGCCCACATCAGCTCGCAGGCCGTACACGAGGTCGAGTGCGCCTCGTGAACTGGCAGGGCGTCCTGCTCCCGGATTCGTGCGGGGGCGTACTCGCGAAATCCGCCGCCCTGGCCGGCGGTCAGGGCTACCCGCATGGACGCGCCCAAGTGTGACACCCGCTGCGAGGCCGATCCGGCGCACTGATGAGGTGCGGAACGGGGCCCTTCGGGCCGCAGGCCGAGAGAGAGTGGCCCTGTTCGGCGCGACCTCGCGATCGCACCTGGTTCTCGCGTGCTGGCTGGTGCGCCCCGCCCTGAGTGTTTACGGCTGCGCGCGATCCTCGCGCGCCACCGTCCCGTCCCTGTGGAGGTCTTCCTCCGGCCGGTGGCTCCCCGTCCCGACCGCGCCGCCCGTGGGGTTCCGGTCCCGGCCGCCGCTACTGCGAGCGCGAGCGTGCCGAGGGCAAGCGCCATACCCAGGCGGTCCTGGCCCTGGCCCGGCGTCGGGTGAACGTCTTGCGGCCCTGGTTCGTGACGGACAGTACTGCCAAGTTGGACTCCCTGTTATCTCAGCTGTTTGACAACGGCTTCATTAGGGGGTGTCGAGTAGGGGTAGGCCCATGCGCTCGCGGTGGGTGTCGCGCAGCAGGCTGGCGGGGCTGACGATCGAGGCGCCGGCGTCCAGGACCAGTTCGGAGCCGGTGAGCGCGGCCGCGGCGGGGGAAGCGGCGAAGGCGACGGCTTCCGCGATGTCCTGGGCGTCGACGATTGTGTGCATCGGATTGCTCTCCCGGAGCCGAACCAGGTCTTCCTCGCCGGGGGCCAGTCGCGACTCGGTGGCGGGGGTGCGCACCCAGCCGGGGGAGAGGGTGACGAAGCTGATGCCGTACCGTCCGTAGTCCACGGCAAGCTGTCGCGTCAGTGCGGCGATCGCACCCTTGGCGGCGGCGTAGGCGGGCAGGCCCGGTGCGGCGGTGCGGTGCAGCACCGAACCGCTGGTCACCACGGCTCCGCTCCCGGCCTCCATCATCGTCGGCAACACCTCGCGCACGCACAGGAACACCGAGTCGAGATTGGCCGAGAGGACCCGCTGCCACTGCTCGTCGGAGGTCAGGTGCAGCGGGAGCCCCTCGGTGATCCCGGCGCAGGTCACCAGGACGTCCGCCGCTCCCAGCTCGTCGACGGCCGCCCGGACCGCGGTGCGGACCTGGCTGGCGTCGGTGACGTCCGCGCGGTGGTGGGCGACGCCGGGCAGTCGGGGGTCGGTGAGGTCGAGGCCGGCCACGCGCAGGCCGTCGGCGGCTAGCTGTATTGATCACGAGCGTTGTTGACAGTGGTCGGGCTTGATCAAACGTAAAGACCTCCGGTGTGGTGGAGCTGTCTAGGACTGCACCGCACCGGAGGTCTTCGTGTCCCACCGTAACGCCCGCCTGACCGTGCACGGCAGG
>NZ_JAQYWW010000525.1:0-1740 GCF_036322525.1 Streptomyces sp. BE20 | reverse complement strand
GACGTCGCGCGGGTGGCGGACGCCGCCGTCGGCCCAGACGTGCTTGCCGAGCCGGCGCGCCTCGGCGGCGCACTCCAGGACGGCGGAGAACTGCGGACGGCCCACGCCGGTCATCATCCGGGTGGTGCACATCGCGCCCGGTCCGACCCCGACCTTCAGGATGTCGGCGCCCGCCTCGACGAGGTCCCGCACGCCCTCGGCGGTGACCACGTTCCCGGCGATCAGGGGCACGCCCGGGTCGAGCGCACGGACCAGGCCGAGCGCCTTGAGCATGGCCTCCTGGTGCCCGTGCGCGGTGTCGACGACCAGGGCGTCGACACCGGCCTCCAGCAGGCGGGCGGCCCGGCCGGGCACGTCGCCGTTGATGCCGACCGCGGCCGCCACCCGCAACCGGCCGGCGGCGTCGACGGCGGGTGCGTAGAGGGCGGCGCGCAGCGCTCCGGTGCGGGTCAGGATGCCGACCAGCCGGCCGGCGCGGTCGACCGCCGGGGCGTAGCGGTGGTTGGCCGCGTCCAGCGCGGCGAAGGCGCCGCGCGGGTCGGCGGCGGCGGTGTCGGCGTCGAGGAGCAGCAGGTCGCGGGACATGACGCGGTCCAGCGGGGTGAAGCGGTCGACGCCGGTGAGGTCGCGGTCGGTGACGACGCCGACGGGCCGGTGGGCGTCGTCGACCACCACGCCCGCGTCATGGGCCCGCTTGGGGAGCAGGGCGAGCGCTTCGCCGACCGTCTGCGCGGGGCCGAGGACGATCGGGGTGTCCAGGACGAGGTGACGGCTCTTCACGAAGGCGACGGTGTCGGCGACCGCGGCCGGCGGGACGTCCTGCGGCAGTACGGCGAGCGCGCCCCGGCGGGCGACCGTCTCGGCCATCCGCCGGCCGGCGACGGCGGTCATGTTGGCGACGACCAGCGGGACGGTGGTGCCGGTGCCGTCGTTCGAGGAGAGGTCGACCTCCTGCCGGGAGCCCACGGCGGAGCGGCCGGGGACCATGAAGACGTCGTCGTAGGTGAGGTCGTGACCGGTCGGAGGGGTGGCCGACGGGCGGCCGGTGCCCGGTTCCAGGAAGCGCATGGGTCGTCCGCCAGGGTGGGGAGGGGGGCGGGTGCGGGGTGCACCCGCCCCGGGTCGGAGGCGCGGTTCACGGTTCGTGGTTCAGGTGCGTGGTTCGTGGGTCGGAGGCGTGGTTCGCGGAGGGCGGGTTGCCGCCCGCTCTCTGCCGGCCGCCGACCGCCCGCGGGTCAGCGGCCGGCCGCGGCGCGCAGGGCCTGGGCGCGGTCGGTGCGCTCCCAGGTGAAGTCCGGCAGCTCCCGCCCGAAGTGTCCGTACGCGGCGGTGGCGGCGTAGATCGGCCGCAGCAGGTCGAGGTCACGGATGAGGGCGGCCGGTCGCAGGTCGAAGACCGCGGAGACGGCCGCACCGATCCGCTCCGGGGCGACGGTCTCGGTGCCGAAGGTCTCGACGAAGAGGCCGACCGGCCGGGCCTTCCCGATCGCGTAGGCGACCTGGAGTTCGCAGCGGGTGGCCAGCCCGGCGGCGACCACGTTCTTGGCGGCCCAGCGCATCGCGTACGCCGCGGAGCGGTCGACCTTGGACGGGTCCTTGCCGGAGAAGGCGCCGCCGCCGTGGCGGGCCATGCCGCCGTAGGTGTCGATGATGATCTTGCGGCCGGTCAGGCCGGCGTCGCCCATCGGGCCGCCGATCTCGAACCGGCCGGTCGGGTTGACGAGCAGGCGGTAGCCGTCG
>NZ_JAQYWW010000524.1:0-350 GCF_036322525.1 Streptomyces sp. BE20 | reverse complement strand
GTGGTCGGCGGCGGGGGGGCTGTCGGTCGCGGCGTGCGGTGGGCTTCGATCCTCTGTAGCGACCGTGGTCCGGGTTTCTTTGCGGGGGGCGGGGCCGCGGCCCCCCCCCCCCCCCCCCCACCACAAACCCCCAGCCACCCCCCCCACGCCCCCCCCCCCCCCCCCCGCCACCCCACAACACAGTAGCACCCCCCACACCCCCCCCCCCCCCCCACCCCCCCCCCCCCGCGCCCCCCTCCCCCCCGTCGCCCGGCACCCCCCGCGCGCACGCCAGCGCGGCCGCCACCTCGGCCTTCCCGGCCGCGTGGGAGACCCTCGTGGCCGGCACGGTTTTGGCGATGCCACCTGTC
>NZ_JAQYWW010000523.1:0-333 GCF_036322525.1 Streptomyces sp. BE20 | reverse complement strand
GTCGCCGCCGCCTACGCCGACCGCGTCGTCTTCCTCGCCGACGGCCGCATCGTCGACGAACTCCACCAGCCCACCGCCGACACCGTCCTGGACCGCATGCGCCGCTTCGACGCCAAGGTCCGCACCAGCTGAGCCGGATCCCGGCCCACCCGCCCGGCGCCGCTCCGGCCTCCGTCCCCACGACCTTCCAGGACTGACACCACTCCATGTACCGAACCGCACTGCGCACCGTGCTGGCCCACAAGGGCCGACTGCTGATGACGACGCTCGCCGTCCTCCTCGGCACCGCCTTCGTCGCCGGCACCCTGGTCTTCACCGACACGCTCGGCAGCG
>NZ_JAQYWW010000522.1:0-1356 GCF_036322525.1 Streptomyces sp. BE20 | reverse complement strand
GCACGAACTCCTCGGCATGCCCACCGACGAGGCGTCCGTCAACATCACCCGCAGCCGCCTCGGACGCCTCACTCGCCAAGGCTTCCTCACCCAACCCGGACGAGGCCGCTACCAGAAACGGACTTAACGTCCACTGAGAGCAGCCAGTCGGTACCCGCGCGCTCGACGGCATTGCGCAGACGGCCGGCTGCCGCAACGACCAACGGTACTGGCCTCCGCGAGATCCTGCGGCGCACCGAGTGCAAAAAAGATAAATATAAATACAGAATTCTTGGCTTTGATGCACGCCATGAGGAAGCTCCCGGAAATGCGCTGTCGCATCCAGCCTTTAGAGCAATATCGTGATCCCTTTACTCTTTCACGCCAAGGAGCTCCCATGTTCCCTCAGGTCGCGGTCTATCTGCGCTGCTTTCCCAGCGATCCGTCCGGCATGGAATTCCACCGCCGGGCGATGGAAGGGCTCGCTCTGCGGCACGGCCTTCCGGAGCCGCTCGTGTACCTCGATAACGGACGCAGATACCGCGATGGCCTGCCCCAGCTGGAACTGCTCGAACGCGGCATCGCGAAAGGGTGGATCGATCTGCTCTTGGTCCCGGGTCCCTTCGTCTTCGCGCTCGACGACCGGCAGGCCGCGGCCACCGTCGAACGGCTGCGCCTCCTCGGCTGCCGTCTGGTCGAAATCCTGCCCAGGTGGTCCTATCGATACGACGCTCCGGTCGGCAGCCGGGCGGTTTCCCGACCACTATTGAACCTGAGAGCGTGACGTGGAGCTGTCCGCCCGACAGTTGTCGAGTTGTTCGGTTGCCCCCGGGGTCGCCGACGGCGGCCAACCGCGAACTCGCGTCCGCCCGCTTCGTGCGGACCGTGACTGTGGACGGCGCGGTGGTGAGCGTGTGGAAGGGGTTCGGCATCGACGCGCTAATCTCCCCGGCGGTCTGCAGCGCATCCCTGATGAGCACCACGAGGCCGCCACCCTCGACCGGGTCGGTCCCTGGCGCCAGGTCCGCTCGATCGGCCTGCCGGCTCCGGTTGACTGCTGTTCAACTCCTTCAAGGTGTTCGACCAGGTATGCGTGATGACCGGAGGGCAGCCCCGGCACGGCCACGGTGACCGGGTCCGCCTTCATCGACACCCGGTTGTCGAACGACGTGGGTGGCGCCTCTGCCGCCGAGACCACTATCCGGCGCTCCCCGCTGAGGGAGTGTTGTGTGTGGGTCAGGTGTCTCTGATCTCGCCGTGGGCGGTCTCGCGGCCGGTGAGGACGGCGAGTGCGGTGACGGCGCAGCCGGCGATGACGTAGAGGACGACGGGGGTGATGGAGTGGCTGCCGGCGACGAGGGCGGTGGCGATGAAGGG
>NZ_JAQYWW010000521.1:0-319 GCF_036322525.1 Streptomyces sp. BE20 | reverse complement strand
GTACTCTACCAGCAGGCCACCGGCGCCCACGCCGCACGCCTGCACGCCCCCCACCAGCCAGCGCCACCCCACCACGCGCCCCCCCGGCAGGCGCCACCCCGGCAGGCCGCCGCCCCGGACGCCGCCGACCAGCGCGCCCGGGCCCCCACCCCCCGCACCCCCCACGACACCGCCCGGCAGGCCGCCCAGCTGTCCCGTCGCGGCGCGGCCGGCGCGTCCGGGCAGCTCGCGCGGGGCGGGGCAGAGGGCGCTCCGGAGCCCTCTGCCGGGAGCGAGCCCGAGGTGCGCGAGCAGGGGCTGGCCGGGGGGGGGGGGGGGG
>NZ_JAQYWW010000520.1:0-23706 GCF_036322525.1 Streptomyces sp. BE20 | reverse complement strand
CCTGCCGTGCACGGTCAGGCGGGCGTTACGGTGGGACACGAAGACCTCCGGTGCGGTGCAGTCCTAGACAGCTCCACCACACCGGAGGTCTTTACGTTTGATCAAGCCCGACCACTGTCAACAACGCTCGTGATCAATACAACTAGCCACCGCCGCCGGCTCACCGAGCGTCTCACCGGTGGCTTCCCGGCCACCACTGTTGCCCGGCGCCGAGAATGGTCCTGTCCGCAGTTCCGTGAACGATCTCGGGCTCAGTCGTCGGCCGCGACCAGGAGCGTCAGCATCGTCCGGTCCTGGTCGATGACGACGTATTCGTGGAAGTCGATGTGCACGCCGCCCCAGTCGTGGAACTCCTGGCGTCCCCGGTCCTGGAGGTGGTAGCAGTTGGTGGCCGAGTCGATCAGGGCATGCACTGTCGAAGCGAGCGTCTCCTCCAGGGACACCGGGATGGAGCCGTGCTGGCCAGCCCAGCTGCGAAGGGTGCAAAGTGCCTCGGCACTGGCAACCGGCCGGTAGGCATGCGCCGTGACGTGCTTGAGCCAGTACGGGCCGTGGTGCATCCCCGCAGGATCGACGCCGCCGCCTGCGTAGTCATCGCGGAACTGCTCGTGCGCAACGAGCGCCGCCAGCAGTTCACTGTCCTGGATGCCCTGGGGGAACCGGAAGGACTTCACGTCGACCCAGCGGTAGCCGTGGGGGCCGTGGCCTGTGAAGTCGTGGTGCCGGAAGTTCACGAGGACCTGAGTATCCAGGACGAGCTTCGTCACAGGCGCACGCTATCGCGCCACGAGACGGCGAGCGATCGGCCTGGGCTTCGCGGAACTGAGGCCAGAGCCCCGAGAATGCCGACGAGCGGGGCGTTCACCGTGCCGATGACCTTCCGGGCGAACCGGACACCGTCATGAGTAAGGTGTCGCGCGTCATCGGCATGGTGTCGCCCGTGTGCGTACGGAACTGGCCCGGTGGAGAGCTCACCGGGCGGTCGGACGGTTCAGCGGCGGCGCTGGGGCAGGCGGGGGCCGGGAACGACGTCGGCGGTTCAGCCCGACGGCGACATGGCCAGCAGCCGGCCTCGCGTCAGGACGGCGATCCGCTGCCACAGGCCGTGGCCCTCACCGCCCAGGCGCCGGCCGACGGCCAGCGCGGCGGCGATCAGGGCCTCGACGGCGGAGGCGAGCGGGGTGGGCCGGTCCAGAGTCGGCAGGGCCGCCGGGTCGAGCGCCACGACGGCCTGGACGCCCACGGTCCACAGCTGGTGGGCCAAGCGCCGAGCGCGCCGGAGCCAGCCGCGCACGGTGCTTTCCGGGGCGTCGAGCTCGGCGGCGAGGGTCCGGTGACCGCGCCCGCGTGCCGCGCCCAGGAGGGCCTGGCCGACGAAGTGGACCGTGTAGGCCCGGCCCGGCAGCAGGGCGGCGTCGAGCACGACGTGCGTGGCCGGGCAGGCGGTGCACCGGGCTCGGTCCGGACGCACCGTCAGCAGCTGGCCGCCCAGGTCGCGCACCGTCCGGCTCCTGGCCCGGCCCCAGGGCCGCAGCGCACCACCGTAGTCCGGGCAGCGCGGCAGCCGGCGGACCGGCGCCCGCCGGGCCGCAGCCGCGTCCAGCACCTCGATCAACATCCATCCCGTCAGGCTCGCCCGGCCACCGCACCCAGGAAGGGGGAGCCGGTGTTGCACCCTGGCCCCCGCCGGGCCGTCCGCGCGAGTCGGACCACCCGGCCACGGCGACAGGCACCGCGCGACACCGCTCGGTCCGCTGCCCACTGCCCGCCTCGGTCTTCATCTTCAGCGGCAAGGTGCCGCCCCAAACGAACGCCGAACCTGCCGATCCTCATCGGCACGCTCAACGCCCGATCCGCGCCCGCGACATCGGCATGGTGAGCCGCCCAACACCCCACGCCCGGCCGCGCACGATCCCGCCAGACGGAAGGCGCGCACCACCGCTCCCGCCCACCGGGAGCAGCACCGAACAACGGTTGCCCCCCGGTACACCGCCCCCGCACGCTCGATCTCCCCAGCCCCGCCCCCGCGCACGAGAGGCAGGCCGTTGACCGCGCCGACACCACCACCCGAGCCCGTGAGGTACGCGCTCACCTCCGTCTACACCAACCAGTACCTCGGCGGCGCGGACGGACCCTCACTGCTCACCGCCGACCCGATCACCGCCGCGCACACCTTCCTGGCCACCGACCGGATCGGCCACCTGGAGGTCATGGCCCACGCCACCGCCCCCGACGGCACCCTGATGCCGGTGCGGCCCGGCGAGATCGTGGAACGCGCCCTGGCCGAACTACCCGCGGACGACCCGCGCCACGGCACGCTGTGCACGGCGCAGGCCGACTGGCTCGAGGATCGCCTGTGGGACCGGGAAGACGAGCCGTTCGCCTCCGCGCCCGCCGGCCCGGACTGGCACCGCGCCGGCGCGGCCTGGGGCGCCGAGTTCACGGCGCTGCCCGGCGACGGCGTCCTCACCGAACTCGCGGCGCGCTACCCGGGCACCGAGCTGTCGCATGTGCCACTGGTGACGGCGGCCCTGCGCACCGTGCGCGCCATCCGCCAGGCCACCGGACCGGTCCGCCGCCAGGACCGGCAGGCACTCGCCGCGAACTGGCGGATCCTCAGCCCCGCCCGGCCGGGCCACACGGAGCCCGCCGTCCTGGCCGCCGCCGCCTGGTACCTGGAGCGCCTGGCCGACCTCGACCCGCTCACCGCCCGGCCCCCCGCCCACCTCACCGACGCCCAGCGCTCCCAGTGGCGCGAGGCCGCCGTGGACCTGCAGCGCGACCTCTTGGTCCTTGTCCCCGAACGGCACCCGGCCCGGATCGAGACGTTCACCGCCCTGACGTACGCCGAACCCGCAGACCCTGCGCCGCACAGCGACGCCCCCACCGAGGAGAGCGACCGCCGCCGCGTCGAAGCCGCCCTCGTCGGGGCGCTGGACCACCTGCCGCTGGACGGCGAGGTACGCGCGCGGGTGCGCGCGGCCGCAGCCGGCGTCCTGCAGCCGCCGCAGCCCCTCCCGATCCCCGACCAGCCGGCCCAGGACGCCGACGCCGCCCTCCACTGGCGCCGCCGCGTGCCCTCCGCGCAGCGGGCGGCCGAGGACAACGACGCCACCCTCACCAACGCCTACACCTACGTCGCCCACGCCCAGCGCGAGATCGACCACGGCGTCAGGCCCGCAGGCTCGCAAGGCACCACCGTCCTCGCCGCGAACCTGGCCGCCGAGACCACCGGGCGCCACGCCGTCCTCGGCCGCCTGCTCGCCCTCGCCGACGCCGAACGCACCGCAACCGCCCACGAACCGCACCTGCACAAGCTCGCGGACACGGCCGCGCAGGCCGCCCGCGCCGCCGCCCAGGACCAGGCGCTACGGCCGATGGAGGCCCACTACGCCGCGCAGGCCGCCTACACGGTGACCTTCGACGCCGCCCGCTCCCTCCTGGACGAGGACCTCGCGCAGCAGCGCCGCACGGTGCGGGCCACCGTCGCCGCGCACTTCCCCCGCCCCGGCCACCGCCTCGGCGACCAGCTCGCCGCCGGCATCGACCAGGAGGCCGTCGCCCGCGCGCGCAACGCCGTCGCCGTCCTTACCCGCGCGCTGGACGACCTGCTCGCGGCCGACCGTAACCCCCGAGCCGGCCTCGCGCCCACCGCCGAGCAGATCAGCGAGGCGCGCTCACGCGCCGACGCCGCCCGTCAGCGCTTCAACGAGATCACCGGCACGGACAGACCCGCCACCCTGGAGGCACTGAGGGCCCTGCGCGCGGTGATGGACCTGCCCGAACCGCCCCCGCCGGGCGACGGCGACGGCCGCCTGGCCCGCCACCGCCGGCAGCTCACCGAGCGTCTCACCGCCACCGGACCGGCCGCCGCCACCACAACACCCGGGCCGCGCCCGGCCCGGAACCTGCCCCGGCAGGAGCCCCGTCCCGCCACCGTGAAGCGAGGAATGCGTTGACCCGCCGTGAAGACCCCCAGGCCCCGCGGCGCGACTGGCTGCACCGCGCCCTGTGCCGCGAACAGGACCCCGAGCTGTTCTTCCCCGTCGGCAACCAGGGCCCCGCCCTCCTGCAGATCGACCAGGCCAAGGCCGTGTGCCAGCGCTGCCCGGTACGCGCCGAATGCCGGCTCTGGGCCCTGGCCACCCACCAGGAAGCCGGTGTGTGGGGAGGCGTCAGCGAGGAAGAACGGCGCTCCGTCCGCCGCCGCGCCGCCCGCACCCGGGCCAGGAACAAGGCGAAGGAGACCAAGGACGCCACCCCCGCCGAGAACCCCGAGACGGACGGACAGCGCCGCCGCCCCGCAGCCCGCACCACCGTCCTCGCCCAGGCCTGAGCCCGCCCGCCCCGCAGGCGGGCGGGGCCGGGCGAAGCACCCCCTCACCCCGGGTGATACACCTTGGACACCGGGCAACACCCCTACCCGGCAAACCGATTGCAGAGCCCCGGCCCTGGGCGCCCTGCCGCACCCACCGGAGAGCGCCGTGTCCCGCGACCCCTACCGGCGCCTCTACGAGGACAGCGAGATCTTCGCGCTGCACCTCGCACGCCGGGCCGCCGGTCCCACCCTCACCGCCGACACCGCAGACGCCCTGCACGACCTCGCCGTCCGCCACCCTCCGCTCGTGGCGGACGACGCGGCCATCGCCCTCACCGGCGCCCTCGCCCGCCTGGCCTGCACCGCGCTGCGCGCGGCCAGCCTGCACCACCACCCCCTGGCCGCCCGGCTCCTGGGAGACCAACCGACTCCCAGCGCCGCGCACCTGCGCGAGATCACCGGCGTCCTCGACCGGCTCGACCACGGCCTGCTCAGCACCGACCCGACCACGCTGGGGCACTGCTTCGTCGAGCTCGTCCGTCTGGCCCTGGCCGAGCAGCTGCCTGGCGGCCGCTCCCTGCACGAGAGCGCCGCCGAGCCGTTCAGCTACGCCCTGGCCGGCGACCAGGCGCCCGGCACAGCGCTGGCACCGCTGGTCACCCGTGCCGCACACATCACCCTCACCTGCCTGCACCACCTGCTCGGCCCCGACTCCAACGGCGGCCCCCACGGTGGCGCCGCGCTGGACCAGATTCTGGACGGCTTCGAGCTGCACAAGATCACGCAGCAGGCCACCGCGACGGGCACCCCGTGACACCACCGGGACCGGCGGCAACCAGAGAGGGCGACGCAGCGTCAACCACCGGCACCCACAGGGAGTCCCACCGCGTCCATTCCCAGGCGGCCGGTGTCGGATCCGACATCGCCAGGTAGCGTGATCGTCATCAGCATCCGCCGACGGGGGGAGGGATGTCATGGTGCTGAGCTGTCGCAACCCTGCGTACAACACCGTACCCGGGCCGGTCACCATCGGGGGTCCCGGCATGCTTCACCGGCGCTGCTCGCACGTCTGCGTACGGGCACCGGCACCGCCCGGCACCGATGGTGAACCGCACCGTCGGCAGAACTGACGGCCCACGCCACGGGCCCGATCCGTGGTGCTGGCCCGGCCCCGGGACCGCCCTGCCACCCGCGCACCACACCCGCGCCTGAGCCGGCCCGCGCCCGCACCCCTCGTACGGCGACCGCCCACGCGCCACGCCACCCGACCGCACTCCGCCGCCCGGACCTGCCCGGCCGGAGCGGACGCCCGTGCCCCGCGGCGGCCCCACCACACCCACCGGCCCGCCGCAGCAGCGGGCCGCACCCGAAGGGACCCCGAGAGTTGATCCCTCCCACCGCCTACGTCAGCCGCCCCGCCCTCGTCCTCGGCGAACACGTCGTCGACGCCACCCGCGTCCGCGACGACATCCTCGCCTGGAACCCCGACCACCCCAAGCGCGAGGTCGTCCGCAAGGCGCTCGCCAACCTCCCCGGCACACGCCGCTACCTGCGTCCCTACGAGGAGATAGTCGGCGAGCGCAATCCCACCCAGCGCAAGGACGACGTCTTCGACGTCATCCTCGAAGCCGCCCAGCAAGCCGCCCGCGCCGCCATGGACCAGGCGGGCGTCACCCCCGCCGACATCGACTGCATCATCACCACCAGCTCCACCGGCGACCGCATGCCCGGACTCGACGTCCACCTGCAGAACACCCTCCCGCTGCGCCCCGACATCCGCCGCCGCCCCCTGACACAGCTCGCGTGCGCGGGCGGTACCCAGGCACTGATCATGGCCGAGGAACACCTGGCCAGGTACCCCGAGCACAGGGTCCTCGTCGTCGCGGGGGAGTTCCTGTCCTCCCTCTACCAGCAGTCACTGCTGTCGATCGAGGACCTCATCTACAAGGCCCTGTGGGGCGACCTGGTGGCCGCCACCGTCGTGGCCACCCGCCCCCTGGGCGCCGCCGCGTCCCTTCGCATCGACCACACGCTTGAGTACGTCATCCCTCACACCACCGACCGCTACCGCAAGGAGACCGACCAGAGAGGAGACCACTTCTCCTCCACCAGAGCCTCGCTGCGCTCGGTCACCGACCTCGCTCCCGTCCTGCTGGAGTGGCTCGCCAAACACCTCGACACCCCCCTGGACTTCGGCGTCCTGCACCCGGGCGGCCCGGCGATCCTCACCAAGCTCGCCACCGCACTCGACGTCGACGACGAGTTCACCCGGCACTCGCGCGAGGTCCTCTTCCACGAGGGCAACCTGGGCGGCCCGACCATCTTCTCGGTCCTGGAACGCACCTACACTGCCCCTCCCACCGACGGCGGCCGCGGACTGGTCTTCGGCCTCGGCCCGGGAGTCGCGCTGGCCGCGCTTCTGGTGACCTGGACCGATTCGCGGGCCTGACCCCTCACCAGCTGGGCCACCCGGGACGCATCCCTGGGCGGCCCAGCGCCGGCACCCGCGCTCACAGCGCCGCCGCGGACACCCTCCCGCCGACGCTTCGCGGCAGGAGGACGCCACGAGGAGCCGGCCGGCCGGGGCCGGCGCACCAGGACCGGCGACGAGGGGGAGAGCGGCGCGAACCCGCCCCGCCCGTAGAGGCGGGCGAGCCGCTCGTCGGCGGCCACCGCCACCAGGGAGATCCCGTTGCCGTCGGCCCACTCCAGAAGCTCGCGCACCAGACGGCGGGTCGCCTGCCCGTCGCGCCCGCCGGCCAGCGACCCCACCTCCGCCCACGGCCCGCGCAGAACGCGGACGTCACGGCGCAGCCGCACCCCCGTGCCGGCCGCCCGGACGAGAGAGGCGAGTTGCCACACCAGCAGAGCCGCGATCAGGAGCAGCACCGCGGTCATCGAGTACCGGCTGCCATCGGGTCCCGCGACGGCGCCCCCGACGGCGGCCCCCGCCACAGCGGCAGGGGTGAGCATCGCCGCGAACGCGGCCACGGTGCAGGGCAGGAGCAGCACGTTCTGCCAGGCGGTACGAGTCCAGGACTGGGGCCGGCGCAGTACGAGCGTCGCCGGGCCCCGAGACATCACCCGGCCCGCGCAGCGGTGGACGACCGTCTCGACCAACCAGAACGGGGCGAACAGGGCGCGCAGCCACCGGGGGCGGGCGCCGGCGGGGGCGAAGGCCTGCGTGAGGACGCCGGCGAGCTGCGGCAGGCGGCGCCACGGCGCGAGCAGGCCGACCGGCGCGCGGACCGCGGCGGCGGCGTCCTGCCCGGGCGCCGCCGCCGCGGCAGGGGATCTCACCGCGCCCCCTGGCCGGTGCGTGCGGGGGACCAGGTGGCCTGGGTGAGGCGGGCGGCCTGGGCGGAAGCGTGCTGGAGATGCCCGCGGGCGGTGCCGATGACCATGCCGGGGGCCGCGGTGGGATCGCCGACGGCGGTGTTGATCGCCGACGTCGCGGAGCGCACGTGGTGCACGATGCTGGCCTCCACCAGCTGCCGGCCCCCGGCCTGGGCGATGCCGGGCCGACCTGCCTGGTACATCGCCCACACCTGATCGGGGGCGAGCGCGCCCGGCGCGACGGCGCCACGCCGGTGGGCGTCCCACACCACCAGCGCCGGATCGACGGTGCCGCGCTCGGCGGCCGCGTCCTGGAGGGAGGTGAACAGCTGGGCCCGACCCGGCTGGGTGAAGTCCTCGGCGCGCAACCAGCGGCCCACCTGCTCCATCTGCCGGGGATCGCGCAGCAGCGACGACAGCACGGCGTCCTCGGTGAACGACATCTCCGGGCGCGGGGAAGCCTGCGGCGCCAGCGCCGCGCCGACGGCCTCGATGCGGCCCAAGGCCTGCTCCCAGCGGTCCTCCAGTCGCTGGAGGGTGCCGAGCATGGCGTTGATCTCCATCTCGGCGGCGGGCGCGCCCGGCATCTGCAGGGTGTTCTCCACCCGCCAGGATCCCTCGGCGACCTGCTGTTGGATGCTGGTCTGCAGAACCCGCTGGCCTAGCTGGGCGGCGTGCTCGGGATGGGGGACCTGTTGGGTGGTGGTAAGGGCGTGGATCTGCTGCGCGACGGCCGGCCAGGCGGAACCCGGGACTGTCCAGCGCTCGCCGGCGGCCTTGTGTTGCAACTGCTCGTAGAGCATCCGGGCCAGCACCTGCTGCCGCTCGGCGGGGGAGGAACGGATGGCGACGGCGGGGTGGGCGTACAGCTTCTCCTCCACCAGGGCCTTGTACATCTGCCCGATCCACGGGTCCTGGAAGTCGCGGGCCTTGAGCCAGCCCGCCAGTCGCGCGCCTTCCTCGGGCCGGGCCAGGACCGCGGCCAGTACCGCCCGCTCTGCGAACTGCCCCTGTGCGCCGACGGTGCGCTCCAGGCTCGCCTGGGCCACCACACGGCCGTACTGGGCGGCGTTGGCGGAGTTGGGCACGCTGGCGGGCAGACTCGTGACATAGGCGGCGACCTGCTGCCAGTCGGCTCCGCTCACCTGCCAGCCGTCGGCGCCGGCCCGCGCGCGCAGATTCTCCACCACCAAACGCCCCAGCACCTGGGTCCGCTGCTGGGGCGGCGCGGCGAGGACCGCCGGGTGGGCGTAGAGGTGGTGGTCCACCAGTGTGCGGTAGATCTCCTTGCGCCACGGGTCCGCGAAGTCCTCGGCCCGCAGCCAGTCACGCACCTCCAGCGCGCGGCGGGGATCCTGCAGGACCGCACCCAGCAGGGCCTCCTCGGAGTACGCCTCCGGGCCGCTCACCGTGGCTCCGCCGGGCCCGGCTCGGCCTGGGTGAACACGGCCTGCTGGGACAGCGCCCAGCGCCGGGCCTCCTCGTCCAGAGCCGCGACGGCCGCCTCCTCCAACGGCTCCCACCAGCCCTCACCCGCACGCCACCACCGCTCCACGAACCGCACCGGCGCCCCGGGGAAGCCGCCCAGCAGTGTGGCGTCGCCCGCCTCCAGGTGCTGGCGCATGGCCTCCAGGCTGACCGGCCCCGACCGCAGCCGCTCCGCCCGGGTGGTGGCGAAGTCCGCCAGGGAGGACAGCTGCTGCTCGCTCAAGGCCATGACGCCCCTCCGTTCCCCGTCGTCGAATCCCAAGGCCCAGCCCCCGGCAGATGTGCCGAGGCAGGCGCGGGCGGGTCCTGCCCCGCCATCAAAGGCCCCCGCAGGGCCTACGGGGCAGCACACGAGCCGTCTGTTCCCGCCTGGAGGAAACCGCGGACGGAATATCCCGCCGGGCGGGATCCACAGCCCGGCAGGCTGCGGCCTCGCCCCTGGGCCGTGCACTGTGAGGGGGACCCGGCCCACCCGGACCGGCCGCCCGGGACGGCGAGTCCCCCCACGACCGCTCGCCGTCCCGGCCCATCCGCCAGCCGACCAAGGAGAGGCCCACGTGGAGCGCGACGAGGTGAGCGACGAGGACTGGGAGCGGGCGATGGGCCGCATGCCCGCGGACGTCTTCGGCCCTGACGACGACGGCTACGAACGCCGCGCGCACTGACCCGCCCCCATACCCGTCCCGGCCAGCCCCGCCGCCACCGGCCCCACGCCACCGGGGCCGGGGCCGGTCGGCCTTCCCACCCCGCCCCGGCCGCCCGGCGGCCGGACAAGGAGGACCGCGCAGTGCATCCCGACTGGTGGACACAGGGCAACACGGGGGACGAGTCGCCGTGGCTGCGCATTCCGCACGCCGAACGCAACCTGGCCGACGGCGACGAAGAGCTCATCGCCCTCCAACTGGACCACGAGGGCACCGAGATCGGCCCCTCCTGGCAGGTCGGGCACACGCTCTACACCCTGGTCGGCCACGACGCCGCCACCGGCACCCGCACCCTGTACGCCCTGCGTGCCTCCGGCACCGTGCAACGCCTGCTCGAAAGCGTCCCACCGGCGCACCTCTACGGTGCCTGGCTGCTCCTCACCTCCCCTGCGGCCCCCTCAGAACCGCTGTGCCAGCTCGCCTTCGAGCACCTCCTGGAAGAGAGCTACGCCGCGCCCGACCCGCAGGAGACCTTGGACGACATCGAACGCCGCCGCTGCCTGCAGGCCCGCGACCTCAACGCCTGGGCCCGCGAGCAGGGCATCATCCCCGCCACCACCCCGGCCACCTCCGTCCCCGACGTGCCGGACAGCCCGACCCTCCAGTCCCCCGTCCAGGAGCAGGCCGCCCTCCGGCAGTGGCTGCGCGCGCTGGAGGACGAACTCGACCTGCCCGCCGCCCCCGAACCGTCCGAACCGCACCCCACCGACCCCGGACTGGAAGAAGCCTTCGACCCAGGGCCCCCCGCCGGGACCGGATGGCTCCCCCCGCCGCTGACCCGCGCCGGTGACCTCGCGGACGAGGGCGGGCCGGACACCGCACCGCTCGCACCGCGCCCCCACGGACACCGCGGCGACGACGACCTCGACCGCGCCCTGCTGCGCGCCGAGTGGGAGATGCGGCAGGCGGACCTGCGGGCCGGCGCGGCGACCTCCACGCCCGGGATGCTCCGCGTCGACGCGCTCTTCGGCCGCGGCCCGCAGTACACAGCCCTCACGCGGGGCACCGAACGGCTGGCCTCCGCCGCCGCTCTGATGCGCTGCGCCCATGAGGCCGAGGTGGAGCGCGCCGACAGTGTGCGGGCAGCGGCCCGTCACCGGCAAGAGGCGCGAGCCCTTGAGTCCTGGGCGCTCCTGCCCTGGTGGAGCGTCATCGTGCGGGGGCAGTGGCCGCCGGCCCATCGGTGCCGGCTGCGGGGACGGGCCCAGACCGAGCGGGCCCGGTCGGTGGCGTTGGAACGTCGGGCACTGACCTGCGGGGAGAGCAGGGGCAGCTACCTGGCCAGGGCCCGCAGGGTCGCTCCCGGGTCCCGGGACCCCGTCGGCGACGTCGAGCGTCTGCAGGAGGTGCTGCCCCGTCTGCGGGAGGAGGCGGTGGCGGTAGACTGCCTCTCCGTGCAGGAACGCTTCGACGCGCTCCAGGACGAGGCCCGTTCGGCGCGCAACCTGTGGCGCTGGCACTGGTTCGGTACCTGGCACATCCGGCGGGAATTGAGGGAGCGCCACCGCGCGGCCGCAAGCGGGCCGGTACCGGCGGTGGAGGACTTCGAGGCTCCGGCCGTGGAGGACCTGCGGTACTGCGAGCGGCCGCCGAGGCCCGGTCCGGGGTCGGCCGCAGCGCCCGACAACGGGAACCCGGGGTGATGGACGGCCGCACCTGCGTCGGCCGGCGCCCGGTTCGCTCGTGGACCGCCTTGTGCGCGGCCGCGGCGGCGGCCCGTTCGGGCACGGGCCAGGCCAGCGGACGGCTGACCGCGCCGCCTACGCGCACGCGCTCCTGCACGTCCCGCACGCATCCGGGATCTGGGGCCGTCACGGCATTATCCGCGCGGTCGCAACTGCACGAGCGCACCATGACGACGCCACAGACCTCGACGAGCGCACAACCGGAGTCGGCCGGTGACGCAGGGGTCGGGCCTTTGCGGGTTGCTCAGGTGTCGTTGTCGAGCAGTAGTTGGTCCACCTGCTCGAGCTTGTCCGAGGACAACTGTCCCAGCCGTACGCACAGACGTCGCACCTGCGGGCTCCGTAGCGCGCTGGCCAGCGCCAGGTGCTCCTCCGGGCCCCAGACGGAGTTGGGAAAGAAGAAGCCGGGGGAGACCCTGAAGTGGTCGGCCAGCACTCCCAGGGTCTCCATGTTGGGGTTCGCGGACCGGCCCGTGCGGAGTCTGTAGAGAGTGTTCTCGGCGACGGGACACTCACCCCGCCGCGCGGCGATCGCCGTGACGACGGCGGCATCCGACGGCGGCTTCTCGCCGGGTGGGGTCGAAGCCCGCCGGAGAGCCTCGATCCTCTCCGCCAACGTCGGGGGCTTGCGGTCAGCGTGAATCACAGCAGCTCTGCCTCCACATCACGTCCCGGCAGGGCCGTACGGGAAGCCGGCGTGCAGCTCCCTCATCATCTCTGGCCACGGTCGACCGGCTCTCTTCCTCTGGTTGCCACGCGCACTTCTCCGAACGTGTGCGGGACTCGGAGACGGGTGTCCACAGGTATCTGGGCAACACGACCCCAGGCACGCGCCCCACGGCCCGAGAACCACGGGTTCCACTCTCGGGGTAGGGCGGGCCTATGTCCACGCTCGAATTCGTCATCAGTGTGCCCGAAGGAGGGCCCCGACTTGTAGGGGGCCGGTCCCCGCCCACGCCAGCCGCCGCTCACGGGGGCCCGGTCCGCAGGATGCTTCACGGTGCCGGCCGGACCCGCGGGCCCATCGGAAGGACGCGCCACCCGCACCCGGTGCGACAGTGGAACCGGTCGTCTGCGGCCGGCGCGGCGGTTGGCGCCGGCGCACACCTCGCGGGAATGCTGGCCGGCTCGGCCCCTGCACGACGGGCCGGTCCGCGGCCGGCGCGTGTCGCGGCGTCACGTCAGGTCACCGGCGGCGGGGGTGGACCGCCGGGCAGGAGCCCGGCGACCGCTCACAGCAGGCACCGCGTCAGCCGCCCGGGTCACACCCCCGGGCCGTCGAAGACGATCTCGTACATCGACCGCTCCTCGGCCTCGCTCATCTTCAGCACCCTGGCGACCCGGTCCAGCAGCAGGCGGGAGGGGCGGTGGACGTTGCCCCGCTCGAAGTCGCCGTAGTGACGGCCCGATACCCCGACCATCTCGGCGACCTTCTCCTGCGACAGTTCCGTACGCCCCCGGCAGGACGTGAGAAGTCCGCGCAGGTCGCCGGTGGCGAGGGCGGACAGGTCGGTCACGGCGTTGGGTGACATGGTCGGGAACCTCCTCGTGTGCTTGTCGCCCGCGCACACCGAGCGCCAGGGCTTCTGGGACGTCCCCGGGCGCTCCGGCCGACGGCCGGCGTCGTACGGCCGAGCGGGTCACCTTGAACGTAATCAGAACCCGACAGGGACGGTACTGAACGAGAGCACCACGACTGCCTCCAAACCCTTGCGCAGCGCACACCGGCGCACAACACACCGTCACCAGAGCGCCGGGCGCGCATCGTGGAAGGCGGCGCGGAGGTCCCTCGCCACCGAGACCACGCGGCGTCGACACGGCACATTCACGGGGTTGATGGCGGACGCCCACCAGACGGACCGCCCCCGCAGGCCCATCCGCTGACGCCCCCCGCGACCACCGGCACACCACCGCGTGTCGGTATGACCGCATACCGTGTTCGCCAGGGCGGATTTCTTCCTATGATCGACCTGTCACTCCCTGAATCCGTTCAGACTTTCAGGACCGCCCGGGCCCCGGCACCGCGGCCCACCGCACCAGGGTGCGAGCACGCACTCACGTCCAGGAGGTGCAGATTGCCCACGTTGCGATTCGCGACCGGCGTGGAGGAATCAGAACTCCGCTTCGTCGAAGAAGCCACCACCGCCGACGCAGACCGGCCACTCGAAGGCGTTCACGCGCTGACACCGGACAACGACCCGGACCCCGACCAGATCCGCCGTCACCTCGTCGTCATCCAGGCCCAAGACCCACGACTGAGCGACCGCATCCAACTGGCCCGCCTGCTGAGCCGCCTCAAGCGCGCCCAGGCGACAGCACTTGCCATCGCCCAGCCGCCGACCGGCCGCACCACCACGGCCGCATCCCGCATCACCGCCGCCGAACGCCGCGGGATACCCCTGCTGACGATCTGCCACGAGCCCGCGACCTGGCTGCTCCTGCACCGCGCCGTCACACGGGAACACCATGACCAACTGACCCGGACCGCCACGCTGCACCGCGAACTCTTGGAACAGATCCATCACCTCGGCCAGCCGGACGGGACCCAGCGCCTCGTCACCTGGCTCGCCTCCACCGCCCGCGCCCACGTCACCGTCGTCTCCCCTCGGCTGCTGACCACCGCCGCCGCCCCCGCCGACGCCCACGACGTCCTCCAGCCCGCCCACGAGGAAATCACCAGACTCGCCCACACCGGAGGCATCGGATCCGCCGCACTCGACACCGAAGGCCACCAGATCCGGCTCTTCACCATTGGCGACACCTGCCCGGCCCCCGTACTCGCCCTCGCGGCCCCCGCCTTCACCCCTCAGACCAACACCGCCATCGCGCGAACCCTCGACCTCCTGGTCGCCCAAAGCGCCATCGAGAACGCCGCCCGCGGACGCGCCCGCCTCAGACAAGGCGAGGAATCCGTACGCCAAGCCATCCTGCAACTGCTGATGACCGGTCACGTGACCGACGCCCAGCGCACCGCCGCCGGCATCGCCCCAGGAGTCCTCGACACCGACGAATGCCGCGTCTTCGTCCTCAAAACCGCCTCCCACACCGAGCGCGCGACCGTCATCCAACAGTGCGACGACGCCGTCGGCACCACCGCGCTCGTCAGCGCCTGCCCCGCCTTCCCCGACGAGGTGATCGTCGTCGCACCCCGCCGCACCGCCGAGCACCACGTCTTCACCAACCTCACCACCGTCGCCCAGCACGCCCCCCGCCGCTACCTCGGCGGCAGCAGCCCCCACCGCCTCGCCGACACCGCCCAGGCCTACCTCGACGCCAGCCGCGCCCTCATCGTGGCCCGCCGCATCACCGCCCGGGCCCACCTCTACATCACCGAGATCCAACTCGCCCACGTCCTCGACGCCCGTGCCTGCGCCTGGGCCCGGACCCTCCTGGCACCCATCCTGGACCTGCCCGACACCCGCCGCGACCAACTCCTCGCCACGCTGCGCCTGGGCCTGGACTTCCAGCCGGCCGCCGCCGCCCGGATCCTCGGAACCCACCGAAACACGGTGGCCCGCCGCCTCGCCGAGGCCGCCGAGCTCCTGGACTCCGACCTGCAGGACATTGCCCACCGCGCGGTCATCGGCCTCGCACTCGAAGTCCGAGCCCGCAGACACCACCGCGTCCAGCCGGCCGCCGAACCAAGCGTCGGGATCAGATCGCTCCTTGACACCGACGAAGTGCGGCGATGGGCCAGGCAGTTCCTCGAGCCGCTGCACTCCGACCGCAGACCCCTGCTCGAGACACTGGCCGCCTGGGCCCGCTCCAATGGCCGCGTCGACATCGCGGCCGCGGCCCTTGACATGAACCCGGCCACCGTCCGTTCGCACCTGCGGCAGGCCGAGCACCTGCTCCAGCGCCGTCTGGTCACCGGTTCCCATGCCGACACGGACACCGAGCCGGACATCGCGGGAGCCCACGACGTCGTGCTGGCCATGGCGACCCTGTGTGACGACGTTGTCCAAATATGACCATGGCATGCCATTGAGTGCGAAGTCCTCGGAATCGACATCCGCCTCCCGCCCAGCCAGGCCGCAGAGTCGCTGCGGGTGGCCGCGCGTGCGCCGCGGTGGGTGCGGGTGCGCGCGAACCCGATGGCGGGGTCAACAGCCCGGTGCCCCGCGCCCGGGTTGTGGCGGTGGGCTGTGACTGCAGGTCGTGGAGGCGGCCGCGTTCCAGGCGGAGATCGCCAGGCGGTTGCCCGCCACCGCCCCGGACGCCAGCGCCTTCGTCAGGGTCCGGTGCGGGTCTTCACCGCCGTGCCCGGGGTTCACCGCCAGTTCGGCTGGTCCACCGTTCCCCACTACTGGGCCAACTCGTCCTGCTGCGCCATTAACCGGCCGCGGTCCGGCATGGGCTCGACGGTCACCGTCACGGGGTCGCTTGCCTCGTGGTGTCGGCTGTGACGCTGCAGTTCCACCAGGGCGGCCACCTGGTCCAGGGCCATGGGGCCTTCCAGCACGAAGTCGCGGGAGGCGGTGCGGCGGGCACCGGTTGCCCGCACGAGGCCGACGACGGTGTCGAAGTCCTCGAAGAACCGCAGGTTGATCCGGATATGCGGGCCCCAGCCCTCGGTCGTGTTCTCTGTCGTCATGCCAGCGAACCTAGGGACGCTCGCCGTACCCGCAGAAGACCCCGAAGGGGCCATTGACCTGTGGTCTCGCGGTCCCGCACCCGCTCCACTCTGCGGGAGTCTAGTGCCGTGGCCCAACCCTGTCCGGGGTTCACCCGCGCGGGTGAAGCGGGCGCCGACCGGCGTCCCGGCCCGCGGGCGGTGGCGTAGTCTGCGGGCCAGCGCCTTGAGTTTCCCCCGAGGTGCGGAAGGTTGCCAAACATGGCCTGATCTTGTGATTTATCCATCGGGCTCGAACAGGCCGACTCGGTGATCACTCGTCCGGGTGATCACGGGACACGGGAGCGGCCTTCGCGTGATCCTGAACTCGACCAAGAGGCACAGGACTTGACGCGAAGGCCGCTGTGATGAGTGTGGTGGAACAGGGTGTGCAGGGCGAGCCGTTCGCTGAACTGTCACGCTTCCGGGGGGTCTTCTACGACTGTCTGACCGGGCGGCGCGACGCGCTGTTCGAGCTCACCGACGCCGTGCTGTGCACCGACGGCCCGGTGAAGACCCTGGTCGGCCTGGCGCTCGCCCCCGAGCACCGGCGCGGGCACGGCGCCCTGTACGGCGCGCTGAACCGCGGCCGGGTGGACGTCGAGCGACTGCGGGCCGAGCTGGCCGGCCTGCCGCTGCCGCGCGCCGCCGACGGACGCCTGGTGCTGGCCGTGGACGTCTCGCCGTGGCTGCGGCCCGACGCCGACACGAGCGACGCCCGTTCGTTCTGCCACACCTACGGCCGGGGCGACGCCAGGCACCAGATGATCCCGGGCTGGCCCTACTCGTGGGTCGTCGCCCTGGAATCGGGCCGGACCTCATGGGTCGCCCCGCTGGACGTGGTGCGGCTGGAGCCCGGCGCCGACATCGCGGCCGTCACCGCAGCCCAACTCCGGGACGTGGTAGGCCGGTTGATCTCCGCCGGGCAGTGGACGATCGGCGACCCGGCCGTGTTGATCGTGGCCGACGCCGGCTACGACGTGATGCGGCTGGCCTGGCTGCTGCGCGACCTGCCCATCGAGATCCTGGGCCGTCTGCGCTCGGACCGGGTGATGCGCCGCCCGGCACCGACCCGCGCGGAGTTCGCCGCGGCCAACCCGGCTGGCGGGCGGCCGCCCAAGCACGGCAGCGAGTTCATCTTCAAGGACGCCAGGACCTGGGGCGCCCCGGACACGGAGACGAAGACGGAGACCACCCGCTACGGCACCGCCCACGCCCGGAGCTGGGACCGGCTCCACCCGGAGCTGCAAGGACGCGCCGCCTGGCGCGACCACCCCGGCCAGCTCCCGGTCATCGAGGGCACCGTCGTCCGGCTTCAGGTCGACCACCTGCCCAGCGGCGGCGACCCCAAGCCGCTGTGGCTGTGGTGGTCACGGCCCACGGCCGGACCCACGGAGACCGACCTGGCCTGGCAGGCGTTCCTGCGCAGGTTCGACATCGAGCACTTCTTCAGGATGATCAAGCAGACGCTCGGCTGGACCGCTCCGAGGCTGCGGGAAGCCGAGGCGGCGGACCGCTGGACCTGGCTGATCGTTGCCGCCTGCACCCAGCTCCGCCTCGCCCGCTCCCTGACCACCGACCTGCGGCGGCCCTGGGAGAAGCCGGCCGAACCGAACAAGCTCACCCCGGCACGGGTCCGACGCGGGTTCCGACACCTCCACGCCAGAACCTCAACACCGGCCGCAGTGCCGAAACCCACCCGCCCCGGCCCCGGGCGCCCGCCCGGCTCCAAGAACCGCCGCCCCGCGAACCGCTACGACGTGGGCCTGCTCCTGGCCACCGGCGAGCCCTACCGCCGACCGGCTCATCACAAGGTCGGCACCAAACCCCGCCGCACCGGATAAATCACAAGCTGATTGGTCGTGAGAAGGGAGCCTCTGCCATAGCTGCACCGATGAGTATCCGCCCGAGTTGCGGCAGCGCGCTGTTGCCGCGTACCGGGCTGCCGATCCGAAGCCCGTGATCCGTCAGATGGCCCGGGACCTGGGCGTGCACCACGAGGCCCTGCGGAACTGGATCCGCCGGGACGAGGCGGACCGGGGCGAGCGTGACGACCGGCTGAGCACCGACGACAAGGAGGAGCTGGCCGCTCTGCGAAAGGAGAACGCCGAGCTCCGCCGGTCCTGCGAGATCCTCAAGGCCGCCCCTCTGGCCCCGTCCCGGGAGCTGTAGACACTGACCGCCCATCCGGTGGGTACGGGGAGCGGTGGTCCGCTTCGGGCCGCACCGCGTCGAACGGGATGGACACTGCTAGGCCGCCGCACATGACACCGGGCCGGGCCCCGCACGCGGGTTCCTCGCCACTCGTTTCCACTCGCCTTTTCCTGTCTGAGCTTCTGCGCAGGCTTCTTCGATCTGGTCGGGCCACTGACCGGAAAGCGAACCTGTTGACACGCTATGTCGTCACCCGGGTGCCTCGGGCGAGAACACGGAGACGGACGGCGACCTGTCGGACCGGAGCGGGCGGTGTACCCCGGGCCGGTGGCGCTGGATCGCGCTGCTGGAGTACGGGCGGGATCGGCGCGGCGGGTCGCTGGCGGCGGTCTGACCCGGGAGACCGGTAGAGGAGTGGTTCCCGGCCGGGCAACCCTCCTCGTTGCCGCGCTGTTTTCAGGCGGCCGCATGTTCGGCTGGGGCCAGGTCTGGCAGATGCGGCTGCGGCAGGGGGAGCGGCCGTCGGGGCCGCGTCGTTGGTGGTCCGACGCGGAGGCGGTCTTCGTCATGCCCTGCCAGTGCACCGCTGACCGGGTAGCGGCACAATCCCGCTGTCGTGAGGCCGGCCCTCGCGGCGGCCTCGCCCTCTTCTCCTATCCGTCTGGCGGCGCGGTGAGCCGCGCGGGCGGGGCCTTCGCGGTTCCGCAGATGTGGCGGGCGGGCCGCTTCTAGCCTGCGGCCATGACGACGATGGTGACCCTGCACGGCGGCCCCCTCGACGGCGGGAGCACCCCGGTGGACCCGGACGACCCGGACCCGTGGGTGGCCGTCGTCTGCGACGGCTGCGCCTTCCCGGGCGGGCGGAGTGTGTACGAGCCGGACGGGAGTGGCCGGTGGACCTGGGTCCGGGATCTGCCCTGGGAGGCGATGTGAGGGCGGGGCGGGGCTGACGTTTGGTCACTCGAACACGTGCTCGAATAATGGGGGTGTGACCGCCGACGTTCCCTTCTCCCGCCCCCACCGCTCGCCCGAGCGGCCGGGCGACGCGGTGTGGGCGCCGCGGGAGCTGATGACGCTGCCGGGCGCGTCCCGGGACGTGCGCAGGTGGCGGCTGGTGGAGATCCGGCTGGGCGGGCGGTGGCGGCCCGGGCTGCTCACGGTGTGGCGCAGGCCGCCCGGCAGTACGAGCTGGGTGGTCCACGTGCGGTGGGACGACGACGCGACCGCGTCCGAGGGACAGGCCTGGGGCTGGTTCCTCTACGACGAGGAGACGGTGCGCCCGCTGCCCGAGCCCGGCGAGCGGCCGCCGGTCCGGGCTCCGTTCCACGGGGCGTGGCGTGATGCGCTCACGCTGCCGTCCGAGCTCGCGGGCGCGCCCGACCCGGACGGGGCGGACCGGTGCTGGCGCCTGGCGTGGGTGCGGACCGGGGGAGGCTGGCGCTCGGGCCTGGTCACAGCCCGACGCCGCCCGGGCCCGGACGTGCCGTGGATCGCCCACGCGCGCTGGGGCGAGGACAAACAGAGCGCCTGGCTGCTCTACGACCCGGCCGCGGTGCGGATCCTGCCCCGGGCCAGCGAAACCGGCGACGACACGGGCACGTCCTCCGGCCACGTCAGCCCGGTCGGGGCGGCTCCGGCCAGCGACCGCGGACACGCGGATCCGGGGACCGCCGGATGAGGAACGCCACCGCGCCGGGTCCGGTACTGCCCGTGCCCGACCGGGGGGAGGAGCGCGGGCTCAGGCTGGCGGACCTGCTGGAGGAGACCAGCCCGGCCGCCCGACGTGCGCGCGTCGAGGCCGCGACCCGACCGGTCCTGCCCGCCCTTCAGCCGCTGCTGCCCGACGGCCGGCTGCCCAAGGGCGCCGTCATCGAGGTCGCCGGTGACACGGGCCTGTTGCTCGCCCTGGCCGCCGGGCCCGCGGCCGCAGCCCCCACCGCGTGGACCGCCGCCATCGCCATGCCCACCCTCGGCCTGGCCGCCGCCCGCGCCTACGGCCTGCCCTGGGAGCGCCTCCTCGTCGCCGACACCCCGGGAGACCGGTGGAGCGAGGTCGCCTCCGTCCTGGCCGGCGCCTGCGAGGTCATCCTTCTCGCCGCCCCCACCCACGTGCCCCCGCGCACCCTCGACCGCCTCGCCGCCCACCTGCGCCGCACCGGCACCGTCCTGCTCACCCCCGGCCCCTGGCCCGGCGCCCGGCTGCGCCTTGAGGTGACCGGCCACCAGTGGTCCGGGCTGGGCGACGGCTGGGGGCGGGGGCCGGCGGCCCGAGCGCGTACGGCTGAGCTCCGGCTGCCGGACCAGTGGGGCGGCGTCAGCGCGGTGGTCGAGGCCGACGATCCCGCGCTGACGCCGCAGGGCGCAGCTCCGGTAGGGGTGCCGGCGTAGCCGCGCGTGCCGGGCGGGGGGTGTTCACCCTCGGGGGGCCGCCGGGGCGTGGCCCGATCTCGGTGCGGAGTGGGTGGTCGTGGGGCGGGAGGTGTCGCTGACAGAAGGTGCAACGGCCGGTGGCAGTTGCCGTCTCGTTCGCAGTGTGTGTTGGCAACAGTGCGTACGGTGAGGTGCCGGGGAGTGGCGGGCGCTGACAGCAGGCGCGTTGGGAGTGTGCGAAGGCGCCGGGCTGCGGGTGGCACGCATCCTGAGCACCGAAGTTTGCGTTTCGTTGACGCCGGTGCGCTCAGGGTGTCAGGAGAGCCGAAATAAACCGGATGGGATTCGGAACCGCCGCAGTCACTACTTGACCAACTGCTTTCGGTTCTGATCGCTTCGTTCGAATTCTTTCCTGGGGGCGGCCGTTAAGAAGATGAGCCGTTAACGCGCCGGGGTGGGCGCGTTGTAGTGTCGCGAATACGGAGAGCCCCGGCAGGCCTGAGAAACCAATAGCGCCGGGGCTCTGCGCAACAACATCAATCGATCAAGGAGCTCTTGTGAGTCCTGACCGGATTCGGTACCTGCCCGCCTTGCGGCGATTCGACCGTGGCACCGAACCTAACATGCCTCTGCGTCCGCCCGGGGAAACCTCCGCCGCTGTTGCCATGTGGGTACATCTGAAAGGCGGCCTCCTCGTGGCCGTCCCCGGTGCGCTCGTCGCCCTGTGCGCGGGGGTCGCCCCCGGCCTCGGACTATCGGTCTTCCTGTGCGCCACTGGGACCGTCGCGAACGCGTCCCACGTCAGCTACCTGCGCCGTCGCACCTGACAGCACGACACGTCCCGCCCGGTCTGCGGCCCCGCCGCGGAGGGCGGGACCCCGTACTGCCATGGCCCGCCGTACGGCAATCCGTACGCGCTGTTCAGGATCAACGGGCATACGCGAACGAAATCCTTTTCAAGGGTCACCCGTTCGCGCTATCCCGCATTGCTTCGAGGAACGGGACATGACCCAGCCGACCGGGCCGAACCAGGCCTGCGACCAGTGCGGCGACATCTTCTCACCCAGCCCCCGCGGGCGCCGACGGCGATTCTGCACCGCCAAGTGCCGCTCCGCCGCGTACCGCAAGGCGAAGACCCCACCGCAGGAGCCGCCGCCGTCGGTCGACCCGATGGTCATCCAGATCGCCGGTGGCCTGATGGCGTCCGCCAGGCACCTTCAGAACGTGGCGAAGTCCGCCGAGCCCGCACTCGGCAACTTCGCCGAACTCAGGATCGCCGCCGAAATAGGTAAGGAGTACGACGAACTGCTCAACGCCGTCGTCTACCAGGCGCGGCTGCGCAAGGTCCGCTGGCCGGCCATCGCCGAGATCCTCGGAGTCAGTACCGAGACCGCGCGCACCCGCTGGGAGGAGGGGAAGGTCACCCGGATCCTGACACGCCGCCGCGAGCGGGGGAGGAAGACCGCTCGCCCGAGGGGTTCCGGCGCCAGGGAGCGCGGGTCACGCAACCGGCGCTCGGCCGCCATCACTCTCGATGCCCAGGCCCGGCTCGCCAGCGCCCTGTCCCACCTCCAGCGCGCCTCGGGCCGGTACATGCGGGAGATCGCGAAGGAGGCAGGTGTCTCCACCTCCTACATCTCCCGTGCGGTGAGCGGGGAACGCATGCCGCGCTGGGACGTGGTGGCCTCCTTCGCCCAATCGTGTGGCGCCGACCCCGTGCAGCTGCGCGTGCTGTGGGAGGAGGCCAACGGCAAACGGACGGTTCAGCCGTTCTTCGCCGGCCGGCCGAAGGCCCGTCCGGACGCCCTGTTCCAGCTCGCCTCCGGAATCCAGGGCCTCTACCTCGCCGCCGGCCGCCCCTCCCCGCAGCTGATTGCCGAGCGCGCCTCGTGCCACCTGACCCCTGCGCGGATCGACGCGATCCTGTCCGGCCAGGAGCTGTCGTCATGGCCGGACATCGCGACGGTGGTCAAGGCTCTCCAGGGGCCGCCCGAGGTCATCCGGCCGCTCTGGGAGTGCCTCCAGCTGGCGGCGAACCCCGAGTGGACACCCGAGAACCCCCTCCCTCCGACGCCCGCATCGCAAACCCAGGCAACCACCCTGCGCGCTGAGTCCTTCTGACCGGCTGCCGCGCCACAAGATCCGTGCCGCGGCAGCCGTGCACGCCCGCCCCGTCCACCCCCCGCATCCCTTGGGAAGCAGCATGCCGCCTTACCGGCACGGGCACCGACGATGCCGCCCGCCCCGGCCCGACCTGGTCGGGCCCTGGGCCCTCCGCGACCTCCACTACGCCCGGTACCTGCGGTACGCCGCCGCACTCCTGCCGGCCGCCGACGCCTGCACCGCCATCGATGAGGCGTTCGACGAGCTCACCGAGACCTGGTCCCACGTCCTGGCCGCCCCCAGCCCCGCCGCCTGCGCCTGGCAGGTGGTCCGCCGCTGCGTCCGCACGCTCGCCGGTCCGCTGAAGCCTGTCGCCCACCTCGCCGAGCCCCAGCAGGACGTCCTCGTTCTCCACCTCGTCCTCGACCTGCCAGAGACGGAAGTCGCCGAGCTCACCGGAACGGATCTGGCCGCCGTCCAGATGCACCTGCGCTCCGTCCGCGCCGCCCGCCCTCAGCCGACGACCACGACCTGACCGGCGACCGACACAGTGGCGAAGCCCGCGGTCAGCCGACACCGGTTCCGCCTACGAGATCGTCTCCTCAAGGACTCCCCGAAGGACGTGCTTGGCCAGGAACCGCGCCACCCCGATCGCAGCCGACGCCCCGACGTTCCCGGTGAGGCCGGCCAGGGCCTGGCAGCACAACCGGTCCGGCGACCACCAGCGCGAGCGCCCCGGAACCGCCGGCCGGGCCGCCGAACCCCGGCGTTCGACGCCGTCCCACCCCGCCCCGCCCTGTTCCTCGCCGCGCGGCCTCGCCTCCACCATGTCCTTCTCCATCTCCCGGGTAGTGAGTACAGACCCGGGTCTCCACGGTCCGGGGCACTGAGGTGCCGCCGGGCCGTTCGGGTGCTCCGCGTTACCGGACACCAGGG
>NZ_JAQYWW010000519.1:0-344 GCF_036322525.1 Streptomyces sp. BE20 | reverse complement strand
GGGGGGGCGCGCCCCCCCACCCCGTAGCGGGTGTGGGGGGCTTGTATGTGGGGCGGGGTGTGAAGACACCCCGCGCCCCCCCCCCCCCCCCCCCCCCCCCCCCCCCCCCCCCCGACCCCCCCGGGGAACACCCCAGGTAGGAAGCCCCGATCTCACTACGTGACTGGAGTTCAGACTAGTGCTCTACAGTTCTGACCCGCCGTGCCCGGCACGCCGAGCGCGCCGGCAGATCGGAAGAGCGTCGGGGAGGGAAAGTGTGTGCAATGCCGTGGAGATCTCGGTGGTCGCCGGATCATTAAATATGGGGGGGGGGGGGGGGGGGGGGGGGGGGGGGGGGGGGGGGG
>NZ_JAQYWW010000518.1:0-29081 GCF_036322525.1 Streptomyces sp. BE20 | reverse complement strand
TCCGGCTGATCGCCCGGCACAGCGGCAAGTGCCTGGACGTCATCAACCAGGCCACCACCAACGGCGCCGCCCTCGAACAGTGGACCTGCGGCACCGGCACCAACCAGCAGTTCAGCCGCCACACCGTCGCGGTCTGACCCCACCCACCGGCACGCCCCTCCCTCACCCGAGGGGCGTGCCGTCCGGCTGTCCGCCCTCGCCCGCGGCACGGTCGGACGCCGTCCGCAGCATTCGCGGTACGCAGGTGCACGGGCGGAGGAGGCCGGAGTCGGTGGCCGCCACGTCCCCCTTCACCGTGCCCCCCACGCGGGCGGTCCGGTGCCGGATTCGGACGAGACCGCGCGAGCGACCACCGGGAGGTGACCCGGTCATCCGGCCGCCACCGGAGCCCGTAGAGGCGGGCATCGGCGTGAGACCCGTCGGACCGAGCATCACCATGCGGGTGGCCGGCAATCCAGAAGGCGTTTCCGTGCAAGCACCATAGCCAGCGGCACACGTCGCCGGAACGTGAGGTGGATCACGGCGTACCCCCACCCGCCTGCGCCACGAGTCCGCAGCCCGCCGATACCGACGTACCCGGATGCGGGAGGCCGGAGGCGGACCGGCGGACTCCTTGACAGCATGCGAACCATCGGGCAAGAATCCGTCCCCCGACGCCCGGCCCACTCCCCCGGACGCCTCGGCCGACCCGATCCCCCGAAGCGCGCGAGCCCGTGAGGCCGCGCCCGCAGGGTGCTGGACCTCCCGCCCCGCTGCCCCCGGTACGACATACCCGGTTTCGCCCCGTGCGCCTCGCGAACGGCGGCCGACTAGGAGAGCCGATGCCTCGACCCATACCTCCGCCCGGTACGTCCCGCCCCGGCGTCCCCCGCGTCCGCCTCCCCACCCGGCGGGCCCCCGTTGCCGCGCTGTGCGCCCTGGCGACCGTTCTCGGCGCCGCCGCCTGTGGCGCACCGACCGGTGCCCCGCGCGGCACGCACGGCCCGCCCCCCGAGAGCCGGTCCGGGGCCGCCCCGGACCGCCTGCTGCCTGCGGCGCTCCTGCCCGGCGCCGCCGCCCAACGCTGGCGCCCGTTGCCCTCGGCTGCTGTCCGACGCACGACCAGCGGCGTCCGCCTGAACGAGTGCGCCTCCGTCGTCGGCGCGGAGACCTGGCAACAGCAGGCCTACGTGGGCGTCCAGGGCACGCCCGCACTCCAGGAGATCTTCACCTTCCCGGACGCCGCCACCGCCCAGGACTCCTATCGGGGACTGCTCGACGGCATGAGTGACTGTCAGGACCGTTCGCGCGCACTGCAGGCGAAGCACGGCGGCGTCGCGGACACGGAGGTCGTCCGGACGGCGGCGATCGACCGAGGCACCGCCTGGTCGCGCCGGTGGACCGCCGTGGAAGGCCTGTCGGCCGCCGGACCGCAGATCGACCACCTGTACGCCGTCCGGCACGACACCGCGCTGACCGTCGTCCACTTCGACGAACGCGCCGACCCCGCCATCACGGCCCACGACACCGGGGCCGACAGCGATGTCCTCACCGCCATCGCCCGTCGGCTCGGATGAACCCCTGCACACGGCCCCGCCACCCCCACCTCGGAGATCACCATGTCCGTCCGCCGACCCACCCTTCGTTGCCGCCTGACCGTCCTCGTCGCGATCGGCGTCCCTGCCGTCCTGAGCGCGACACCCGCGCACGCCGCCTCCTCCCCGGGGGGCTCGATCAGCCGTGAGGAGGTGATCCAACGGGCGCAGAGCTGGGTCACCCAGGGCGTGTCCTACGACCAGGGCGCCTTCCACACGGACAGCAACGGCACCTACCGACAGGACTGCTCCGGCTACGTCTCCATGGCCTGGCACCTGACGGACAGTCTCGTCACACAGACCCTGCCCAGCGTCTCCACCGAGATCGCCGCCACCGACCTCGAACCCGGCGACGCCCTCAACTACACCGCCCAGCACGTCATCCTCTTCGGGGACTGGATCGACAAGTCCGCCGGGACCTTCCACTTCTACGCGGAGAACAACCCCCGCGTCCTGACCAGCCAGTACCAGGGAGACCTCAACGCCAGCTCCCTCGCCGGCTGGCCCACCAGCTACTACACCCCCTACCGCTACAACCGCATCACCGGCACGGGCGCCGACGTGCCCGCCACCACCCCGATCACCCCCACGACCCCCGCCGCCCCCACCGCCCCGCCGGCGGACGCCACCCCCTCCGCCCCCGCTCCCACACGCCCCGCCCCCGCCCCCGGTGTCGACGACGACACCTGGTGGCGTTCCGGCTCGCACGCCTGGTGGCGCGCCTGGTGAACCGCAACTCCCCGGCCCCGCGCCCGCCCACGGTCGCAGTTCCCGACGCCGTGTACGCTCCGTCTGTGCGGTGGCGCCCCGGGGCCAACCGCGGGGTCGGCACTCGCCTCCGGATCCGCCGTCCCGTGCCGAGGTGACCAGGCGACTCGGTACAGGTGCACCACCGGCACCCCGTACGCTCCACCCGCGTGAGGGGTCCTGCGATCGTTCGGCAGGGCGGGCCGATGTGCCGGTGTGCACGGGGAATTGGGGTGCCGGGTGGGACGGAATGCCGCGGGTCGGCGTGCGGAGACGGTTCTCGGGTGGGCGTCCCGTGTGTGCGAGCCCCGACTGCGCGCGTGGGTGGAGGCTCTGGGCGGGGACGCGAGCGAGGTGGCGGCCTATCAACTGGGCTGGTCCGGGGCCCCCGGGCCCGGGCTTCACGGTGGGAAGTTCGTTCGGGCCGCATTGGCCCTGCTGTCCGCACGGGCGGTCGGGGGCGAGGCCGAGGCCGCCGTCCCTGCCGCGGCGGCGATGGAGATGGTCCACAACCTGTCGCTGCTGTACGACGACGTCCTGGACGGTGACACAGTACGCCGCCACCGCGCCTCGGCCTGGCAGGTGTTCGGGAGCGCGTCGGCCACCCGCTCGGCAGACGCGCTGCTGGTGGTCGCCTTCGAAGCCCTGGCCGGCGCCGAAGGCTCCGAACGGGTCGCCCGGGAGGCCTCCGCCGCGCTGATCGACACGCTCGTCCAGCTCGCGGTCGGTGAGGGCCTGGACGTGCTGTTCGAGCAACGGCAGCAGGTGTCGCTGTCCGAGGTCCACGCCCCCCACCCCGACGGCCACCGGGACCACGGCCGCCGCGGCCCCGGCCGGCACCGCCTCGTCGGCTCCGGCGGCCACGGCCCCCGCCGGGCCGTCGACCGAGTCCGGCCCGGCGACCTCCTCCCCCGAGCTCTCCGGCACCGGGGCGAGTACGGACATCGCGCTCGTGGGGGGAAGCATCGCCGTCGTCGTCGGCACCTTCCTGCTCCGCCGCCGCAAGCAGGCGGGCCGTCATCGGTGAGGCCCCACCGCCCCGATCGACCGAGTGCGGGCCACCCAGGCACGGGGCCCGGGCCTGACGGCTTCCCCGACCGTTCGGCGGATGCGACCGTCGCCGCGAGAGGCCGGCGGGACCGGCGGGACGCACTCCGGGCCCGCGCAGGGGCCGCTCATCCCGATGAACGGACCGGGAGGGATCGACCGGCCGGCTCAGCCGTCGGATCGAGCGCGTCGCGCAGCATGGTGCGTGAGGTAATACCGAGCCGCTCGTAGATCTGGTACAGGTGCGCTCCGACGGTCCGGTGTGAGAGGAAGAGGCGCTCGGCGATCTGCTTGTTGGTGAGTCCGGACGCGGCGAGGCGGGCGATCTGCAGCTTCTGCGAGGTCAGTCCGTGGATGCCCGGGGCCGCGGGCCTCGACCTCCGGGAGCCCGACGCCCGAAGCTCGTTCATCGCGCGTTCGGCCCACGGCCGCGCGCCCAGCTCCTCGAAGGTCGCCAGCGCGGCGCGCAGCTGGGTTCTGGACTCGGCGGTCGTGCGGGCGCGGCGCATCCGTTCGCCGTAGGCGAGTCGGACCCGGGCGTGGTCGAAGCGCCACCGGTCGCCCCCGGGGGTGTCCACCGCCAGGGCGAAGAGACGCAGGGCCTGCTCGTCGTCGTCGGTGCACAGGGCGGCCGCGGCCTCCGTCAGCATGGCGTGGCGGGAGGACACGGTGGTGATGCCGGCCTCGCGCATGGCCCGGACGTGTGCGGCGGCCTCCTCGCGCCGGTTGGTCCGGACGGCGGCTTCCACGAGGTTGGCGGCCACCCACAGGGCGTGGGGGGCGTGCGAGGCCAGGGTTCCGGCCGGGCTCACCGCGTCGGCGTGGTCGTAGGCGAGCGTGAAGTCCCCGCGGCCCAGGGCCGCGACGGCGGCGGCGTGGTGGGCGTAGTGGGCGGCGCAGGGCGCACCGTGGTCCGTGGCCCAGTCGATGATGACGTCGGCCGTCGCGAGACTCTCGTCCGCGTGGCCGCGGGCGCCGAGAACGACGGACCTGATGTAGAGGAAGTACCAGGCGAACGCGCTGTATCCGTGCTCCTCGCACGCCTGCAGGCCCTCGTCGGCGAGGTCCAGGGCCTCGTCCCACAGTCCGGTGAGGTAGTCGTCCAGGCACAGGTGGATAAGCGCGGAGATGTAGCGCCTGGCCGGGCCGCCCTCGCGTCCCGCCCGCACCACCTGCCAGGCCGGTTCGCGGACCTCGCCGAGGCGGTCGAGGTAGAGGGCGCCCGTGCCGACGCGGGTGATCCGCACCGGGTCGGGCTCACCGGCCAGGGAGGCCACGAGGACGTCGAGTTGTCCGTGCGCCGCAGCCCCGGTGCGGGCGGGGTCGGAGAACGTCCGTCCCAGGACGGCCAGGATGGGGGGCGGCTGGGGGGTGAGGCGTCCCACCGCCCGGTAGTAGACCTGCCACAGGTCGTGCCGGGCGCCGAAGAAGCAGACCACGGCCAGGACGTGCAGCGCGTCGACGAGCGCCTTGTCGTCGGCGCGGTACCGGTGGGTGCCGGCCGCGGACTCGATTGCCTCGCTCAGCAGCCGGTGGGCCGTGGCCACGTCGCCGTTCCCGTTGAGGAGGAGCAGGGCCGAGGCGGTGGCGGAGTGGAGGGAGTCCTCGCCCTCAGGGGCGGCCTGGCGGGCGTCGTCCAGGAGACGTCGGGCGCTGGAGAGGGCCCCGGTGGACTCCGCTCCCAGGTAGGCGGCTTCGGCGAGGCGACGGCTGCGGTTCGGCCCTTCGGGAGAGAGCGAGGCCGAGCGGATCAGCGTCCGCATGGCCCCGGCGGCGTCCCCGCGACGCAGGGTGAGGCCCGCGGCGTGCTCCAGGAGCGCGGCGACCTCCTCGTCGGGCTCCAGGGTGGCCTCGCCCAGGTGCCAGGCTCGGCGCTCCGGCCGGTCGGCCAGCACGTGGGCCAGCGCCGCGTGCGCGGCGCGCCGTTCACCGCTCAGCGCCTGCCCGACCACGGCGGAGCGGATCAGCGGATGGCGGAACCCCAGCCGCTGCCCGCCCTCCTCGATGTGCACCAGCCGCTCGCGCTCGACCGGCGCGAGGTGCTCCAGGCCGTGCCCGGCCGTGGCCCGGCGGGCGGCTGCCTGCAGTACGCCGAGGTCGCCGGTCCCTTCCAGGGCCGCGAGCAGGAGGAGACTCCGGGAGGGGGCGGGCAGCCCTGCGACCCGGGAACCGAACAGCGTCTCCAGTCGCCGGGTGAGGGGCAGCACGGCGGGCGAGTCGGCAGCCGCGGGCCGCAGCGCGGCCGGCAGTTCCAGGAGCGCCAACGGATTGCCGCCCGCCTCGGCCAGCAGTCGGCGACGCGCACCGCGGGCGAGCCCCGGGAACCGGCTGCCGAGCAGCCGGGCCGCCGACTCGTCGTCGAGGGGCGGGAGGTCGTACGCGGGAAGGCCACCGGTCTCGTGCGGGTGCGCGTCGCCGGTGCGCGCCGCCGCCACGAAGCTGACGCCCAGACCGCCCAGACCACTGAGCCGCCGGGCGACGAAGCCGAGCACCGCGGCACTGGCACGGTCGACCCAGGGAAGGTCGTCGACGACGATCAGCAGCGGCCTCCCGTCGGCCACCGTCTGAAGGAGCCGCACCACGGCGTTGGAGACGAGCAACTGGTCCGGCGGATCCCCGTTCTCGAAGCCGAGCGCCACGCGCAGCGCGCGGCGCAGGTCCGCGTCCAAGTCCTCCAGTGCACCCAGGGCCGGGAAGAGGAGCTGGTTGAGGCACGAGTAGCCGCAGTCGGCCTCGAATTCCAGGCCCGCCGCCCTGAGCACCGCGACACCGTCCGCACCTGCGGAGCCGGCCAGCTCGTCCAGCACGGCGCTCTTCCCCACACCGGCCTCCCCGGCCAGCAGCAGCGCACCACCGCCCGCCCCGAGGCGCAGCCGCTCTCGCACCCGTCGCAGGTCGGTGTCCCGGCCGACCAGCGGATCCCCGACGCCTGGCGCGCCGGGCACATACCCATCCCCCATAACCACCCCTCCCCAGGACCGACCCCGCCGCTCGTGCGCCGGAACGGATCTCCGTCGAGGAGCATCGTCCGCGCGGCCGTGAGCACCCGGGCCGCGTCCAGTATGCCGGACCAAGATCGCGGACGCGGCCGGGAGGACGCGGAGACGGACCCGGGGGTCCGACCCCTGCCCGGGGTCTCCGACCGATGTCGTGCCCACTCACCGGCGGGCTTCCACCGGACTGTGGCACGTCATCGGCCGACAATCAACTCGCCCTCTGATCAGCATCTTTGGACTTGCCGGTCCATTTTCTGCCGCCTAACGTGCTGGTCGATCCCCCGTGACGAACCCGCACTGGAAGGTGTCATCCCATGCACGCGATCCGTATCGAGGAACACGGTGGCCCCGAGGTCATGCGCTGGACCGAACTGCCGGACCCGGTGCCCGGCCCCGGCGAGGCACTGGTCCGACTCGGTGCCGCCGGCGTGAACTACATGGACGTCGGCGCCCGGGCCGGGGGCGGCCCCGGCTGGGCGGCCCCCGCCGTCCTCGGCGCCGAGGGAATGGGCTACGTCACCGCCCTCGGCGACGGGGTGCGGGACCTGGCCGTCGGTGACCGGGTGGCCTGGTTCTACCACCCCGGCAGCTATGCCGAGCTGCTCGCCGTGCCCGCGGACACGCTCGTCAAGGTGCCCGACGGCATCGACGACGAGATCGCCGCCGCCGTGATGATGCAGGGCCTCACGGCCAGCCATCTGAGCACCGAGACCTACCCGATCGGCGCCGACGACACCGCCGTGGTGCACGCCGCGGCGGGCGGCGTCGGCCTGCTGCTCACGCAGATGATCAAGTCCCGCGGCGGCCGGGTGATCGGTCTGGTCTCCCGGGAGGAGAAGGTACCCGCCGCCGAGGAGGCCGGCGCCGACCACGTCCTCGTCCACTCCGGCGCCGGATTCGAGGACCGGATCAGGGAGCTCACCGGCGGGCGCGGCGCGGACGTCGTCTACGACGGCGGCGGCGCGGGAACGTTCCACTCCTCCCAGGCGGCCCTGCGCCCGCACGGCGTGCACGCCTACTACGGCCCCTTCATGGGCGTCCCGACACTGCGGCCCACCGACCTGCCCGACAGCATCCTGCTCACCTACCCTGTCGTGCACCACCACGTCGCCACGCGCGAGGCCCTGGTGCGGCGCACCGGCGAGGTGTTCGACCTGGTCCTGGACGGGCGGCTCACCCCCCGGATCACCGGCCGCTACCCGCTCGCGGACGCCGCCCGCGCCCACGCGGACATAGAGTCCCGCCGTACCACCGGCAAGCTCCTGCTCCTGCCCTGACCGCCCGCCACCCGCTCCGGCCCGCGCCCCGCGCCCTGTGCCCGCGCCGCCGCCGGCCCGCTTCGACGGAACACACCAGCCCGCCCCGGGAGGATCCATGACACTGACCCGCAAGGGCGCCGCGACCAGGCAGCGCATCGTCGACGGCGCGGCCGAGCAGATCCGCGAACAGGGAGTGTTCGCGGTGCGGTTGGAGGACGTCATGGCCCGTACCGCGACCAGCAAGAGCCAGCTCTTCCACTACTTCCCCGGTGGGAAGGACGACCTGCTCCTCGCCGTGGCGCGCCACGAGGCGGACCAGGTCATCACCGACCAGCAGCCCGAACTCGGCTCCCTCACCTCCTGGACCGCCTGGGACGAGTGGCGCGACAAGGTCCTCGCCCGCTACCGCGACCGGGGCAGTGACTGCCCCCTCCACACCGCGCTGGCGCAGCTCGGCGGCACCACGGACGCCGCCAGGGTCGTAGCCGGCGAACTGCTCGACCGGTGGCAGCACCAGCTCGCCACCGGCATCCGCCACATGCAGTCCCACGGCGGAATCGCACCGGAACTGGACGCCGACCGGGAGGCAGCGGCTCTGCTCGCCGGCATTCAGGGCGGCGTACTGATCCTCATGACCACGGGCAGCTCCGCCCACCTTGAGGCGGCCCTCGACTCCGGCATCGCCCACCTGCGCGCCTCCGCCCGCCGGCACCGCTGACCACTCACCGCCCGGCGCCGCCACGGACCGGCCCACCCGCCCGGCTCATGCAGGCGCGGCCGGGGGCGGGCAGCCGCCGGGCCCGGGCAGGAGGACCGGAGGTGCGGCGGGCGCACGGTGGGGACACCGTGTACCCGCCGCGACGGGTCAGTCGATGGCGTCGAGGACCTTGCCGAGGTCGACGAACTTGAAGCCGGTCGCCTCACGGTCGCCGTCGGCAGGGGTCTCCTGGCCGTCCTGGACGACCAGCAGGCCGTGGGGGTAGCGCGCGCCGAGAGGTGCGTTGAGGGCGGCGGCGCCGTCGCAGACCTCGGAGCCGTCGAGGGTGGTGGAGGCCGCAGTGATGCGGAAGGCGCCCTCGAACTCGTTGTCGTCGTCACGCTCACGGTCGTAGGCGACGAAGGTGTTGTCGCCCTGGCTGGAGGCGAGGAGATAGCCGTCGCCGTCCGGCTCGGTGATCAGGGTGAGCCCCTCGACGTCGGCCGTCAGCCGCTTGCCGCCGTAGCCCGGGTCGGCGCCCGGCATGCATTCCTCGGTCTCCTCGTCGTACGTGCCGGGCACACCGTACTCGCGCACCTTGTCGATCAGCGTCGGCGTGCCGGTGAGGCCCGCGTCGATGCGCCAGATGCCGACGTCCTCCTGTCCCGCGTACAGGGTGCCGTCCGCGGGGTCGACGACCATGCCCTCGACCTGGGGCAGTTCGCCCGGCTCGGCACAGGGCGTCCAGGAGGTGCCGTTCGGCAGACGGAAGGAGGACGGCAGGTCGATGGTGCGCACCTGGCGGTAGTCCACCGTCCCGTTCGGGGTGGCGATCAGCTCCAGCAGGGCGAGGCGGGTGCGGTTGCGCTGGCTGACCACCGCGTAGGAGCGGCCGGTGTTGCGGTCCGTCCAGGCGGCCAGGCCGTAGGCGGTCTTCTGGTCGTTGATCTCGGCCTGGTCGGCGGAGAAGACCGGGCGTACGGCGGGGTCGGTGACGTCGGTGAGCGGGCCACCGGGCTTGTCCCGGTCGATGCGGTAGATCCGCAGCCGGTCGTTGCCGCGGTCGCTGACCACCGCGACGTCGGCGCGGCTGCCGGCCAGGCGCAGCCCCTGCACCAGGTCGACGTTGTTGAAGCGGCCGGGGGCGTCGTCGGCGCCCGGACCGGCGGGGGCGGGGATCGACTGCACCTGACGGGCGTCCAGGTCGTAGACCCGCAGGCCGCCCTGCTTGGCGGTGGCGACGACCAGGCTGCGGCCCGGGTCGGCGTTGTTGCGCCAGATCGCCGGGTCGTCCGCGTTGGCGTCGCCGCCGGCCTCGTCGTCGTACAGCGGCGCGGTCTCGGCCTTGGGCCGGATGCTGCTGATCGAGGAGGCCTGCGCCGGGAGGGCGACGGAGACCGCGAGGGCTGTGCAGAGCACGAGCGTGGAAGCGCGAGCGGCCAGACGTATCGTCATGTTTCTTCCTTTATGAGGGATTTGCCCTGACAAGGAAGACGCTCGCGGGCCCATCTGCCATCCCCGCGACCAAATGGTATCCGATAGCTGAACACGTTGCGAAGCCCTGGGAGTCACTCTCTGCCACCCTGTGAACCCCGGAGGCACCTCCCAGGTGACGAAGCATCAGAGCCTCAACCGACCAGGGGCTCCAGTACGAAGACGGGGATCACCCGGTCGGTCTTCTTCTGATAGTCGGCGTACGGCGGGTACGCGGCGACCGCGCGATCCCACCACTCGGCCTTCTCGTCGCCGGTGACCTCACGGACCGTCATGTCCCGCCGCACGGCGCCGTCCTGGAGCTCGACGCGCGGGTCGGACTTGACGTTGAAGTACCAGACCGGGTGGCGCGGGAAGCCGCCGTTCGAGGCCACGGCCGCGTACCGCCCCTCGTGCTCCACGCGCATCAACGGGGTCTTGCGGATCTTGCCGCTCTTCGCGCCGCGCGTCGTGAGAATGACGACGGGCAGGCCCGTGTCCCAGAGCGTCGCTCCCTGCCTGCCGTCCGAACTCTCGTACAACTCGACCTGATCGGCCACCCACTGCACCGGACCCGGCTCGTACTCGCCTTCAAGAGGCATCGCGTTCACCCCATCGTCATGTCATGAAGTGCGGTGTCCGACAGGCGGTCAGGTACGACGCGAAGTGCCCACGACCAGCAAGAAGAAGAATTGTCGAGGCCCTTGCTTCCACCCCGGTCGGAGTCACCTCCCAGGTGAGGAAGCATATCGGGTACCACCCACGTGTGGTATCGGGTGCTCTCCCGCGTGTTCGCGCCGCCGGCCTCCGAAGTGCGTCCGGAGGTGGCGGTCCGCCGACTGCCGACCCGCGTCGACGGCGACGCCCCGCGTGGCCGGTTCCGGGCCGAACCCGGTGACATGCGGGTGCTGTCCAGGGAGACTGGCGACAGACGTGTACGAGCAGTCGTAGGCCGAAGGGCAAAGAGTGGCACTGGCGAAGAAGGGTTCCCGCCGCATCGTCGTCGACGGCGTCGAGTACCGCTGGCGAGTGAGCAGGAAGCCGTGCTGCGACTACGACGGCATCACCTTGGGTTACATGGTGGAGGACGCGGCCTGTCCCGGAACGACGCTCGTCGTGGAGACCGGTCGGCCGGCCGTGCTCGAACCGACCATGCTGCCGTCCGAGGTGGTCCTGCCGCGCGAAGTCGCCGCAGGTATTCGGGCCGCGCGGTCGAACGGCTGGACGCCCAGCTCCAACGGTTCGCCGTTCAAGCTGCACCTTTCCGCTGTCTGACCGGGCCGTGCCGAAAAGGCGCGGCAGCGCGGGCGGGCAACCGGTCTCCCACGGGATCCCGGTGCGCCGGTCCACCAGCCAACAGATCACCACCTACCGGGCGTCAGCCGACTACGCCGGAGCCTGGGCCCGTGCCCCGCTGCCGCTCAGGCACCCGTGGGGGCCTCAGGCCCTCCCGAGGGTGCCACCGGCCGCGGCAGACAGGTGGGAGTTCCGGACGGGCCGGGTGTGGCGGTGGCGCACGGGTCCGGGTACATCGGCCCGATCAGTGAGATGCGGCTGATCCGGTACGGCCCCTGCCCGTACCAGCCGTGGAAGTGGACGGTCACTTCGTGGGAGTTCCCGATGGCGACGTTGGCCCGCAGACCGGTCCAGTCCGCCGCCCCGTCGGCCCAGAGCTGGACCTCGCCCGTGCCCGTACCGGTGCCGGTGATGCGCACGAAGGCGTACGCGCCAGACACGTACGCGGAGAAGTCGTAGCTGGTACCGGCCACGACGGCGACCTTCTGGAAGCAGCCGGCGTAGTCGTGGCTGCCGGGCCGGCCCTCGACGCCCCGGGCGAGTTGGACGACGTCGCCGTCGCAGGACCAGCCGTGGGGCAGGGGGCTCCCGAAGTCGCCGTTCCTGATCCACTCCAGGGGTGCCGGCTGGGCGGACGCGGAGCTGCCGGCGGCGAAGGCCGCCGCCCCGGCGAGGACGAGGGCGCCGAGGGCGGCGCCGATCGGGCTTCCGCCATGGGCGTGGCGACTGCGGCTACGACTACGGTTGCGACTGGACGAACGCATGGCGTCTCCGATGTGGGGGTGTCCGGACGGTGCGGGAGCGGGGGCCCTCGGGCGGTCAGGGAATGTAGGTGCGCGAGCAGCTGGGGCTGGGCGAGGGAGACCCCGGGCCGGGGCTCGCCGTCTGCGGGTCCGGCTCGCCGCACGGGCTCGGGGGGATGCCGGGACCGACGAAGGACACCCCGCGCACGCTGAAGGGGGCCTGCTCGTACCAGCCGTGGAAGTAGACCGTCAGCTCGGTGGTGTCAGGACCGGTGGCGACCTCTACCGTCAGGGTGTTCCACTCGCTCTCGTTCGACCAGGTGGCGGCGCTCTCACCACCCGCGCCGGAGGCGCCCACGAAAGCGTACGATCCGCGCACCGAGGCGTTCAGGGTGTACCGGGAATCGGGCTGGACCCGGACCTTCTGGGTGCAGCCCGCGTAGCTGGTGGCGGTCGGCCGGCCGGTGATGTGGTGCTGGTGCGGGACGGTGCTCCGCGAGGCGTTCGCCTCGCAGTCCCAGATCCACGGGTAGGAGTCGAAACGCCCGTTGACGATCAGCTCGACGTTCGGCAGGGGCGACGCCGCCGAGGCGGCCGGCGCGAGGGTGGAGCCGCCGAGGGCGAGTGCGGCCGCGAGGCCGAGGAACAGGCCGACGCGGCCGGTGCGGCGGGTCGGGCCGGTGGATGCGCGCATGCCGTCTCCGGATGGGGAGTGCCAATGGGGCGGCGGTGCGAGGGAGTTGCCCACACCCTGGTGGATCCGGAGCATCTCCGTCAAGGGGAGGCAAAGAAGGTGAGGGCGCCCCTGCCCCGCCGCCGGGCGACAGTGCCTGCGAGACGGCCATGCGGACGCCGACGCGCTCCGTCCTCCGACGGGCGCGGGTGTGCCGCCGGTCATTCCTGACCGGCGGCGCCCACCACGGCGTCACCCGGCTCCTGCCCCTACCGGTCGCGATCACATCTCCGGCGAAGCGGAGTTCCACGCGGGCCTGGAGGCCCGACCGGCCACGGAGGGCAGGCGGACGATGAGTCCGGGCCCGGACGGCGGCTCCCGGCGCGGGGCCGCCGTCCGCACCGCAGCCGGGGCGGCGGGCGGAGCGGCGGCTCCCCCGGTCCCTCGCCGTAGCGCGCCTCCGCTGTGGTTACGTCGTAAGAATCTTGGCCAGGCGGGCCGCCTCCGTTCGGACGCGACCGGGTGCGGCGGATCCGGCCAGGATGTCGAGGGCCGGGAGGGTCGTGCGGATGCCTTCGGCCGCCGCGCACTCGGCGGCGAGGGCGAGGACGTCGGCCAGCGCGCGCCGCCCGGGTTCGTCGGCGGCCTCGGTGATCACGGCCGCGAGCGTCGCCCATACCGCCGGACCCGCGCCGCTGCGCGCGGCATCGGCCAGGACCGGCAGGATCCGGTTCGGCTTCACCACGGACAGACGCCAGAGCGCCGCGAGCCATTCGCCGAGCACCTCCGGCCGGAGCCGACCGCGTGCGGTGGCCGTCAGCAGGAAGTCCAGCGCGGCGGTGCGGCTCTCCGCACGGGTGGCGGTCAGCCCGTAGGCGAGCAGGAGGTGACTCACCGGTCCGAACTCGCCCGGGGCCTCGGCGAACCGGGGCAACAGGGGGTCGGCTCCCCGCGGAGCGGACGGGTCCGCGCGGAACGCCACGGAGGGCAGGCCGTGCGCGGCGACGGCCTCCGGGTGCCAGGGTGCCAGCCAGGCCAGGTGGAGGAGCTCGGTCGTCGAGAGCGACGGCACGCCCACGAACCGGGCGTGCTCGGTGGGGTCCGGGACGGCCTGGAGGAGGTCGGTGACACCCTCGGGCACCGCCGCGTCGTCGGTGTGGGCGAGGGCGTCGGCGTCCGCCACGACGGCGCCGTCGACGGGCAACGGTGCGATGCGCGGGACGGTGGGCGGGCGCCGACCGTGCGGGCCGACCGGTTCGGGCTGGAACGGGGACTGGACGTGGAACCGCTGCGGTGCGGGCGGCGCCGGGTCTGCGGGCAGATCGAAGCCGAGCCCGCCGGCGGCGGTGCGGACCGCCGCCAGCGCGTGCGGGGCCACCCGGAGCAGCGCTTGGGCCACGTCCTCGGGCCAGGGCCGGGCACCGGCGTTCCGGTACGCCGTGAGCCGCTCCACCAGCACGGCCCCGTCGATCGTGCCGTCGCCCGCTGTGGGCGTCGCGAGCAGGAACGGCACCGGCGCGGTGGTGATCCGGCGCGCCGCCTCGTGAATGCGCAACGCGGGCGCCACGGCCGGAGTCCTGACGTAGGCGGGCAGGCCCAGCAGGGTGGCGGTGTGCCGGTCCGACTCGTTCGCACGGCCGGTGAGGGCGTCGAGCAGGCAACCGAGCGCTGCCTCGATGCTGCGGATGCCCAACAGCCGGTTCGGGTCCCGGTCCCGCCGTTCGGCGAGGGGGGCGAGCGCGTCGCGAAGGGCGGCCTCGTCGCGGTGGTGCTCCGCGACGAGGGCGGCGAACACCGTCTCGAACTCCCCGGGGTCGGGCAGGCGGGCGGCCATCACGGCACTCAGCCGCTCGGCGGCTTCCAGGGGGTCGGCGGGCGGGGCCGGCAGCGGGGCGGGGCCCCCGTACACCGCCACGACGGGCATGTCCTCGCTCGGCCCGGCGCTCGGGGCCGTGAGGGCCAGCAGACTGCGGGCGTCGCGCTGAAGGGCGGGGCCCAGGCCGTCGGCGGCGGCGCGCACGGCTTCGGCGGTGGCGGGCGTGACGTGCGGCAGGTAGCGCGCGACCAGGCGCAGGGCCTGCTCCTGGATCGCGGGCGCCGGGTGGGTGAAGGCCGTGACGGTGGCGGGCAGCAGGTCCTCGGCCGCGGCCGGGTCACGGCGCAGCGCGGCCTCGACCTGACCCAACTGGGCGGTCGCGAGGGCCTTTTCCGGTCGGGCCAGGACCCCGGCCGTGAGTTCGGCGAGCAGGTCTCCCGGCAGCCGCGCGTTCACGGAGCCGAGTGCCTTCTGGGCGGCCTTCGCCGCACCCGGCGCACCGTCGACGGCCAGCTGGACGTGGTCACGGGCCCGGGCGAGGATCTCCTCCGCGTCGAGGGCCAGTGCCGTGTGGAGCTGGAGGAATCCGCGCAGGTTGCCGGGTCGGTCACCGCGCAGCAGCAGACCGAGGCACAGGTCGATCAACTCGGCGCGGTCGAACAGGCCCTCGCCCGCGAGTGCGGTGAGCGCCGTCGGCCACTGGTTCTGCGGGCCGTGGCCGGCGGCGTACCGGTCGGCGAACTCGGTCCCGACGTCGGGGACTTCGAAGAGCCGACGGACGAACTCGCCGATCCGGGGCTGCGCACGCAGCCAGGAGAGCAGCGAGTCGTGGTGCGGCACCGGCTCGCGCAGGCCCTGGTCGGCGAACCACTCACCGATCTCGCGGTGGTGGTAGTGCATCAGGCCGCCCTCGCGCAGCCAGCCGATCACGTAGCCGTCGGTGGTGGGGACCTCGGCGCCGGACCAGACGGCGAGGCCGTGGGCGACGATCCAGCGGTTGGCGTCGCCTCGCGCGGGCAGCCATTCGGCGAGCCGCACGGCGAGTTCACGGTGGAACGCCGCGTCACGGTGCGGCACGAGCAGCGCCCTCAGGACGACGTGGTGGTCGGGGCTGGTGGCGCCTCCGCCGGGCAGCGGCCAGGAGACGTCGAGCAGGCGCCGGGAGGTCAGCCAGTCCAGGGCCTCGGCCGGGGTCGCGGCGGACAGGATCCCGGCGAACTGCAGGGCGGCGAGCTGGTCGTAGGCGGCACGGTACCGGCCGGGGTCGCCCGCCGTGAGCTCGCGCACCAGCTCGGTGCGGAGCTTGCGCAACGGCGCCCGCAGGTGACGCAGTTCGGCGGCGGGGACCGGGCCGAGCCGGTCGATCACCCCGTGCGGGAACCGGGCAGCCACGAGGGCGCGCACCTCGTCCCAGCTGATCGTCTCGTCTGCGCGGTCGGTCACGGCGCCCCCACTCGGTCCGGTTGATGATCACGAACCTAGCCCGCGCCACCGACAACCGCGTACGCGGGTGGACGTGCGACCAGCGGCGACGCTCCCGGGTGCCCGGGAGGGGGCGGGGTGCCACGGGATCTGCGGACCACGTTGCCGACCGTGTCCACCGGGAAACGGACCGGCGGGCCGACCCCGCGAGGGGCCGACCCGCCCGTGGGCCGCGCTGCCGGACGAGCCCGGACCGCCGGAGCGGTGCGGGCCCGGACGGCGGGAGGGGGGATTCCCGCCGTCCGGGCCCTGTCCTGACCGCCCCGTCCTCTTCTCACCCCGATCCGGCGGGACAAACCCCCGACTCCGGGCAGCGACCAGTGACCGGCTTCGGCCAGGGTGCGGTGCGCCGGGGCCCGGGAGTCTCCGTGGTCGACCGCCGCGCGAACGGGCGGTCAGGATCGGCCGGTCAGGACGGGCCGGTACCGCGGCTCAGACGACGGCCCCGTTGCGTTCGCGTGCGGGCGCGGCTCGGCCGGCACTCGGCCGAGCCGGGTCCTGCGGCCGGTCGGGGTACCGCTCCTGGAGCAGCACGGTCACCGGCATCGCGGTGAACACCGTCGACGCGGTGCCCACCACCACCCCCGCCAGCAGCGCCACGGAGAAGTCGGTCAGCGAGTCCCCACCGAGGACCGCCAGGGCCACGAGGACGAACAGCGCGCCCATTCCGGTGTTCACCGTACGAGGCAGCGTCTGCGCCACCGCGCGGTCCGCGAGCTCCGGCCAGCTCGACGACCTGCCGCCGCGGCGCAGTTCACGCAGCCGGTCCAGGACCACGACCGTGTCGTTGACCGAGTACCCGACCACGGTGAGCAGCGCGGCGAGGAAGACACTGTCCACGGGCTTGCCCAGCCAGGCGAAGAGGCCGACGACGAGCAGCACGTCCTGCATCATCGCCGTCACCGCCGCCGCCGCGTACGTCCAGCGGAACCGGACCGTGAGGTAGAGGAGTTGGGCCGCGACAGCCACCCCGAGCGCGATCACGGCGTAGGTGCGCAGTTCGCTGCCCAGACTCGGCCCGACCAGGTCGTCGCGTTCCACCGACACCTCCCCGGTGACGGCGGTCAGTGCCTCCCGGATCCGCTGCTGCTGGTCGTCGCCGGTCTCCTTGGTACGGACGGACACGCCCGTGTCGCCCGTGGTCTGCACCACCGCCTGTGGGAACCCGGCGTCGATCACCGCCGCACGGGCGGCGTCCGCGTCGATGTGCCTCGCGGCGGTGTACTGCGCCACCCGCCCGCCGGTGAACTCGACGCCGAACTCCAGGCCGCGCACGCCGATGCCGCTCAGGACCAGCAGCAGGAGCCCGGCGCAGACTCCGAGCCACCGCCGCCGGTGGCGCATCAGCCGCGGCGGTCGCCGGGTCAGGCGCACCCGCAGCCGGCCGACGGTCGCCAGTCCCGTCAGGGCCGGCCGCCGCGCGACGAAGGGCCGCCGTACCGCCCATTCTGCGAGCAGCCGGGTGATCAGCATGGCCGAGACCATGGAGGCCAGCACGCCGATCGAGAGCGTCACTCCGAAGCCCTTGACCGGCCCGATCGCGAAGACGAAGAGCAGCCCGGCGGCCAGGAGCGTCGTCACATTCGAGTCGGCCACGGCACTCCACGCCTTCGCGAACCCGGTGTGCAGCGAGCGCCGCAGGTCGCGTTCCGGTCCGCGTTCCGGTCCGCGCTTCTGTCCACGGGACTGGGCACCGAGCCTGGCGTACTCCTCCCTGGCCCTTTCGAAGACGAGCACGTTGGCGTCCACCGCGATGCCGACCGCCAGCACGAAGCCGGCCAGTCCCGGCAGCGTGAGGGTCGCGCCGAGCGCGACCACGGCGGCGTACGAGATCAGGCCGTAGAGGGCGAGCGCGATGGTGGCGAGTGCGCCGAGCAGCCGGTAGACGGCAATGATGAAGATCGCGGTGCACAGCAGGCCGATGCCCGCGGCCAGAGCGCTGGCCCGGATCGCCTCGGCGCCGAGCGAGGGGCCGACGGTGCTCTGCTCGATCGCCTTCACCGGCACGGGCAGGGCGCCGCCCTCCACCAGCGCCGCGAGATCACGGGCCTCGTCGGCCGAGAACGCGCCGGTGATCTGTGCCGAACCGCCGGCGATCCCCCGGCCGCAGGGCACGCTGTCCTGCATGCCCGGCGCGGACACGATCCGGTCGTCGAGCACGATCGCCACCCGCCGGGCGGGGTCCGACGGCCCGGCGCAGGCCGCGTCTCCGGTGAGGCGCGCCCAGGTGTCGGCGGCCGCCCCTCGGAAGGAGAGGTCGATGCCCCAGCCGCTGCCCGACCGGGTGTCGAGTACCGCCCGGGCGCTCTTGACCCCGTCGCCCGTCAGGGCAGGCGGGCCCAGGCGCAGGTGCCTGCCGGGTACGTCGGGATCGGCGAGGGCCCGCGAGCCGTCCGCCGCCGGGGACCCGACCGGTCCGTCGGCGGCTGCGGTGGCGCCGGTGACGGCGTGGAAGGTGAGCTGCGCGGTGCGGCCGATGACCTCGGCGGCCTTGCGCGGGTCCTGGACTCCGGGAAGTTCGACGACGATACGGCGCTCCCCGGAGCGGGCGAGCGAGGGTTCGGCCACACCGAGGCCGTCGACCCGGCGGCGCAGCACCTCCAGCGCCCGGTCGGTGGCGGCGGCGTCGGCGCGCACCCCGGGCGCGTCCTGGGTCTCCAGGACGATACGGGTCCCGCCGCGCAGGTCGAGGCCGAGGCGGGCGGGTGTGGTCAGGGCGACGTAGAACGAGACGCCGACGACGGCGAGCGCGAGGAGCGCACGCCAGAACGTGGCACGACGAGAGGACATGGGTTCTCCACGGGCGGTCCGCGGGATCCGGGCATCGCCGACAGGCGGGTGCCGTTCCCGGGGACGGGCGGACGCAAGGGGACAACGCGCCGCAAGGAGCCTCCGGCGTCGAACGGCCGGATCCCTCTCGTTCCGGGCCGCGGGCATGCCGCGGCTCCCGGGACGGCGGGCGCGTGGAACGTCAGCTGCTCCGGGTGGAGGGAGGACCGCGGGTGAGCCGCGGGTCGTACGCGCCGTGGGGCGGTGCCCGTTCCTGTCGCGGCCCCGGGGCGGACGCCCCCGTCAGGGGCGCGGGACCGGCCGGGCACGCGCACGCGAGGACGGCCGGCGGCAGAACGGGCAACCGCGTGGCGGGTTCCGTGGCCGTCGTCCGTTGCAGGGCGGCATCCGAGCCGCTGCGCTCCGGCCCGCGCCGGACCTCCGGACGTGCGGGGCCGACCGGCACGGGGGTGGCGGGTGCGGCCGAGGGGACCGCCGGCGCGGGGGCGGCCTGCGCGATCGGGGCCGTACCGAGCAGGACCAGGCACAGGGCCCAGACGGCGAGGAGTACGCACGGCAGCGCCACCGCCGTGCCCGGACGGACACGACGGCCCGGCTCGGCCGCTCTCACCACCCGTTCCCTCACCACGCTCCTCCCGCGAGTGACTCACTGTAGGCGACGACGCCGTCCGACGGTGCAGCGGTCCGATTCCTGTCCACCCGGCCGACGGTGAGTGCCCCTTCGGCCGGTGGCCGTGCGGGCGCGGGGGCATCACCGTGCGGGCCGCAGGGGCATCACCTCGGCGGGCCTGTACCGCGGGCGCGTTCGGCGAACCAGAACCCGGCCGACACCGCCGTCCGTGACGAATGCCCCGCGTCGCAGCACGACGACCGTGCCGGACGGATCCCCGCACGTGGGGAGACTGCGTGCACTCCGGGGCAGGCCCGGCACCTGCACGTCGGGGCGAGGACGACGGGTCCCCTCAGGCGTGGGCCACCGTGCGGGCCCGGTACCAGGCGACCGTCGCAGCCGCGCCCTCCTGCGGCGTGGTGACCTCGGCGGGACCGAAGGTCCGGCGGTACAGCCCGTCGTCGACGGTCCAGGGGCGGTCGAACTGGTACCAGATGTCGACCAGTTCCCGGGCGGCGGGGTTGGACAGTCCGACCAGTCGCATGAGCGGCTTCGCGGTCGCGCGGACGCGGGCGCGGGTGCCGGCTGCCGCGGCGACCTCCTCGATGAACTGCCGCGGGGTGAGCGCCGGGGCGGCGGGGAGGACGAAGGCCCGCCCGTCCGCGGCGTCGCTCTCGCCGAGCCGGACCAGCGCGCCCGCGACGTCCGGCAGGTAGTGCAGGGTACGGGGGACGTCGAGGCGCCCGGGCCAGAAGACCGTCCGGTCCCCGAGTACGGCCGGCACCACTGCGGCGCCGATGACGCTGTTCGTACCGCCGGGACCGTAGTAGTCGGCGGCCTGGCCGATGGTCACGCGAAGGCGTCCGCTGTCATGGGCCCGCAGGAGCCGGTCCGTCATCGCCTTGCGGACGGCGCCCTTGCGGCTGGTGGGTCGCTGGGGCGTCTCCTCGGACACCGGCCCGTCGATCGGTCCGTACCGGTAGAGGTTGTCGGCGAACACGAGCTTCGCGCCGGCCGCCGCGGCCCCTTCGACGATGGCGTCGGTGAGCCCGGGGAAGTCCTGCGGCCATCGGTGGTAGGCGGGTTGGGCGCAGTGGTACACGACGGCGGCGCCGGCGAAGGCGGCGCGGGCGCCCTCGGTGGTGGTCAGGTCGGCGGTGAGGGAGGTGACGCCGGCCGGCACGTCGATCGGCGTGCGCCCGACGGCGCGGGGGCGGTGGCCGCCGCGCACGAGTTCGCGGACGACGGCGGACCCGATGCCGCCGCCGGCGCCGAGGACGACGTGCAGAGGGGTGGGCATGGTGCGCTCCTTCGATGGGACGGCTGGGATACGACGGGTTCGGTGGTGGTGGCGCCGGCGTCGGCGGCGAGGTCGGCGGGGCGGGTCCCACCGCGCCGCCGGCCCCGAGGGGAGCCGCCGCCGGGGCTCCGAGGAGCGGCGAGGTCAGCGGGCCCGGCGCGCGAGAACGACGGCAGCGGCCAGGAACCACAGCTGGAGCAGGGCCGAACCGATCGAGGTGGCGGCGCCCGGATCGGCGCCGGCGAGTTCGACCAGCGGCAGGGCGAGACCTGCCGCGGTGAGGAGTGCCGCGATCAGCAGCCACCGCGGTGCGGTGCGGGCGCGCAGGGCGGCCACCGAGGCGCACACGAGCCAGCCCACCGCGAAGAGCGAGACGCCGAGGACTTCGCCGACGCCGCCGCCGAAGTCGTTCAGCACCTGGTACTGCACGGCGACCGCCTCGCGTGCGGCCGCGTCGGACGCAGCGCCGTAGGTCTCGGCGAGGCCGGGCATCGCCAGCAGCCAGCGCGAGATGCCGATCGTGCGGGCGAGGGTCGAGGCGACGGCGAACCCGACGGCCAGACGCGTGAGCAGGCTCTCCGTACCGCCGGTCAGGGCCCTGCCGGTCCACACCGCGACCGGCAGGAACAGGACCGAGTAGACCAGGTAGACGGCGTATCCGGCGCGGACGGCACCTTCGTTCTCCAGCAGCCGCGGCAGCGCGATGGCGGCGGGGTCGTCGAGGCTCGCGGGCCAACCGATCGCGGCTCCGAGCACCACGATCGGGACGATGAGGAGGAGGCCCTCGACGGCCAGCAGAACGGCGGCCGTGCGCCGGGGGTCGAAGGCGCGGGGCGGGACGCCGGACAGAGGGACCGGGTGATGGGTCACGGACATGGACACGAACTCCTTGCGAGTGGCGTTCACTGTGCGACTGGTGTTCGCACTTTAGCGAGCAGTGTTCGCAATGTAAACGGCAGTCGCACTTTGCTAGAGTGTTCGCATGCCCTCACCCACCCGCCGTGAACGGCTCCGCGCCGAGACCCTGGACGAGATCAAGGCCGTCGCCCTGCGCCAACTGCGCGAGGTCGGAGCCGCCCAGCTCTCCCTCCGCACGGTCGCGACCGACCTCGGCATGAGCCCCGCCGGGCTCTACCGCTACTTCGACAGCCGCGACACGCTGCTGACCACGCTGATCACCGACTCCTTCGACCGGCTCGGCGACGCCCTCGAACAGGCCCGCGACGCCGACCCGGACGCCGACGTGGCCGACCGGCTGCTCGCCGCACTCGCCGCCTACCGCCGATGGGCCGTCGAGCATCCCCAGGAGTTCGGCCTGATCTACGGCACCCCCGTCCCCGGCTACGCCGCCCCACCGGACGGCCCGACCAGCACCGCCACCCGACGCGTCGGCGGGGCACTCGCGCCCCTGTTCGTCGAGGCCTGGCAGGAGGGCCGGCTACGCCTGCCCGACGACGTCGCACCCGACCCGGCCCTGGCCCGCTACGCCGCCGAACTGGACCCCGGCCTCCCGACCGCCGCCGCGGCCGCGATCCTCGGAGCCTGGACCAGGCTGCACGGGCTCGTCATCCTCGAAGCCTTCGGCCACCTCCGCTGGCTGAGAAACGCGACGGCCGATCTCGCCGAGCAGCAACTCCGGCTGCTCCTCGCCGAGATCGGGCTCTCCCCCGCATCCGCCCCCCGCTGAAGCACCGCCCCCACCGGGCCCACCGGGCCCACACGCCCACACCGGATCGGCCGAGCCGAGGGCGAGGCTCCGGCCGTCCGTGTCAGCGCGGGAGGCGGACACCGCTCACGGGCGAAGCACCCGCCTCGCCCGTCGGCGCCACCCGCCCCTACAAGCCCACAACCCGGCAACGAGCAGGCAGCCCTCCCCCGCAGCCGCCGGGAAACGAACCGGGGGCGACGCCGGGGCTGCGGTGGGGGCCCTACCTGCTCAGCTGAACCCGATCTCGGTGAAGCAGCAGCCTCCGCGCGCGGCGCTGGACAGGACCGGGCCCGGGGTGAGTCGCGGGGCATGTCGGACGTACTGGCGGAAGCCCGACGCGCGGAACTTCAGGTCGAAGGCGTGACCCTCGATGTGCCAGAGCGGCAGGTCCTTCCTGCTGTCGTCCGGGACCAACTGGTGCACGTCGGCGATCTCCAGCTCCGGGGACGAGTCCTTGAATCCGAGTTCCCCTTCAAGCTCCCAAACCTCTTCGAAGACCAGCGTCGCCGGGGAGACCCAGAAGGAGAAACTCTTCGCCGGCCGCACCGGGTGGACCCAGCGAACGATGTAGTCGAGGTCGAACAGAAGCCGCGGCAGGACGTCGTCGGTCTGTTGCACGTGCAGGCCGTGGATGGTGGCGTCGTGCCATCCCATCTCCTCGAAGTCGGTGTCACTCCAGACACTCTTGGAAAGGCCTGATTCCCGGTGGCTGCCGCTGCTCATGCCCGTATCCAACCAGACCAGCCACTGGCAGCTCGTCACTGATCGGAGCTGTAGTGTGCGCCCCCGTGCCGCCGCTACGGGCGGAGGGCGTCCAGCAGTATCGGCAGGGCGTGGCGGAGTTCGCGGTACCCGTAGGTTCCGGTGTGGGTGCCGGGGAAGACGTGCGTGGTGACCGGTGCCCCCAGGCGCTTGAGCCTGCGGTCCAGCGCCCGGGCCTCGAAGCCGCAGGCGGCCTCGGTGACGGAGACGACGTCGTCGGGGAACAGGGCGATCCACTTCTCGGTGCCGGGGATGTGGACCTCCGGCTCGTCGGCGTCGAGCGGGCCGGGCGTGCCGTCGCCGGAGGAGAGGTAGACGGGCGTGTTCCGCAGCCCTTCGGCCCGGTAGTACGGGTCCCAGTCCAGCCAGACGTCCCACTGCTTCCAAGGGTCTCCCCAGATGGCGTAGCCGTCCAGGCCCACGTAGGCCGCGCCGGACAGCCACATCTCCGGGTGGCGGACGGGGTGGAAGGGGGCGCTGAAGGCGGCCACGGCGCCGAACAGGCCCGGGATTCGGGCGGCCATGCCCAACACCCCGAAGCCGCCCTGGGACTCTCCGGCCGCAGCGCGGCAGGGTCCGGCGCCGTAGTCGCGTTCGACCAGGGGGATGACTTCGCGGAGGAAGTAGGTGCGCACCAGGGGTCCGCCGGCCCGGCCGTGGTTCCACCAGTCGGTCCAGAAACCGAAGAGCGGCATGGCCGGCATGACCACGAGGACGTCGTGGAGTTCGGCCAGCTCCTGAACCTTGAACATGGTGGCCCAGGTGGTGTGGTCGCCGTCGCCGCCCGCCAGGAGGTAGAGCGTGGGCCACCGGTCGCCGGGCATTCGGCGGTCCCAGCCGCGAGGGGTCAGGAGGGCGACGGGGACGGTGCGGCCCAGGGCCGCGGAGTCGACGGTCAGCTCGATCAGCCGGTCGTCCACCTGTCGTTCCCTGATGGCCCGGCCGGTCGTGCGGGCAGGCGAGGCGGCGGCCGGCACCGATGGTCCGCCGGCCGCGAGGAGGGCGGCACCGGTCAGCAGCGCACGGCGCGTCGATGAGTAGGTCACATCCGCCTTCTCGGCAGCGGGCCCCGACTTCTTGAGGGACGTACCGGCCTGTCGCGTCATGTCTCCTCCGCAGGGCGGACTCCTGCCCGGACCACCCGCCGCCGGCCGCTCCGGAGCTCGCCGTAGCACCCGAGGGCCGAGAACCTGTCCGGGATCACGGCGTGGGTGGGCGCCGGGCGGTGCCGGTGTGGGCTGGACCATGAGGTAGGCGGCGACCATGCCCGCCATATAGCTTGACCCTTTATGACGGCCTTTCGTATCGGTGTGATGTACGACCGCTCCTGGGACCCGGCCGGGCTGCCCGCCTTCGCGCGCGAGGTCGAGGCGCTGGGGGTGGACGACCTGTGGGTCGTCGAGGATCTGGGGTGGAACGGCGGGATCTCGGCGGCGGCGGTGGCCCTGGGCGCGACCGAGCGGCTCCGCGTCGGCATCGGGATCGCGCCCGCGCCCTTGCGCAGCCCCGCGTTGCTGGCGATGGAGGTGGCCACCCTGGCCAGGGTCTTCCCCGGCCGGCTGGTGGCCGGGATCGGTCACGGTGCGCGGGAGTGGATGCAGCAGGTCGGTGTGGCCCCACGGTCGCCACTGGCGCTGCTGGAGGAGACCCTGAACGCGGTGCGCGGCCTGCTGCGTGGCGAGCGCGTCACGGTGGACGGGCGTGAACTGCGAATCGACGGGGTGGAGTTGGTCCACCCGCCGGCGAAGAATGCGGTGCCGCCGGTGATTGCGGGCGTCGTCTCGCCCAAGTCTCTGGAGCTGGCCGGCCGCGCCGCGCAGGGCACGCTCGTGGCCGAGGGCCACGGCCCGGCGGACCTGCGCGCGGTCCGCGCCGCCGCGGAGCGCGGCGGCGCGGGCGCGGACTACACGATCACCGCCTTCACCTTCGTGGGCGTGGGAGGCGTGGCAGCGCCGGCCCTGCGGGACGCCGTCGCGGGACACGCGCAGTGGCTGGGGCGCGAGGAGTCAGCGACGTTCGCGGCCGGGGGCACGGCGGCCGAGGCCACCGCAGCGCTCCACACGCTCGCGGACGCCGGCGCGCAGACGGTGGTGGTGCGGATCTGCGGTCCCGAGCCGCTCGCGCAGCTCCGCGAGGTAATGGCAGCCCTCGGCAGCTGAGGACCGTCAGTGCCCGCCGGGAAGCGCTGAAGGGTTGACGCCCCAAAGAATGAGTGGTTGATTACTCACAAGCAAACGGAACGGCGACGTCAACCCCCTAACCCCCTAACCCCCTACTCCTACGGGTTCAATCGTCCGACAAGATGGCAGCCCGCAGACGGCCATCCGATCAGGCAAGGGAGTAAGTGATTGACCACACCTAGTCTGCTGCATGATCGGTCAGGCATGACCCCTCACCGCCGAACGCACCACTGACACCGCCGTCGACAGGAGCACCCCGGCGTCGCCCGATTCACGGCCCCTGGATCGCGAGCGCCGACACCCCGAGGCTCCACTCCCCAACCGCAGCACCGCATCCCAGATCACGACCATTCGATGGAGGACCCGATGTTCGACAACCGAGACGAGCTGGCGCAGTCGTTCGAGAAGCACGACGGGACGCACGCCGAGAAGCACGACGGAAAGCTGGACCGGAAGGCCGACAAGAAGGCCGTGAAGAAGCGTCGGCGCACCCGGCAGTGGGCCGCGGAGATCGCGGCCTACTCCGGCCTGGGAGTGGTCGTCCTGGCCGAACCCTGGCTGCTACTCCTGCTCGTCGTCCCGGCCCTGGTGCTCGCCCTGCGGGACTGACCCGCTTCGCGGATCCACCCCTGGCAGCCCGTCACCCGAACCGCGAGGTGGCGGGCTCCCGGCCCGCCACCGGGAGCGGGCGGGCGCGGGGATCGGCGTTCGGCCTGCTGTCCGCAGACCGGGCGGGCGGTCACAGGCAGGCAGGGAACGGCCACCCCGGGTGACCTTGATCACAACACCGTGTCATCCGCGAGGGGCGAGCCATTAGTGAGAACATGATCCCCATTCCCGGCACCCGCAGTGCCGACGCCGAACCCGGCACCCCCGACCCCGCCGTCACGGAGCTGCGCCATCTCCTCTTCGGGGCCGACCGGGCCCAGGTGCACGGCCCCTGGCAGGAGTTAGCCACCGACCCGTCGATGCACCGGCAGCACGAGACCGATCTCTCCGACCAGCTCGACGCCTCCTACCGGCGTCTGCGTCGTCTGAACCGAATCACCGACCCCTTCGAACTCTCCCGCGACCCCTACCGGCTGACGGCCCTCCACGAGTGGACCGGCCCACTGGACGGCGCGCTCACCGTCCTGGCAGGCATTCACTACAATCTCTTCCTCGGCAGCCTGCTCGACCACGACCCCCACCCCAAGCGGCCGTTGACCGAGTACGCCGCCATGGACCGGATCGGCACCTTCCTCTGCACCGAGCTCGCGCACGGCAACGACGCCACCGCCCTGGAGACCACCGCCGCCTACGACCAGGCCGACCGCACGTTCACCCTGCACACCCCGCACGGCGGCGCCCGGAAGTTCATGCCCAACACCAGCCTGGCCGGCGGCCCCAAGTCCGCCGTGGTGGCCGCGCGGCTGCTGGTCGAGGGCCGCGACCACGGCGTGTTCCTCTTCCTCGTCCCGCTCGCCGACCACCGGGGCACCCTGCCCGGGATCACCGTGCGACCGCTGCCGCTGCGCCCGGGAAGTCCGGTGGACCACTGCCTGACCTCCTTCGACCAGGTCCGCCTGCCGTACGAGGCGCTGCTGACCGGCGAGCAGGGCCGGCTCGCGGACGACGGCACCTTCACCAGCGCGATGGGCAGCAAGCGGAAACGGTTCCTCACCGGAATCGGCCGGGTCACCCTCGGCAAGCTCTGCATGAGCGCCAGCGGGATCGGCGTCGCCCGGGCCGCGCTGGCCACCGCCGTCCGCTATGCCCACCACCGCCGGGTGACCGGTGCCCGGCCGGACCGCCGGGTACCCGTGTGGGCGCACCGCACCCACCACGGCCCGCTGGTCGAAGGGCTCGCCACCGCCTACGCGATGACGGCACTGCACCGGGTGGCGACCGCCCGGTGGGCCGAGCGCGACCGCACGGACCCGGAGGCCGTCACCGTCGCGGAACGCCAGGTCGCCGTGGCGAAGGGCTGGATCACCTGGCAGGCGCGTGCCCTGCTGATCGAGTGCCGTGAGCGCTGCGGGGCCCAGGGCCTCCTCCCCGTCAACGGAATCGTTTCCGCGGCCATCGACGTCGAAGGGACGATCACCGCCGAAGGTGACAACCTCGCGCTCTGGGCGAAGACCGGGGCCGAACTGCTGCTCGACCGGGATCCGCCGCCGGCCGGCGCCACCGAGGGCAGCCTGAGCGACCCGGCCGTCCGTCAGAGACTGCTGCAGACCGCCGAGCACCTCCTGCTGGTCCGCGCGCGGGCCCGGCTTCGCGAGGCACCCGCCGGCGACGGCCTGCGCCGCTGGAACGCCGCCGCTCCCGCCGCTCTGGACGCCGTCACCGCCCGGGCCGAGCACCAGGCCGGGGCAGCCCTGCTGGCCTGGGCGGTGCGCGCCACCGATCCGCAGGCCCGCGCGGCGCTCCTGGACCTGCACCTCGTGTTCACCCTGCGGCGCCTCCAGGCCCGCAGCGGCACGCTGCACGGTGAGCGGCACCTGACGGCCGCCCGGCTCGACGAGTTGCCCGACCTGATCGAGCAGGCCATCGCCCGGCTCGCCGACCAGTCCCTCACCCTGGTCGACGCCTTCGATCTGCCGGAACGATTCTTCGCCCTGCGTCCGATCGCCAACGCCGACTACCAGGAAGCCTTCGAGGACGCACCTGCCCACGGGGGCCTCACCGTGGGCGCCTGACGGAGGATATGCCTGACGGAGGGCTTTGACGGCACGCGGCCGTCCGACAGCGGAACGGCCCTCGCCCGGCGCCCCTGGGAGGGCGCCTGGCGAGGGCCTCGCGCGTCCACCGTCCGGCATCGTGGGGACCGGTGGAGGGGGAAGCCTCGGGCGCTCAACCGACCGGGCTCGGCCGTCGAGCGGGCGGCGGCCGGGGCGACCGCTCGTCCGTCAGACGGAGGTGGAGAGTGCTACGTGGCGCCACTGGTCGAGTTCACGCCGTACAAGATCCAGTTTCGCCTCGACACGCTCGACCGCGTCTGCGCCCAACTGCAGGCGCAGCGGAGGCTCGGCGGTCTCGGTGACGTCCACGATGGCTCTGGCGGCCTTCGCCGGGTCGCCCGGCTGCCGGCCGTCGTTGTGGACCAGTGCCTCGCGCACCGGTCCCGCGGCGGTGCTGTAGTCGGCGATGGTGGCCGGCTCGATCCGGAGGCTGGCGCTGCCCAGGAAGTCCGTGCGAAAGCCGCCCGGTTCGATGATCGTGACGCGGACTCCGAGGGGGGCGAGTTCGCCGTGGAGTGCTTCGGAGATGCCTTCGAGGGCGAACTTCGACGCGCCGTAGAGGCCCGTCGCCGGTGCGGTGGCGAAGCCGGCCACGGAGCTGATGTTCAGGACATGTCCGGATCGCTGGGCGCGCAACGTCGGCAGGGTCGCCCGCAGCGTGTTGAGCACGCCGAACACGTTGACGTCGAACAGTGCCCGAGCGGCCTTGTCCGAGGTCTCCTCGATCGCGCCGACGAGTCCGTACCCGGCGTTGTTGGCCACGACGTCGATCCGGCCGAACCGGGCGAGCCCGGCCTCCACAGCGGCCGTCAGCTGCTCCGGTTCGGTCACGTCCGCGTTCACGGCCAGCAGTCCGTCCGGCTGGTGCGGGTACGCATCGAGCACCGCCGACACGTCCCTCGCTGTAGCGATCACGCTGTGTCCCCGGTCCAGTGCCTCGCGGGTGATCTCCGCGCCGAGCCCCCGCGATGCCCCGGTGACAAACCAGATACTCATGCTTCTCCCCTGTTCCGTCGACCCGACGGGCCGACGGCTCGACGCTAGACCCTAGAGTCGGGTCTAGATCCAATGCCGTGTAGATAGAGCTTGCGGATTCCTGTCACGGGTCTGGTGTGGTCAGGATGTCGATGCTGATGGTGGCTTTGTAGCTGGTCCGGTCGATGGTGCCTTTGGCGTTGTACTTGGAGATCGCGCGTTTGACGACG